>PKED01000082.1 GCA_002863155.1 Sphingomonadaceae bacterium | reverse complement strand
CTGCACCGCGCGGATCAGCGGCGGCACCGCCGGGCACCGCCAGGATTGCGGATACGAGCGGCAGGTCGTGGCGCTCGACGGTGATGACGCGCAGACCATTGGCGAGCCGGGTTTCGGTAACTGGCGGCAGCACCGCCTGCACCGGCGCACCGGGAGCGGGGACGGCGACCCGCTCGGCATCGCTTGCCGGGGTGGCAAGCCGGATATCGGACGGCGCTTTCAGATCGGCGACCTGCACGGTCGGCGCGACTGTGATCGTGTCGCCCTTGGCGCCCGGCTTGGCCGGCAGATAGCGCAGCGTCGCCGACTGCGCGTCGCCCAGATATTTGCGCGCGACCCGTTGGACATCGGCGGCGGTGACCCGGCTGATCGCGGCAAGCTGGCGGTCGGCAGCGCGCGGGTCGCCATCGACGATGACGGCGGCAGCCAGGGTCGACGCCTTGCCGTCGGGCGTTTCGCGGCCCTTGATCGCGCCGGTGAGGATCTGGTTCTTCGCCTCGGCAAGTTCGGCCGCGCCGACGGGCGCGTCGCGCAGCCGGGCGATCTCGCGCTTCAGGCCGGCTTCGCTTGCGGCGACATCCTTGCCGCCGGCGGCAATCGCATAGAGCGCCAGCGCGCCGGTCGACTGCTTGCTGTCGAGGAACGTGCCGACATTGGCAGCCAGCTGGTCGCGATAGACCAGGCTTTCATAAAGGCGCGAACTGTCGCCCGCCGACAGAATCGCGTTCAGCACCGTCAGCGCGGCATTGTCGGCATCGCGATCGGGCGGAATCTGATAGCTGATCATCACCGCGGGCAGCGGCGTATTCTCTTCATAGACTGTCCGCACGATCGGCGCGGTGCGCGGCGGCTCGGCGACGGTGACGCGCGGGATCGGCCGGTCGGGGCGCGCGATACCGGCAAAATATTTGTCGACCCAGGCGTCGAGCTGCTGGGGATCGAAATTGCCGGCGACCACCAGCACCGCGTTGTCGGGGCGGTAATAGGTCGCGTGGAAGGCGCGGACGTCGTCGATCGACGCGGCCTGAAGATCGTCCAGGCTGCCGATGCCGGGCCGCGCATAGGGATGGGTGGTGTAGGAGATTTCCGGGAAATACAGCGCGAACAGCTTGCCATAGGGCGGCGCCAGCACGCGCAGCCGCAGCTCCTCCTTCACCACGTCGCGTTCGGAGGCGAAGCTCTTCGGTTCGACCACCAGCGTCGCCATCCGGTCGGCCTCGGCGAACAGCAGTCGCTCAAGATGGTTGGCAGGGACGGTCTCGAAGTAATTGGTGTAGTCGTCGGCGGTCGAAGCGTTGTTGAAGCCACCGACATCCTCGGTCAGGCGGTCGAACTGTTCGGGGACGAGGTTGCGCGTCGCCTTGAACATCAAATGTTCGAACATGTGGGCGAAGCCCGACCGCCCCTTTGGATCGTCCTTCGACCCGACATCATACCAGACGTGCACCGCCGCCGTTGCGGTCGAGGTATCGCGGATCGCGAAGACGCGCAGGCCGTTGGCGAGCGTGCGCTCGGTATAGGCAAGCGGCTTGACGGCAGGCGCGGCAGAGGCTGCGGCCCGTGACGCTGCTTTCTTCGGCGCCGCCTGCGCGGCCAGTGGAAGCAAGGCGGCACCGAGCAAAAGGGCGGCACGAACAAGGCGCATGACAATCTCCGCAATACAGGCGCGCCTAGGTGGCGCGACTGTATTGCGTCTGTCAATCACTGATCGGCGGCACGGTGCGACCGCCAATTGCTACTTCTTGCGCCAGCTGCTGTTCGCGTAGAGCAAAGCTGCGGCCAGTGCCGCCGATCCGACGCCCACGCCGATCGCGATCGCCGATACCGGCCAGGCCTTCGCCGCCTGTTCCTCGGTCTCGACGGCAGCGGCGGCAACACGCTTCGCGGCGTGCGCGGCGGCCTCGATCTCGTTCATGTCCTTGGGTTGGTCGCTCATCGAACGCTTCCTTCGTGTGCTTCAGGTGCCGCCATAATCCGCTCTGAACGCATCGGCAAAGCGCTGGAGCCGTCCCTCGGCGATTGCCGCACGTAAATCGGCCATCAGCGCCTGATAAAAGAACAGATTATGTTCGGTCATCAGCATCGCGCCCAATATTTCGCCCGCGCGGACAAGATGATGGAGATAAGCGCGGCTGAAACGTGCGCATACCGGGCAGGCACAGGCCGGGTCGACCGGCCCCTGATCTTCGGCGAATCGCGCGTTGCGGATGTTGATCGGACCGCGGCGGGTAAAGGCCTGGCCGGTGCGACCGCTGCGCGTCGGCAGCACGCAATCGAACATGTCGATCCCGCGTTCGACCGCGCCGACGATGTCGTCGGGCTTGCCGACGCCCATCAGATAGCGCGGTTTGTCGGCCGGCAACTGCTGCGGCGCGAAGTCGAGGCAGCCGAACATCGCTTCCTGCCCTTCGCCCACCGCCAGCCCGCCGACCGCATAGCCGTCAAAGCCGATGTCGATCAGCGCCTGGGCCGATTCGAGCCGCATCGTCTGGTCGAGCGCGCCCTGCTGAATGCCGAAAATCGCTGCGCGCCCGGCGTGCGCGCCGCCGCCGTCGAACGCCGCGCGCGACCGCTCGGCCCAGCGCATCGACCGCATCATCGCCGCGTGCTGGACCTCGCGCGTCGCGGTGGTCGGCACCAGTTCGTCAAAGGCCATGATGATATCGGAGTCGAGCAGCCGCTGAATCTCGATCGAACGCTCGGGGCTGAGCGTATGGCGCGATCCGTCGAGATGGCTCTTGAAGGTCACGCCGTCTTCCGACCGGGTGGTCAGGTCGGCAAGGCTCATCACCTGATAGCCGCCGCTGTCGGTCAGGATCGGCCGGTCCCACTGCATGAAGGCGTGCAGGCCGCCCAGCCGCGCGACCCGCTCGGCGCCGGGGCGGAGCATGAGGTGGTAGGTATTGCCGAGGATGATGTCGGCGCCGCTCGCGCGTACGTCCTGCGGCTTCATCGCCTTGACGGTGGCGGCGGTGCCGACCGGCATGAAAGCGGGCGTGCGGATTGTGCCGCGCGCCATCGCGATCGTCCCGGTCCGCGCCTTGCCGTCGGTCGCGGCGATGCTGAAGGCAAAGCGTTGGGTCACGCCGATGCACCGTGCAGGCGGCAACGATCACCTTCGCCCAGGTCGATCTGGATCGTCGCGTGGTCGACGCGGAAATCATGCTGCAGCCGGTGGGCGACACTCCGCAGAAAGCCGTCGCCAGGGTGGCCACCGGGCATCACCAGCCGCACGGTCAGCGCGACTTCGGTGGTGCTGATCGGCCAGATGTGCAGATCGTGAAGCCGTTCCACGCCGTCGAGCGTCCGCAGCATCGACCCGATCGCCGCCGCATCGACGTTCGGCGGCACCGCATCGAGCGCCATCCCGACCGAATCGCGCAGCAGTCCCCAGGTGCTCCAGAGGATGACGGCCACGACCAGCAGGCTCATCACCGGGTCGATCCATACCGAGCTGGTGAGCAGCACGAGCGCGCCGCCGACCACGACGGCCGCGGAAACGGCGGCGTCGCTCAGCATGTGGAGATAGGCGCCGCGGATGTTGATATCGCCCTTGCGCCCGCGTGCGAACAACCAAGCGGTCGCGGCGTTGACGGCGATGCCGCATGCGGCAACCGCCATCACGGTCGCCCCGGCCACGCTCGGCGGGTCGGCAAAGCGGCGTGCCGCTTCCCACGCGATGCCGCCGCAAGCGAACAACAGGAACAGCGCATTGGCGAGGGCGGCAAGGATCGTCGTCTTGCGCAGGCCATAGGTGAAGCGCGGCGACGCCGGGCGGCGCGCGAGTGCGGCGCCACCCCAGGCCACCACCAACCCGAGCACATCGGACAGATTATGCCCGGCATCGGCAAGCAACGCGACCGAATCGGCGAAGAGCCCGAACACCAGCTCGACGCCGACAAAGGCGAGGTTGAGCGCGACTCCGATCGCGAACGCCCGCCCGAAGTCGGTCGCGCTGCCGTGCCCGTGCCCGTGCGCGTGATCGTGGCTGTGATGCACATGATTGCCGCTCATCGACGCGCGATAGCGCAGACCGGCGCGGTCCAGCTAGGCATTTACGCGCGCTGCTCGATCGGTCGCGGCTTCGGCTTGGCGAGCAGGAATTCGCGAAAATTGCTCGTCGGGTGGAAATCGGCGAGCCCCGTCGGCGGCAATGGTCCCTGGACAGGCGCGCGATAGGTGCCGAAAATCCGGTCCCAGATCGTCGTCACGCCGCCGAAATTGACCCCCGACTGCGCTTCGTCCGGGGTGTGGTGCAGGAAATGATAGCGATTGTCGACGATCCAGCCGCCCAGCCAGCCGAGATTGACCCGCGCGCTCGTGTGGTTGAAGCTGCCATGGATAGCAAGATAAGCATGCAGCAGCATGACGCTTTCGTACTGAAAGCCGATCAGCGCGGCGAACACCATATGCCCCAGTCGTTCGACCAATCCGTCGAACGGATGCGAGAAGCTGCCGAGGCTGTCCATTTCCTCGACACTGTGGTGCACCGAATGGAAGCGCCAGAACAGCGGAATGCGGTGTTGCAGCCGGTGCGTCCAGTAACCGAAAAAGTCGTAGCCGAGCGTCAAGGCGACGAGCAGCAGCGCCGATGAAAGCTGGCCGAGCCATGCCGGAAGATCGCTATGGCGAATTGCGACCAGCGGCGTCCGCGAAAGCGGCATCACCTTGTTCAGGACGGGCGCCGCGAAATAGGTGAATGCCGCCAGCAGCAGCCAGAACGCGGCGTGGCGCCAGACACGTCGCCAATCGCGCGGCCGCCTTCCCGTCATCGCGACTTCGATTGCCAGAAACACGGCGAACAGAAACAGGCTGGTCGCTGCTTTCACGATCAGCAGTGCGGCAAATGCCGTCCCCGCGATCGCAAGCCCCGACAGGCTTCCCGCGTGATATCCATCCCGGGTGACACGGATCAGCCACGTTCCGATCGACAACGCCGGGCCCTGCCAGAGGACAGACAGGGCGCCGGCCGCCAACAATGTGCCCAGCGCCAGCCAAGGCGCCGCTGCGGCCAAGCGCGGCCGATAGGCGGGCATGGCCGGTTCGACCCGGTGCTCAGGCAGGTGGGAGCGATGCATGGACGAAGCTGATGACGTCGGCGGGCAAGTCGAAGGTCGCAACCGGGCCGAGTGCGGTCAGCGCGTCGCGCCGTGCATAGCCCCACATGACGGCGGCCGGATCGATCCCTACCTTGCGCGCGGCGGTGATGTCGCGGGTCTCGTCGCCTACCGACAGGATATCCGGCGCGGACAGCCCCGCGCGGCGCAGCACGCGGCGATAGCGCGGGGCCTTGCCGAAAAGCGACGCGCCGCACTCGACCTGTTCGAACCGGGCCATGTTCGCCGCGCCCAGGATGGCGCGCGCATTGTCTTCCGCATTCGACGTCACCAGCGCGAGCCGCACGCCGGCCGCCTGCAATGTCTCGAGCATCGGCTCGATACCGTCGAACAGCGAGATCTTGTGCGCTTCCTCGGCGAGCCGCTTGTGCAGATAGCGGGCGATGATCGGCAGCTTCCAGCGCGGAATGCCGAGATATCGGATGACTTCGCGGGTGGTGCGGCCACGCAGGCCCTCAATCTCCTCGGGGGCCACGCGGCGGAAGCGGAACCGTTCGGCGACCTCATCGGCGATCGACAGGAACCAGTCGCCGCTGTCGGCGAGCGTCCCGTCGAAGTCGAAGATCACCATCCGGTAACGCGGTGCGTCGAGCATGGGTCTTGGCGCGGCAGCAGTCACTGGCGTGGCCGCCTTCCGCGCGAACCGCGCTCGCCGGGGCCGCCCAGGCCGCGCGTCCCGTCGATCGTCAGCAATTCGCTGCGCGTTAGGCCCGCATTCTTGTCGCGGTCCAGCCGAGCAAACGTCGTTTCGAACTGCGCCTGCAATTCGGCGAGAGTGATGCGGTTGTCGCCGTCGCTGTCGGTTTCGAACGGGCTGGGGAGCGCATTCCGGTCGCCCAGCCAGCGTTCGGCCCAGTCGGCAAACTGGATATAGCCTAGCGATCCCTTGCCGTCGCGGTCGATCGTGGCGAAGCTGCGCGCGACGCACGCGGTCATTTCCGCTCGGGTCACCACTGCATCGCCGTCATTGTCACACGCGCCGATGAAAAGGGCGACCGGCTCGGCCATGATCGTCGCATTTGGCGGCTGGCCTTGCGGAATCGGTCGGGGCTCCACCGTCGGCGGCGAGTCGGGCGCGCGCTGGGCCGCGACCGGCAGCGCAGCCATCGAAGTAGCGGCCAGCAGAAGGATGGAAAGAGGGGCGCGCATCGTCAATCCTTGTGCGGCAGCAACAGCGAGGAATCGCCATAGCTGTAGAAGCGGTAGCCGGAAAGGATCGCATGGGCATAGGCCGCCTGCATCACTTCGCGACCCATCAAGGCCGATACCAGCATGAACAGCGTCGACCGGGGCAGATGGAAATTGGTCATCAGGCCGTCGATGCCCCTGAACCGATAGCCCGGCGTGATGAAGATCGACGTGTCGCCTTCGAACGGCCGGATCAGGCCATCGTCCCCGACAGCGCTCTCGATCAGCCGCAATGATGTGGTGCCGACGGCAATGACGCGGCCACCGGCGCGACGCACGGCGTTCATCCGGTCTGCCGTTTCGACGTCGATCCGACCCCATTCGGCGTGCATGCGGTGATCGACGGTGTCGTCGGCCTTGACCGGCAGGAAAGTGCCCGCGCCGACGTGGAGTGTGAGCATCGCATGGCCGATTCCCGCCGCCGTGATCGACTCCATCAGTTCGGGCGTAAAGTGGAGCGACGCGGTCGGCGCGGCGACTGCCCCCTTTTGCGCGGCGAAGATGGTCTGGTAATCCTCGGCATCGCGATCGTCGATCGCGCGCTTTGCCGCGATATAGGGCGGCAGCGGCATCGTACCGACGCGATCGAGCAGCAGTTCGACCGGCTCGTCGCCCGCAAAGTCGATCGCGAAGCTGCCATCGTCCGCCCGTTCGCTCGCGGTCGCCGCCACCCCGCCGCCAAAGTCGATCGCATCGCCTTCGCGCAGGCGCTTGGCGTTCCGGATGAAGGCGCGCCAGCGCCGTGGTCCTTCGCGCTTGTGCAGTGTCGCGCCGATCCGCGCACCGCCGCGCTGCCCTTCGAGCTGGGCCGGGATGACCCGGGTATCGTTGAACACCAGAAGGTCGCCGGCGCGCAGGCATCCCGGCAAGTCGCGCACCGTAGCGTCGCGCCATCGGGCACCTTCGATCACGAGCATGCGCGCGGCATCGCGCGGCACCGCCGGGCGCAACGCGATGCGTTCATTCGGCAATTCGAAATCGAACAGGTCGACCTTCAACCGCAATCTCCCTCGCAGCGCGCGCCCATGCGGCGCGAACGCAGCGACGGCAAGCGCTTTTCAGACGATCCGGTTGAACTTTGCGAACGGGGGTCGCGGAGAGCGGGGGAAGATGGTGGCCGGATCGCCGATCCCCAGGGTCGCGATGAAATTGGACTTCACATGCGGCTGGTCGGCAAAGAAATCGGCGTCGAGTGCCTTGTTGTCGAACCCCGACATCGGCCCCACGTCCCAGCCGAGCGCCCGGGCGGCGACGATCAAATAGGCACCCTGCAGCGACGAATTGCGCATCGCCGAGGTCTGGCGCAGCGCCGGATTGCTCTCGAACCAGCTGCGCGCGTCGGCATGCGGGAAAAGTTCGGGCAGGTGTTCGTGGAAATTCTCGTCCATCGCGATGATGACGGCGGCCGGCGCCGCGCGGATCTTGGGTGCGTTGGTGCCGCTGGCATGGCGGGCGAGCCGATCCCTGCTGGCCGCCGAAAGGCACCAAACGAGCCGCGCGGGCAGTTGATTGGCCGAAGTCGGCCCGAACTTCATGAGATCCCAGATCGCCTCGACATCGGTCTCGCTGACCGGCGCGTCGGTATAGCCATTCGCCGACCGCGCGGCGCGGAAAATGGTATCGAGCGCGGCATCGGCCAGCTTTTCACCCATGGCATCACTCCAATAATCGAGGGGAACTGGTCAGGATCGGCGCGAAAAAGGACCCGATGGGCATCCAGCTTTTGGCATGCACCGATCGCCGATCCGATCAGACGGCGCGAACCTCGGTCACTTCGGGGACGTAATAGCGCAGCAACTGCTCGATCCCGTTCTTCAGCGTCGCTGCGGAACTGGGGCAGCCGGCACAAGCGCCGTGCATGCTCAGATAGACCTTGCCCTTGTCGAAGCCGCGATAGGCGATGTCGCCGCCATCGCCCTGCACCGCGGGGCGGATGCGGGTGGCGATCAGGTCCTGGATCTGCTCGACAATATCGGCGTCGGCGGGATCGTCGGTGAAGCCGTGGTCGCTCGGCACACTGAAATCTGCCGATCCACCTGCCCGGAACAGCGGCATATTGGCCGAGAAATGGTCGAGCAACACCGACAGCACGTCGGGCTTCAGCATTGCCCAGTCGGTCCCCGGCGCGGCCGTAACCGACACGAAATCACCGCCGAAAAACACCCCCGTCACGTCGCCCAGCCCGAACAGGGCATCGGCGAGCGGCGAAGCCTCGGCGGCCTCGGGCGTCGCAAAATCGCGGGTACCCGCATCCATGACTGTCCGGCCGGGCAGAAATTTCAGCGTGGCGGGATTGGGCGTCGTTTCGGTTTCGATCAGCATGGGCGGAATGTGGGGCGGCGGAGTCGTGGTTCAAGCCCGGGCGATCAGGCGTCGAGCTGCTTGATCGCCGCGTTCCAGTTATGGATGTTTTCGCGCGCTTCCTGGACGAACGCCGAGCGGCGGACAAAGCCCATGAAGAAATCGGCGAACCATTTGCCCGGCTGGCGCAGCGGGCGTTCGAACTGGATCAGCAACACGACGCGCGTGCCGTTCGTCTCGTTCCACACTTCGTGGCGATAGGTGTCGTCGAACACGAGCGTTTCGCCCTCGGCCCAGCGCACGATCCGGTCCTTCACCCGCATCCGGACGTCGCCGTCGCGCGGAACGACCAGGCCGAGATGGCAGGTGATCAGCCCCTTGGTGACGCCGCGATGATCGGGAATGTGCGTCCCGGGCGCAAGGATCGAGAAAAACGCGCTGTTCAGGCCGGGAATCTGCTCGATCAGCTTTGCGGTTTGCGGGCAGCGGGCAAGATTTTCCTCGATCGGATAGCCATAGCCGAACAGGAAAAAGGATCGCCACTTGTCGACTTCGGCGATCGAGCGATGATCGGGCGAGATCGTCGCAAGCGACGGCGCCGCCGCGCCGCGCAGCGCGACCTGCTCGGCTTCGGTGCGGATCGCCTGCCAGTTTTCGCGCAGGATCGCCGTCCACGCAAAATCGCGAACATCGAGCACCGGGGTGTTGGGGACCAGCGACGAGGCGCCGATCAACCGGTCGAACACACCGCGCAGCGCCTTGCCGAGCTTGATGATGAAGGGACGGTTGCGTTCGGCCTGCATCGCGGCGCCGGCGACCGGCGCGCCCGAGATCACGTTCAGGTCGGGCACCAGCCGCAGCGGTTCCTCAGCCCCGGTCAGGGGGGCGCTGTCCTTTGTCGGCGGCTTGATCGCTACGCCCATCGGTTGGTCTTCCTCCGCTGCGCCGTGCATCGAGAGACGAGTCGGGGTGCCCTCGATCGCTCGGCAATCGCGCCGCTAATCGGCGCTTGGGTCGAAATCATGGCAAAAAAGAAGCAATCTTGGCGTTTCGGCGGGGCCATGGGCGGCGCCAGTGGCTGGCGCTGGACGCAGGTGGCCGCTACACGATTGCGATGCAAAGTCTCTTCGGCATTCGCCTGCGGTCGCCCATCCTCCTCGCGCTTATCAGCCTGACGCTGCCCGCTATCGCTTCAGATGTGGCGGCTTCCGCGCAGGACAAGAGCGCGCCGACTCAAAAAGTTGCGCAGGCGGTACAGTCGCAACCTGGGTCGTCGGCCAGTGCTGCCGAACCCGGCTGGCTGTACAAGGGCAGCGATATCACGCCGGATCCCGATTGGCGTTTCGGCACGCTTCCCAATGGACTGCGCTATGCGCTCCGCCGAAATGGCGTGCCGCCTGGCCAGGTCGCGGTGCGCGTGCGGATCGACGCAGGCTCGCTCTACGAACAGGAAAGCGAGCGCGGCTTTGCGCATCTGCTCGAACATCTGACGTTCCGCAGTTCGGTCTATGTCGCCGACGGCGAGGCCAAGCGGATCTGGCAGCGGCTGGGCACTACGTTCGGCTCGGATACCAATGCCCAGACCGGCTTCACCGGCACCACCTACAAGCTCGATCTGCCGAGCGCGACCGAACAGGGGCTGGACGAAAGCCTTCACATCCTGTCGGGGATGATGGCGCAGCCGCTGATCACGCCGACGACGCTCAACGCCGAGCGTCCGGTGGTGCTGGCCGAACAGCGCGAGCAACCGGGCCCGCAGGTGCGCTTCGGCGATGCGCTGCGAGGTGCGTTCTTTGCAGGCCAGCCGATCGCCGACCGATCGCCGATCGGCACGATCAAGACATTGGAGGGCGCGAGCGCCGATCAGGTCCGGGCGTTTCATGACCGCTGGTACCGCCCCGAACGCGCGGTGGTGATCATCGTCGGCGATCTCGACCCGGCGCTGTTTGAACGGCTGGTCGTCAAGAATTTCTCCGACTGGAAGGGCAAGGGGCCGAACCCCGCCGACCCGAATTTCGGCACGCCCAGGCAATCGGCGCAGCCGGTCGCCGTCGCCGAGCCATCCATCCCCGCGCTCGTCAGCTACGCGGTGACGCGGCCTTGGATTTTCCAGGACGACACCGTGCTGTTCAACCAGAAGCGGATGGTCGACCTGATCGCGCTGCGGCTCATCAATCGGCGGCTCGAAACGCGGGCGCGCAGCGGCGGCAGCTTCATCAGCGCCAATGTCAATCTTGAGGATGTGTCGCGTTCCGCGAACGGAACGTTTGTCCAGATCCTGCCGATCGGCGATGATTGGGCAGCGGCGCTCAAAGACGTCCGTGAGGTTATCGCCGACGCGCAGGCGACCCCGCCGACCCAGGCCGAAATCGATCGCGAGCTTGCCGAATATGACCGCGCGCTCAAGACGCAGGTCGACACAGCGGCTGCCGAGGCCGGCGCCAAGCAGGCCGACGATCTGGGCGAGGCAATCGACATTCGCGAAACCGTGACCACCCCGCAGACCGCCTATGACATTTTCGCAGGCGCGCGTGCGAAGGGCATGTTCAGCCCGGCTGCAATGATCGCATCGACCAAGCGCGTCTTCACCGGGGCAGCGACGCAGGCAATCGTCAACACGCGCACGCCCGATCCGACGGCGCGCACCAAGCTGCTGGCGCTGCTCAAGGCCAATGTCTCGACCGCGACGACCAAGCGCAGCGCGCTTGGGGCGATCGATTTCAGCGCGCTGCCGAAACTGGGGACGCCGGCGACCATCGTCAGCCGAACGCCGATCACCGATCTGGGCATGGAATCGGTCGTCTTTTCAAACGGCGTCCGATTGCTCGTTTTTTCGAACCCGTCCGAGGCGGGCCGCGTCTATGTCCGCGTTCGCTTCGGTCGCGGCTATAACGGGCTTCCCGCCGATCGCCCCACGGCCGCATGGGCGGCGCCGCTCGCTCTGGTTTCGAGTGGAATCGGCACGCTCGGGCAGGAGGAGCTCGACCAGCTGACATCGGGGCGCCGGATCGATCTCGATTTCGCGATCGATAATGATGCGTTTGTCATGGGCTCGACGACGTCGGCCGACGATCTTGGCGATCAGCTGACGTTGATCGCCGCCAAGCTCGCCGCCCCGGGCTGGGACCCCAATCCGGTAGCGCGAGCGCGTGCGCTGTCGCTGACGGCCTATGCGGGCTATTCCGCTTCGCCGGGCTCGGTGCTCGGTCGCGATCTGGAAGGGCTGCTGCACAATGGCGATCCGCGCTGGGCCACGCCGCCACGCGAACAGGTCGCCGCGACGACGGCGGCGCAGTTCCGGGCGCTGTGGGAGCCGCTGCTCCAGTCCGGCCCGATCGAGGTGCAGGTGTTCGGCGACGTGAAGGCCAATGACGCGATCGCCGCGGTCGCCAAGAGCATCGGCGCGCTGCCGCCACGAACCGCCGCGACGACGCCGGCGCCGCCGATCACCTTTCCGTCGCACGTGACCAAGCCGGTGATGCGCACGCATGACGGCCCCGCCAATCAGGCGGTCGCCGTGATCGCGTGGCCGACGGGTGGCGGGATCGATGCGATCACCGACAGCCGTCGGCTCGACCTGCTGGCGCAGGTGTTCAGCGACCGGCTGTTCGACCGGCTGCGGTCCGAGGCAGGCGCAAGCTATAGTCCCAATGTGTCGAGCAGCTGGCCGGTCGGTCTGTCGAGCGGCGGTCGGGTGCTCGCAATCGGTCAGGTGCCACCCGACAAGGTCGATTTCTTCTTCAAGCTGGCACGCGAGATTGCCGCCGATCTGGCGTCCAAGCCGATCGACGCCGATGAGCTCAAGCGGACGGTGACGCCCTATATGCAGCTGATCGCGCGAACCTCGACCGGCAACACCTTCTGGCTCAATCAGCTGGAAGGCGGGACCTATGACCAGCGCCGGATCGCGGCGATCCGCACGCTCGCGGCCGATATCGCACGCACCACGCCGCAACTCCTCCAGGCCACCGCGCAGAAATATCTGCGCCCCGAGGCGGACTGGACGATGGCGGTCTTGCCCAAGGCAGCGGTCAAGCAGCCCGCCGTCGGGGCGAAGACGAGGAAGCCGATCCGGCGGCGCTAGAGTCGGATGACTTTTGGTTGAATCAAGTCCCCAACCGTTCGTGTCGAGCGAAGTCGAGATACCCTGCGCAACGCTCGTGGCCTGTTTCTCGACTGCGCTCGAAACGAACGGGTCAAGGTAATGTCATCGGACTCTAGGGACTGTGGGGATTCATCGTGAGTTGATGACGGCTGCGGTGAGGTAGATCATGGCTTCGAAGCTGCGGTCAGTCTTGCAGGCACGCATGGCGATTCGTTTGAAC
>PKED01000031.1 GCA_002863155.1 Sphingomonadaceae bacterium | reverse complement strand
ATGCTTGGCCACGCCACCGCGCGCGCGAGCAGCGCCGACACCGCCTATCGTTCGATCGATGTCGCCGGGCGCACCGCGACCGGTGATCCGCATGCGCTGGTGCTGGTGATGTACGAAGAGCTCAACCGGGCGCTTGGCGCCGTCGCATCGGCGACCCGTCTCGGTAACCATGCGGTCAAGAGCGACAAGATCTCGCGGGCGCTGACGATCCTGTTTGCGCTCGAAGGCGGGCTCGATTTCGATCGCGGCGGCGACGTTTCGCATACGCTGGCGACGCTCTACCGCGGCGCGCGCAAGCAGATCGTCAAGGCCAGCCTGGGCAATGACCCGGAACCGTTTCTGGCGGTCGCGCGAAACTTGAACGAGATCGCGGCGGCCTGGCGACAGATCCGCGCGGCCTAGGCGCGACCCAGCATCGCCCGTGCGGCATTGCGGCCCGGACGGCCACTGACGCCACCACCGGGATGCGCGCCCGATCCGCACAACCATAGCCCCTTCACCGGCATGCGGTGCGCGCCCAGTCCGAATACCGGCCGGGCCGCCCAAAGCTGGTCGAGCGACATGCGACCGTGAAAGATATCGCCCCCGACCAGCCCGAACCGCGCGGCGAGGTCGGCAGGCGACAGCGCCATCCGGCCAACGATCGATGCGCGAAAGCCGGGCGCGAAGGCCTCGACAGTGTCGATCACCGCGTCGGCGGCCGCATCGCGGTGCTGCTCCCAATCGGCAAGGGCCGGGTCGAAATGCTGCGCAAAAAGACTTGCAACATGGGCACCTGGCGGCGCGAGTGAATCGTCGACCAGGCTCGGTATCAGCATCTCGACAATCGGCCGCCGTGACCAGCCATGGGCGCGCGCATCGGCATGGGCGCGGTCCATATAATCGAGGCTGGGCGCAAGGATGATGCCGCTTTTCAGGTGGTCGCCGGGCTCGGGCAGCGCCGTGAAGCGCGGCAGCGCCGACAGGGCGACATTCATCCGGAACGTTCCCGAACCGTTGGCGTGGCGCGTCATCCGCGCCCGCAGATCGGGGTTGAGCAGGGCAGGGTCGAGCAAGTCGAGCAGCAACGTCTTGGGGTGGCAATTGGCGGCGACTGACCTGGCCGCGATACGTTCGCCATCCGCCAGTTCGACGCCGTCGACGCCGCGCGCGCCGGCAAGCACGCGTGCGACCGGCGCGTCGGTTCTGATCGTGACGCCGGCCTGCACGCACGCGCGCGCTATCGCCTGGGTCACCGCGCCCATGCCGCCGATCGCATGCCCCCATGCGCCCGCGACGCCGTTCACCTCGCCAAAGACGTGGTGCAGCAGAACATAGGCGCTGCCGGGCGTATCGGGGCTCGCATAATGGCCGACGATCGCATCGAAACCGAACACCGCCTTCACCGGGTCGCTCTCGAAAAAGCCGTCGAGCACTTCGCGGGCCGAGCGGGTGAACAGGTCGATCGCGTCACGCTTCGCGGTGACCGACAAGCCGAGCAATCGCCAGCCCTGTTCAACCGCGCGGACGATGCCGCCCGCACCGCCTGACGGCGGTATGCGATCCGCGAGCAACCGCAAAATTCGGGCGACGTCGCCCAGCCTGCGCTCATAATCGGGAAGAGCTGCCGAATCGGCGGCCGACCAGCGCGCCACTGCCGCCGCCGACTGGCCGCCGCCCATCAAGAGGTGGCGGCCGTCCTCGGTCGGCAGGAAATTGCTGAACGGGCGGCCGACCACCTTCAGGCCGTGCGCCGCCAGTGCCATGTCGCGCATGATCGCGGGATCGAGCAGGCCGAGCGTATAGCTTGCGGTCGAATTGCGAAAGCCGGGGGCGAACTCCTCGGTCACCGCCGCGCCACCGATCACGCTCCTGCGTTCGAGCACAAGCACCCGCTTGCCCGCCCGCGCGAGATACCAGGCACAGACCAGCCCGTTATGGCCGCCGCCGATGATGATCGCGTCCCACCGCATGCCGCTTGCCTGCCTGTCGACACCACGCCGCGCAAGCCCGGCGCCATGGTTGTCGCGATCTTAACCGGATCGTGACGATCGCCCGATAGACTTGGCCGGTTCATGGGCAAAGGCATGGCAAGCGAGATGGAATTGCTACCGCGCGAAACATCGTCGGGCGTATTTCGCCAGGGCCAGACGCGGACCATCCTTGCCGTTGACGACAGCCGGACCAACCTGAACGCGATCAGCCAGCAACTTGCCAAGCATGGCTATCTGGTCGTCCTTTGCGAAAGTGGCGGTGAGGCGCTCGACCTTATCGCCGCACGCGGGTTCGATCTGGTGCTGCTCGACCTGGTGATGCCGGGCATGTCAGGGCTGAGCGTGCTGCGCGAAATCCGCAGCAGCCGCGAAACCGCCGACCTGCCGGTGATCGTCGTAACCGGACGGAGCGATCCCGAAGCGACGATCGAAGTCCTTGGCGCCGGAGCTGACGATCACGTCGCAAAGCCCTTCACCTTCGACGTGCTGGCGGCGCGGATCGAACGCGTACTGGCGCGAACCAGACGGATTGCCGAACTGAAGCGCTCCAACGCGATGCTCGACGCGCGCATTGCCGCGCGGGCGATGGAACTTGGCGAAACGCGCGCGCAGCTTGCCGAAACTCGCGCCGACCGGCTCCGGCTGATTGCGTCGCTCCAGGCGCTCAACGATCGCCTGGAGGCGGTCAGCGAAACCAGCGGCGCCTGACGAAATAGCCGGCGATCATGACCGCCAGCAGCATGCAGACCGCCACCACGCCCCAAAAGGCCCAGCTTTCCTTGGCATAGGGTATCCCTTCGACATTCATGCCGAGCAGGCCGGTTAGAAAGGTCAGCGGCAGGAAGATCATCGCGACGATCGCGATTACCAGTGATCGGCTGTCGATCTGTTCCGCGCGCAGGTCGGTCAGCGCTTCATGGGTCAGCGCGGCGCGCTCTCGGATCGATTCGAGCTCTTCGGCCATACGCGCCGCGCGGTCGGCCGCGGCCGTCAGGTGCAGCCGGTCGTCGTCTTCCAGCCAGGGAACCGGCAGGGCGGCAAGCTTTTCGATCGCGCTGCGTTGCGGCGAGAGGAACCGTCGATAGCCGATCGCGGCACTGCGCACCTGGGTCACCTTGCGGCGCAGCTCGAAAATCCGGTCGGCGTCGAGATCGGCCTCGCAATCGTCGAGCTCGTCACCAAGCTCGGCGACTTCGGGATCGAGTTCGGTGGTGATCGCAGTAGCGAATTCGGCGACCAGATCGCCGGGATCGTGGATCATCCCCTTGGTCAGCTCGGCCTCGACGAGCGCCACTGCGCTCAGATGCCGCCGCGTCACCGAGATCACCCGCCCCGCCACGCACCAGATCCTTACCGATGCGAGCGGATCGGACATCGGCATCGCGTCGTTCGATCGACCCCGCAGATTGAGCAGCGCGCCATCGCCGATCTGGTCGCAGCGCGGGCGCGTTTCGGTGGCAGTCAGCGACTCGACGACATAATCGGCCAGGCCCGCTTCGCCGATCAGCCATGCCTGCGCCTCGGTGTCGCTCTCGGTCAGGTGGATCCAGACGAGTTCGGCCTGATGGTCGACCGCTTCGCGCGGATCGAGCCGCATCACCTGCTCGTGCTGGACGCAATAGGCAAAGCCGCTCATGCCATGATCACCTCGATCGATACGCCGGGCGGCAAGGTGGCCGGGGCCGTGCCCAGGATACGTTCCGCATCGGCGCGGGCGCGGTCAAGGATTGTCGAGGGCGTGTCGGCAGCGTGATATATCCGGTCGGCAAGCGCGAGCTGACGTGCCTCACGCAAAGTAAGATCGTCGGGGTCGGCCGATCGAAGACGAACGACAAAGATTTCATGGTTGGCCACCGCGGCGGCTTCGGCCAGCCAGAAGTCGACGTCGGGATCGAACCCGAGCGGATCGATCGGACCGCCAGGCGCAAGCGCCGTCGCCAATGCGCGGCGGCGATGGGACGGGTCGGGCCACAACGCCCGCATTGTAGTCCGCGCTCCCCGCAACGCGTCGGCAAGCGCGCCGAGGCTCGGTGGCAGCAGTGCCTCGAGCCGCTGGCGCAGCGCCGCCGCCAGCCCCGCCGACGCGCCGCCGGTGCCGATCGCGACCAGCACCGGCGAACGGTCGATGATCGCGGGAAGCGTGAAATCGCACAGTGCCGGCCGGTCGACGGCGTTGACCAGAATCCCGCGAGCCTTCAGCCGCGCAACGGCCGCTTCGGCTGTCTGGTCGTGCTCGATCGCGACGATCGCGAGCGCGGCCTGCATATCCTCGCCGACGATCCGGGCGCCTGCGCGTTCGAGCAATCGTCGCTTGGGTTCGGCCTGCTCGCCATCGCCAAGCAATATCACCGGTCGCCCGGCCAAACGGACGAACAGCGGCAGGCTGTGCAGCGTCACGCCAGCCATTCGGGGACGCGCTCGGCATCCAGTATCGTGGCGGGCATGATCCGGTCCGCAACCACTGCGTAACGATCGCCCGACACCATTACTTCGGGCACGAGGCCACGACTGTTATAGGTGCTGGCCATCGTCGCGCCATAGGCGCCGGCGGTGCGGAAGATCGCGAGGTCGCCGCTTTCGACCGCATCGATGTCGCGTGCGGTTGCAAAGGTGTCGCCGCTTTCGCAAACCGGCCCGGCGACGTTTGCCGTCATTCGCGCGTCACTCGGGTGGACCGCGACGAAGTCGTGCCAGGCGTCGTAAAGCGCGGGGCGCGCAAGGTCGTTCATCGCCGCATCGACGATCACATGCGGGTGGACGACACCGGGCTTCACCCAGATCACCTGCGTCAGCAGCACGCCGGCATTGCCGCAGATCACGCGGCCGGGCTCGAACATGAGCGTGACGTCCCAGCCACGGGTGGCGCGCGCGACCATCGCGCCATAATCGGCGGGGCTGGGGACGACATCGTCGGGGCGATAGGGCACGCCGAGCCCGCCGCCGAGATCGACATGGGTGATCGCATGGCCGTCTGCGCGCAGGTCGGCGACCAGCCGCCCGATCCGTGCATAAGCGGCCTCGAGCGGGGCAAGCGTGCTCAATTGGCTGCCGATATGGATGGCGACGCCGCGCAGGTTGAGTCCCGGCGTGCCCGCCAGCCGGGCAAAGATCGCCGGTGCCTGATCGATCGGCACGCCGAACTTGTTTTCAGCCTTGCCGGTCGAAATCTTCGCGTGCGTGCCGGCATCGACATCGGGATTGACCCGCAGCACCGCCTGCGCGGTCAGCCCGCGTGCGGCCGCGATCGCGCCGAGCACCCGGCCTTCTTCCTCCAGCTCGATATTGACCTGGCCGATGCCAGCCGCAAGCGCCGCTTCCAGCTCGCCACGGGTCTTTCCGACGCCCGAGAACACGATATCCGCGGGCGCCATGCCTGCCGCCAGCGCGCGCGCCAGCTCGCCGCCGGAGACGATGTCCGCGCCGTAGCCCGCCTTTGCCAACACCCGCAGCACCGCAAGATTGGGATTGGCCTTGACCGCGAACGCCAGATGCAGCCGGTCGATCCCCGACAGGCCGTCGCGGAATACCGCCGCATGCCGTTCGAGCGTGGCCTGCGAATAGACATAGACCGGCGTGCCGACGTCGGCGGCGATGCGCGCGAGCGGCACATCTTCGCAGTGGAGCGCGCCGTCCCTGAGCGAGAAGTGATCCATGTTTCGGTCGGCGCTCAGTTCGGCGGGGGCAGATCGAATTCGTCGTTGCGGCGTTCTTCGGAACTCCGAAGCAATTCGTCGCTGCGTTCAGGCCTGGCCTGGTTCGACGGCGTCAGCAACTGCTTGGCATCGGGGGCGACCGTCGCACCATAGGGTTTGGGCGGCAGCATCTTGCCCGGCGCGGGCTTGAGCCCGGCAGCAGCGCCGCAGCCGGCGAGGAGCACGACCGGCGCCAGCATCAGCAGTTTCATCGCTCTTCCTCCTGCCGAGCGGCGCGTGCCGCCGCGATTGCCGCCCGCACGCGATCAGGCGCGGTGCCGCCGAAACTTGCCCGCGCAGCGACCGACGCATCGACGCCGAGCACGCCATAGACGCGGTCGTCGATCCGCGAGTCAATGGCTTGCAGATCGGGCAGCGGCAGCCGGTCGAGCGCGACGCCGCGCTCTTCGGCCAGCTTCACCGCGCGGCCGGTGATGTGATGTGCTTCGCGGAACGGGATGTTCGCTTCGCGCACCAGCCAGTCGGCAAGGTCGGTCGCGGTCGCAAAACCAAGCTCGGCCGCCGCGCGCATCCGCTCGGTGCGGAACGTCGCGGAGGCGACCATCCCCGTCATCGCCGCGATCGACAGGCCGAGCAGATCGTGCGCCTCGAACACCGGCGGCTTGTCGTCCTGCATGTCCTTCGAATAGGCGAGCGGCAGGCCCTTCATTGTCATGACCAGCGCGGTCATGCACCCGGCGATCCGTCCCGAATGGCCGCGCACCAGCTCTGCCGCATCGGGATTGCGCTTCTGCGGCATGATCGAGCTGCCCGTCGACCATTGGTCCGACAGCGACACGAAACCGAACGGCTGCGATGCCCAGAGGATGAATTCCTCGGCCAGCCGCGACAGGTGCAGGCTCACCTGCGTCGCCGCCATCAGATAATCGAGCGCAAAGTCGCGGTCCGACACCGCGTCGAGCGAATTGCGCGTCGGCCCGTCGAAGCCGAGCGCCGCCGCCGTCATGTCGCGGTCGATCGGAAAGCCGGTCCCCGCCAGCGCCGCGCTGCCGAGCGGGCATTGGTTCATCCGCGCCCTTGCATCGGCAAAGCGGCTGCGGTCGCGCGCGATCATTTCGTGATAGGCCATCAAATGGTGGCCAAGCGTCACCGGCTGCGCGCTCTGCAAATGCGTGAAGCCGGGCATCACGCTGTCGGCATGCGCGTCGGCGCGGTCGATCAGCGCATCCTGAAACGCGCCGAGCGCGGCGTCGACCTGATCGATCGCGTCGCGCACCCACAGCCGGAAATCGGTCGCGACCTGATCGTTGCGGCTGCGCGCGGTGTGGAGGCGCCCGGCGACCGGGCCGATCCTGTCCGCCAGCCGCGCCTCGGTCTGCATGTGGATGTCCTCGAGCGTCAGGTCGTCGGCGACGCCGTTCGCCGCGTAATCGGCCGCGACCGCGTCCAGCCCCGCGCCGATTGCCGCCGCATCCTCGCGCGACACGATGCCCTGATTCCCGAGCATCGCGACATGCGCCTGCGACGCCGCCACATCCTGCCGCCACAGTCGCTTGTCGAACGGGATCGAGGCGTTTATCTCGCGCATCACCGCCGCCGGGCCTTCGGCGAAGCGCCCGCCCCACATGGCATTGGAGCCCCGATTGTCCCGTTCGCTGATGATGCTTCTCCTGACCACGGCGCTGGTCGCCGGTTGCGATAGGCAATCGCCGAAGCCGGAGCAAGCCGCCCCCGGCGCCACGCCTGCCGCTGCCCCCGCTGCCGCGCCGCCGGCGCCGGTTGCGGGTAGCGTGCTTGACCGCAGCCACAAGGGCGAGGCGGCCCCTGCGACGGGCTTCAAGGGGCCCGACGGCAAGCCGCTGACGCTCGCCGATTTTCGCGGCAAGCCGGTGCTGCTCAACCTGTGGGCGACATGGTGCGCACCGTGCGTCGCCGAAATGCCGCAGCTCGATGCGATTGCCGCGCGCGAGGCGGGCAAGCTGCACGTGCTGACCGTCAGTCAGGATCTGGAGGGAGCGGCCAAGGTGACGCCGTTCTTCGCCAAGGGCGGGTACAAGGCACTGAAGCCCTATCTCGACGATCAGGCCGCGCTCAGCACCGGATTCCAGGCCAATCTGCCGACGACGATCCTCTATGATTCGACGGGGCACGAGGTCTGGCGCAATTCGGGCGGTCAGGACTGGACGAGCGATGCTGCCGCGAAGCTGATCGCCGAGGCAAGCTGACCACCGGTCGAGGAGGGGGATGGTGATGAACAAGCTCATGATCGCCGCGGCGGTGCTGGCGATCGCTGCCATGCCCGCCCACGCGGCACCCGCCGACGATCTGGCGCGCGTGATCGACGATCACTGGGCCTGGTATCTCGCCAACAATCCCGAAACCGCGACAGCGCTTGGCGAGCGGCGCTACGATGCGAAGATCAACGACCTCAGCCTAGCCGCCGCCGATCGCATCGCGGGCGAGGCGCAGGCGTTCGCCGACCGGCTGCGCGCCATCCCCGATACGGGGCTGACGGCGGCCGAACGCGTCAACAAGGCGATCCTGCTGCGCACGCTGACCGAGACGGTCGAAGGCAATCGCTTCGGCGAACGGCAGATCCTGTTCACCACCTATTATGGCTGGCATCAGGGTTTTGCGGGCCTGGCCGACAATCTGCCGTTCCGCACCCGCGCCGATTTTGAAAGCTACCTGACCCGGCTGGCGCAATATCCGGCGCAAAATGCCGAGGCGTTGAAGATCACGCGCGCGGCCGTCGCGGGCGGCTATGTCCAGCCGTGCGACGTGCTCGACGGTTTCGTAAAGACGATCGACGGCGTGATCGCCGCAGACCCCGAACAGTCGCGTTTTTATACGCCGTTCAAGGGCGCGGCGCCGGGCGGGGTCAGCGCCGCCGACTGGACCGCGATGAAGGCACGCGCGCGCAGGCTGATCACCGATGTGCTCAATCCCGAATATGCAAAGTTCAGTGCCTATTTTCGTGCCGACTATCTGCCCAAATGCCGCCGGACCGTGGGCGCGTCGGCGATGCCTGGCGGCGCGGACTGGTACGCCTATCGCGTTCGCGCGGAGACGACGACCGACCTGACGCCCGACGCGATCCACCAGATCGGCCTGAGCGAAGTCGCCCGGATCCGCGACGAAATGGATGTGCTCGCCAAGTCGGCGGGCTTTGCCAGCCGCGCGGCGTTCATCGCCGAGCTGCGCACCAACCCCAGATATTATGCGTCGACGCCCGAACAGCTGCTGCAGGTCGCAGCCCTCGAGGCGAAGCGCCACGACGGGCTGTTGCCCAAGTATTTCGGGCGGCTGCCGCGCCTGCCCTATGGCATCAAACCGATCCCGGCCGAGACCGCCGAGGGGACGACGACTGCCTATTACGGGCCCGGATCGCCGCCTGCGGGGCTGGCGGGCACCTTCTACGTGAACACGTCGAAGCTGCCGCAGCGGCCGCTATGGGAACTGCCCGCGCTGACCGCGCATGAGGCGGTGCCGGGGCACCATCTGCAGATCGCGCTCCAGCAGGAGCTCGATTTGCCCAATTTCCGCAAATATGCGGTCGGCTTCACGGCCTTCGTCGAGGGCTGGGCGCTCTATACCGAGCATCTCGGCATCGAAATGGGGCTGTACGACACGCCCGAAAAGAACATGGGGCGGCTGTCCTATGAAATGTGGCGGGCGTGCCGGCTGGTGGTCGACACCGGCATCCATGCCAAGGGCTGGACCAAGGCGCAGGCAGTCGCCTTCATGAAGGAGAACACCGCGCTGACCGACGCCAATATCGATGCCGAGGTCAACCGCTATATCAGCTGGCCCGGGCAGGCATTGGGGTACAAGCTGGGCGAACTGCGCATTCGCGCCTTGCGGGAAAAGGCGGAGAAGGCACTGGGAGCAAAATTCGACCTGCGCGGCTTCCACGATGCGGTGCTCGGGCAGGGACCGGTCCCGCTCGACGTCCTCGATGCGCAGGTCGATGCGTGGATAGCGGGGCAGCGGCCCTGACGGCCGATTGCATGGAGCCCAAGCGCCCGCCCATCCTGCTGCTCGCGTTCATCGTCTTTATCGACCTGTGCGGAATCGGGCTGATCATCCCGGTCGTGCCGTCGCTGGTCGTCCGGCTGACCCATGTGTCGCTCGATCAGGCGGCGGGGCTGGGGAGCCTGTTGCTGCTTGCCTATGCGGCCGCCCAATTCGCCTGCGCGCCAATGATCGGCGGCTTGAGCGACCGCTATGGCCGCCGTCCGGTGCTGATCTGGGTGCTGGTGGCGCTGGCCTTCGACTACGTCGTGATGGCATTCGCGCCGAGCTTCGCCTGGCTGTTGGCCGGGCGGATCTTCTCGGGCGTCATGGGGGCGAGCTTTGCCCCCGCCAATAGCTGCATCGCCGATGCCGTGCCGGTCGCCGGGCGCGGGCGGGCGTTCGGCATCCTCGGTGCGGGTGGGGCTGCGGGCTTTGTCGCAGGGCCGGCGATGGGCGGCTTCCTGGTCGAACTCGATCCGCGCGCGCCTTTTCTGGCGGCGGCGGCGCTGGCCCTTGTCGCTGCGATCGCGACGATGCTGATCTTACCCGAAACGCTGCCGGCCGATCGGCGCCGCGCCTTCTCGTTCGTGCGCGCCAACCCCTTTGGCAGTCTGCTGCGCTTTCGCCGTTCGGCTGTGGTGCGCGGCTTCCTGATGACGATCCTGACCGTCCAGATCGCTGCGCAGGTCAGCGTCGCGGTCTGGCCGTACTACACGACGCTGCGGCTCGGCTGGACGCCCGCGCTGATCGGCGCGTCGGTGGCGATGTTCGGCGTCAGCATCGCGGTTGCGCAGGGGCTGCTTGCCGGCTGGAGCTTTGCGCGGCTGGGCGAAGCGCACGCCGGGCTCGCCGTGTTGCTGATCGGGGTGATCGATTATGCGCTGATCGCGATCGCGGGCACTACCGCGCAGCTTTTCATCCTGATCAGTCTCGGCGCGCTGACCTATATCGCCTGGCCGGCGATGCAGGCGATGATGAGCCACGCCACCCCTGAGGATGCGCAGGGCGAACTGCAGGGTGCGATCACCTCGACAATGGCGCTGGGCTCGATAGTCGGACCGCCGCTGATGAGCGGCGTGTTCCTGGCCTTTTCAGACAAAGCGGGCTTTTTCTTTCCGGGCGCACCCTATCTCCTCGCCGCCGCGATGCTGCTTGTCGCGGCGGTGAAGTTTCGGGCAACCGCCCGCCAGGCGGCATCGATGGCAGGCTGATCGTCGCCCGCGATCAAGCGACGCCATGCGCCTTGAAATGCGCGAGCAGTCGCGCCCAGCCGTCTTTCGCATCGGCTTCGTTGTAGCTTGGCCGGTAATCGGCGTGGAAGCCGTGCTGCGCATCGGCGTAGACGTGAATGTCCGAACCCTTCTTGCCTGCCGCCTTCAGGGCCGCCTTCATCGCTTCGACATCGGTCTGCGGGATGCCTTGGTCGAGCGCGCCGTACAGGCCGAGCACCGGCGCCTTCAGCTCGCCCGCGCGCGCGATCAGCGGCTTCAACTGCCCGTACCAGGCAACGCCTGCCTTGATGTCGGGATCGACCATCGCCGCGCGCCACACGACCGCGCCGCCCCAGCAGAAGCCGGTGATGCCGATCTTCGCGCCATTTGCAAATTTCTGGGCCTTCAGCCATGCCGATGTCGCCTTCACATCGCCGTCGACCTGATCGACCCCGGCCTGCGCCACGACCTTGCGGATTTCGGTGAAATCGGTCAGCGCGGGCAGGTTGACGCCCGAGCGATAGAAGAATTCGGGCGCCACCGCGACATAGCCGAGCTTCGCCAGGCGGCGGCAGATGTCTTTGATATAGGCATGGACTCCGAAAATCTCGTTGACGACGATGACGCACGGATGCTGCCCCGCGCCCTTGGGCCGGGCGACATAGGCCGGCAGCGGCTTTTCCGCGCCGTTCGGGATCAGCGCCTCCTCGATCACCAACCCGTCTTCGGTGGTGATCACCGGCTTCGCATTGGCGGCGACGGCTGCGAGCGCATAGCCTGCGAAGAACATGCTGGCGACAGCCCCCCGCCGCGAGAGATGCAAATCCTGCGGTTCGGTTCCATCGGGGCGGGTAAGGGTGACCATCGGGCGACTCCTGCGTTGGGGATGGGGCAGTTGCCGCAGCGTGGCGCAGAGTTACCGCAAAGACAATCGCTTGAGGAGGAAACCCTTGCTTTACCGATCGCGCGCTATGGCGGCGTCATGCATCGGACACCGTCATGAGACTGTTGCTCCTCGGCGCGGGCGCGGGCCTGTTGATCGCCGCGTTTTCGATGGTTCCCGCGCTGATGCGTCCCAACAACGTCTATGCCGCGCCGATCGACCAGGTGCATCAAACGCTTGCCGACATGCGCATCCCGGTCAGCGCCGATGGTCCGCTCGGCAATCATCCGGTGACGCGCACCGAAAACGCGCCGACAGCAATTAGTTGGGTTGGCGGGCCGCGTGGTGCGATCGGCTGCACTGCCCGGTTGACGCCGGTCGATGGCGCGAACACGCGGGTCGACACCCGGTGCACCACCGACGCGCCGGACAGCGGGGCGATGCTCGCGCTCGCCCGAATCGGTATGATCGAGCAGATCGATTCGACGCTGCGCGGCCGCCCCTATAACCGGCAAGCGGTGACGATCGGTGCCAGCACGGTCACGGCGATCGCCAAGGTCGCGCCGGATCGCCCGCATCGCGACCCGACGGTGCAAGCGCCAGCGTTCGCACCAGCCGTCGGCAGCCCCCGGGAAGCGCCGACGGCGGTCCCGGCAACGGATGGTACGCAGCAGCCCGCCCCGGTTAGCCCTTCAGAGCCCGTGATCGACTCATCCCCGGTCAATTGACGCGGCGGGCTTCACTGCAACCGATATAATGTACGGGCCAAAAGATCACCCCCGCCACATCGGTGACGGGGGCGCCAGTCGACGGAAAAATCAGCGATATGGGAAGAAGGGAGAGGCGGGATCGGTGGTCGATGTCCCATCGATCGGGAAGCAGGCTTGGTTCTCCGTTCCATCTGAAATCTGGTTTTGGCAGACCTCGTCCGTTTGCTGAGTCGGGGCTCCGGGCACCGGCCCGAATAGCAGCGCCATGATCAATGCAAGCATCGTCCTACTCCTTCGTTGCCTCGCGGAAATTGCGCCGATCGCGCGTGCGAGCATGGCATCCCGACGACGAAACCGATGGAATCGGCTGCGCCAGGAAATTACACTTTAAGAGTTGCCGGGGCAGTGCCGCTGCGGGCCGGTATCGCAATCCTAGCTGCGGTATCGCGCCTGGATCTTCAAGTACAATTATCTGTTAACATTGGGAAAAGCACGCTTTCCGGCTGGGCTGGCACACTCGGCGTTTGAGCCACTCGCTTGCGTTGCGGCAAGTTGGCGGCTTATGGC
>PKED01000209.1 GCA_002863155.1 Sphingomonadaceae bacterium | reverse complement strand
TTCATGCCCATCTCGAACACCCCGAACCGTGTCGCGGCTGGCATCCGGGCCAGGCTGAGCGGCACGCCGGTATGATTGTTGTAGCTCTTGACCGAGCGGTGCACGGCGCCCGGCGCGAAGCGGTCGAGACAGGCGAACAGCATTTCCTTGGTGCCCGTCTTACCGACCGATCCGGTGACGCCGATCACCCGGCCCGCCATGCGCCCCCGCGCGGCCCGGCCCAGCGCCTCCAGCGCCTGCATCGTGTCGCCCACCAGGACGTGCGGCGACGCGCCCGGGTTCGCGGGCGGCGTCGAGACGATGGCGCCGCCCGCGCCCCGGGAGAATATCTGGTCAACGAAGCGGTGGCCGTCGGTGGTCGCGCCCTTAAGTGCGACGAAGAGGTCGCCGGGGCCGACCTCGCGCGAATCGAACGCGACGCCCTCCACCGCGAAATCGGCGGATGCGGTGCCCCCGGTCGCCGCCGCGATCTCGGCTGCGGTCCACAGGCTCATGCCGCGCACTCGCGTGCGACCGCGACATCGTCGAACGGCAGCACCAGATCGCCGACGATCTGCCCCTGTTCGTGCCCCTTGCCGGTCAGCAGCACGATATCTTCCGGCCCCGCGATCGCGATCGCATGGGCGATGGCGGCGCGGCGGTCGCCGATCTCGGTCGCGCCGGGCGCCCCGCGCATCACTTCGGCCCGGATCGCTGCCGGTTCCTCGCTGCGGGGATTGTCGTCGGTGACGATGACGAGGTCGGCATGGGCGGCGGCAACTTGCCCCATCGGTTCGCGTTTGCCGACATCGCGGTCGCCACCCGCGCCGATCAGCACGATCAGCCGGCCGGGCACATGCGGCTTCAACGCGGCGATCGCCGCCTCGATCGCGTCGGGGGTATGGGCATAGTCGACATAGACCGGCGCGCCCGCGCGCGTGATCACCGCGCGCTCCAGCCGCCCGCGCACCGGCTGAAGCCGGCCGAGATGCGCGATCGTCTGCGCGACGTCGCCGCCGGTCGCGATCACCAGCCCGGCGGCGGTCAGCGCGTTGGCGACCTGATAGGCGCCGATCAGCGGCATGCTGACCTTGTGCGCCTTGCCGCCCGCCTCGATCACCAGCGCCTGACCGAGCAGGCTCGGCGTGCGACCGACCAGCTTGAGCGTCTCGCCACGCTCGCCTACCGTCATCACGTCGAGCCCGCGTTCGCGCGCAATCGCCGCCACCGTGTCGGAGCGTGGGTCGTCGGCCCAGATCACCGCGCGTGCGCCCGGCGCCGCGACTTCGCGGAACAGCCGCATCTTGGCCGCGAAATAATCCTCCATGTCGAGATGATAGTCGAGGTGATCGCGGCTGAGATTGGTGAAGGCAACCGCCGCGACGCCGACACCCTCGGTACGGTATTGCGACAGGCCGTGGCTCGACGCCTCGAACGCGAGGTGGGAGACGCCCTCGCGCGCCAGGCCCGCGACGTTCGACAGGAACGTCACGATGTCGGGCGTGGTCAGCCCGGTCGCGACCCGGTCGTCGCCGGTGGTCACGCCGAGCGTCCCGATCGAGGCGGCGTGGTGGCCCGCCATCCGCCACAGCTGGCGCGTCATCTCGACGGTGGAGGTCTTGCCGTTGGTCCCCGTCACCGCGACGCAGGTTGCCGGAAACGGCGCGAAGAAGCGGGCGGCGGCGGCGGCGAAAGCGGCGCGCGGATTGGCATCGGCCAGATGCACCGCGCCGCGCACCACTGCCTGTGGCCGCGCGACGACGGCGATCGCGCCGCTCGCGATCGCGGCGTCGATGAAATCCTCGCCATTGACGCGCATGCCGCGAAACGCGCCGAAGACGGTGCCCGGCGCGACCTTGCGGTGATCGATGGCAAAGCCGGTGACGACGCCTTGTTCGTCGCCGCCGGTCAGCACCCCCAGCTTCACGCCGCCAGCCTCATTCGACCGCCGCCGGATCTTCGCCCGGCGCGTGCCACAGCAGCGGCAGCAGTTCGGACACGTCGACGTCGCGGTTCATGTCGGGCATCACCCCCAGCATCGATCCGGTCCGCATGATCACGCGCGACACGACCGGCGCGACCGTCCAGCCGGCGGTCGTCTGGCCGGCGCTCTGGGCAGTGGCATGGGGCGAATCGAGCATGGCAACCACCACATAGCGCGGGGCGTCCATCGGGAAAGCGGCTGCGAAGGTCGAGACATTGCGCTTCTTCGAATAGCCGGTCTTCATCGCGATTTCAGCCGTGCCGGTCTTGCCGCCGACGCGGTAACCGGGCGCTTCGCCCTTCTTGCCGGTGCCCTGCAGCACCACCAGCCGCAGCAGTTGGCGCATCCGCGCGCTGGTTGCCTCGCTGATGACGCGACGCCCGACCGGCTCCTTGCCCGGCGCGATCCGCATCAGTGTCGCCGGCCGCCACACGCCACCGTTGACGAGCGCGGCATAGGCGCTCGCGAGATGCAGCGGCGTGACGGCGATGCCGTGGCCATAGCCGCTCGTCATCGTCGTCACCCGCGCCCAGTAAGGCGGCCAGATCGGGCGTTCGCGCTCGTTGAGTTCGATATCGGCGCGCGTGTCGAAGCCCAGCCTTCGGAACATCGCCTGCATCCGCTCCGGCCCCAGTTCGTCGGCGATCCGGGCAGTCACGATGTTCGACGAATGGACGAGCGCTTCCGGGATATCGAGATAGCGCTTCTGCGGATGATCGTCGCGGATGTGGAACCGGCCGATCTGCAGCGGCGCGCGGGCGTCGAATCGCCGCGCCATCGAGGTCACCACGCCCGAATCGATCGCCGCCGCCATCGTGATCGGCTTGAAGGTCGAGCCAAGTTCATAGTCCGACTGGGTCACGTTGTTGCGCAGCTGGCGCATCCCCGGATCCTCGGGATCCTTGGCGTCGAACACCTTGGGCACGCTGTTGGCGTCGTAATTGGGCAGCGACACCATCGCCATGACTTCGCCGGTGCGCGCATCGAGCACCACCCCGGCCGCGCCGCGCGCCTGAAAGCTCGCCATCGCCGCGCCGAGTTCGCTTTCCATCGCCGCCTGGACGCGCGCGTCGATCGACATCGCCACCGGCTGCGCCCGCAGCAGCGGATCGCTCAGCTTCGCCTCCAGCACCCGCTCCACGCCGCGAATGCCGTGCCCGTCCATGTCGAGCGCGCCGAGCGCGTGTGCGGCCATCGACGATTGCGGATAGAGCCGCTCGGGCTCGCGCGAAAAGGCGACCGCCGGCTCGCCGAGCGCGTTCACCGCCTTGACCAGCTCGGGCATCGCCCGGCGCTGAAGGAACGCAAACGAGGCGCCCGACGTCAGCGTGCGATAATACCAGGATTCGTCGTGCGCGGGCATCAGCTCGGCCAGCCTGGCCGCCAGCTCGCGCGGGTCGTTGACCAGCTTGTTCGGGTGGATGCCGATCGACCAGGCGTCGATCGTGCGCGCCAGCGGCACGCCGTTACGGTCGGTGATGTCGCCGCGCAGTGGCACCAGCGCTTCAGCGGCAGCGCGCGTCGTCGCGGGCTGGGCAAAGGCCGCCAGCCAGGCGAGCCGGAACAGCACCAGCAAGACCCCGGCGCCGACGAACAGCAGCAGCATCACCAGCCGCACCGGCGCCATCGCCGCGATCGGGTGGCGCGCACCGGCGAGCCGGCGCTGGACGGGGGGACGCGCGACGAGGACGCTCATCGCGCGCTGCCCGCGTCGAGCGGAATGTCCTTGATCAGATCGGCAAGCCGGTTCTCGCGCAGCCGGTTGCGGTCGAGCAGCGCGACGGTGCGCGCTCGCGGCGCCGCGGCGGGCGACGCTGCCCGGCGCGGCGACAACACGGTGACGCTTGCCATGATCGTGCGCGGGACGGCGCTGGCGACGGGTGCCGATGCGGCATTGGTAGCCGGCGGCGGGCCGACCGGGGCGACGGCGGGCGGCACCACGGCCGGAATGATCACCGGCGCGGCGGGGGCTGCGGGCGACGCCATCGCCGGCGGCGCGCTCGGCACCACCATAGCTGCCTGCCGGACCGGGCCGTGGACGGTCGGGCCAGTCACGAAATCGGCCTGGGCGAGCGCCGCTTCGTCGGGCACGAACTGCTCGGCTGACGGCGCTGCGAGCGCCAGTATCTCGCCATTCCAGCGCTCCAGCTGGGCCAGGTTGGCGCGGGTGCCGAATTCGGTTTCGAGCTGACGGATGTCGCGGTGCGCCCGATTGATCGCGCGCGCCATGTCCTCGACATGCTTGCGCTCGGCCGCGACCTGCAGCGAAACGAGGTAGCAGGCGAGCACGACGATCACCCCGCTGATGAACCAGCCGATGCCCCGCAACCGATATGCTGCCGTCATTGCCTTGTTCCCTCCTGCCATGCCGCCGCCGATGTCCGTTCCGCCACGCGCAGCGTCGCCGAGCGCGCGCGGGGATTGCGGGCGATTTCCGCCGCGTCGGCGCGCACCGCGCGGCCGATCGACGCGAAACTGGGGTCCGGGCCGCGCTGGACCTGCGGCAAGTGCCGCGATCCGCCCGGCTGCGCGCCCGACCGGGTCCGCAGGAACTGCTTCACCAGCCGGTCCTCGAGGCTGTGGAACGTCACCACCGCCAGCCGCCCGCCGGGCTTCAGCACCCGCTCGGCCGCCGCCATGCCGTCGATCAGCTCGTCGAGCTCGCGGTTGAGGTGGATGCGGATCGCCTGGAAGATCCGTATCGCCGGATCCTTCTTGTCGTGCGGCTTGTGGCCGAGCGCGCGGCGGACCACGGCGGCCAGCTGCAGCGTCCCCTCGATCGGCCGGGCCGCGACGATCGCGCGCGCCACCCGGCGCGATCGCGGCTCCTCGCCGAACTGATAGAGCACGTCGGCGATCACATCCTCATCGGCGCCGTTCAGGAAATCGGCCGCCGTCTCGCCCTCCTGGCTCATCCTCATGTCGGGGACCGCGTCGGCCTGGGCGGCAAAACCGCGCTCGGGCCGGTCGAGCTGCATGCTCGACACGCCGATATCCATCGTGACGCCGTCCACGGGCGCAAGGCCCCGCGCCTCGATCTCGGCACCCAGCGTCGAGAACACGGCGTGGATCAGCGTCAGCCGGCCATCGGCGCCGGCGACCATCGCCTGCCCCGCCGTGATCGCATCCGGGTCGCGATCGAACGCGATCACGTCGGCGCCCGCATCGAGCAGCGCCCGGGTATAGCCGCCTGCCCCGAAGGTTGCGTCGACATGACGCGATCCGGGCGCGACCGCGAGCGCGTCGATCACTTCGGCGAGCAGCACCGGGATGTGCGGCGCCGCGCTCACAGCGCCACCTTGCGCTCGGCGAGTTCATGCTCGACCAGCGCCCGCACATTGGCGTGGACGCCCGGCGTCGCGAGCAGCGTCGCGGGATCCCAGATTTCGAAATATTTGCCGATGCCGTAAAAGAACGCCCATTTGGCGATCTTCGCATGCTTGCGCGGGAAGCCGGGCATGATGAAGCGACCCGACGTGTCAAACGGCAGCTCGTCGCTCGCCATGCCGCCGCGCAGGATGTCGTCATTGGGGGCGCCGTCGGCCAGCGCGTTCAGCCGCGCGCGCTCTTCGAGCTCCGCCTCGCGCTGATCGGCGAAGTCGAGGTCATAGCCGCAGATGCAGGGCTGGCGCTCATGCGCCTGGAGGACGACCGTGGTGATCGCCTTGCCGTCGGCGCCGGTCGGGCTGCGGGCCAGCAGGGCAGCACGCAGCGACGACGGAATGGCCACCCGGCCCTTCTCGTCCACCTGCTGCAGGCCATAGCCCCGATAGCTGTTTCTGCCCGACACGCCCACCTCGCCTGCAGGCGCACAGCTCTCACGCCCCGAAAATCGGCCCATCGACCGATCCGGTTATCGTTTCTCGAACGAGAGAGCCCGCCCCTGATTAACCATGGTTATCAGGGAAAACGTGGGTGATCAACGGGCAGAGTGGGGATTTCGCGGGAAAATCGCTATCCTGATTGGAATCTCCGGGGAAAGGCCGGGTCGATGGTCGATCTGTTCCGGATGCGTTCGCGCCCGGCGGCCGCCAATTCCCGCCGGATGCCCGTCGCCGCCCGTCCGGTGGGGCATTTTCCCCGACTCATCCCCCGCAAAGCGGCACAGGGAGTCGCCATGGCATGCGCGGCGATCATGGGTCGGGCTTTTCGGGCAGGGCGCTGTTGCCGGCGGCACTCGGCGCGATGCCGAGTTCGGCGAGCGGTTCGCGGTCGCCATCGGCGGGGTCGGTGCCGTTGGCGACGGTCAGGTTGGCGACGACTTCGGGCTTGGGGCCGCCCACGACCGCGACCGGCTGTTCCTGGCTCGCCGAACTGAAGATCGCGCTTGCCAGGCCGATCAGCAGCATGACGAACGCAAGGCCGGTCATGCCGACTTTCACGCGCTGGATCGACTGTGCTGTTTCGACGGACTTTTTCATGATCGCGCGTGATCCAGTCTAGCCGATTTCGCGCGCGGTGTCGAACCGGGGCTCAGGCGCCGCGCAGCTGGGCGGGGACCGGCAGCCCCTTCGCCTCCAGCCAGTCGCGATTGTAGAGCGTCGACAGATATCGGAATCCGGTGTCGCACAGGATCGTCGCGACCCGCGCGCCCGGCCCCAGCTGCCGCGCGAGCGCGACCGCGCCGGCGACGTTGATGCCCGACGACAGGCCCAGGCAAAGCCCCTCCTCGCACAGCAGTTTTTCGACCCAGTACAGCCCCTCGGCATCCGAAACGCGAAACTGGGTGTCGATCGGCGCACCTTCGAGATTGGCGGTGATCCGCCCCTGCCCGATCCCTTCGGCGACCGACGATCCTTCGGACTTCAACTCGCCATGCGCATAATAGTTGAACAGCGCGGCACCATGCGGATCGGTGAGCGCGATGGTGACGCGCGCGTCATGCGATTTCAGGCCGAGCCCGACCCCGGCGATCGTCCCCCCCGTCCCCGCCGCACAGGTGAAGCCGTCGATCCGCCCCTCCATCTGCGCCCAGATTTCCTCGGCCGTCCCGGTCACATGCGCGCGGCGATTGGCGACATTGTCGAACTGGTTCGCCCAGATCGCATTGGGAGTCTCCTCGGCGATGCGGCGGCTCTGGTGCACGAAATGGCACGGGTTCGAATAGGGGCAGGCCGGCACCGTGATCAGTTGGGCGCCGAGCGCGCGCAGCGTGTCCATCTTCTCGCGGCTCTGCGTTTCGGGCATGACGATGATCGTCCCGTAGCCCTTGGCATTGGCGACGAGTGCCAGGCCGATGCCGGTATTGCCCGCCGTCCCCTCGACGATCGTCCCGCCGGTCTTGATCAGCCCGCGCTCTTCGGCATCCTCGACGATCGACAGCGCCGCGCGGTCCTTCACGCTGGCGCCGGGATTGGCGAATTCGCACTTGGCGAAAATCTCGCCACCGCTGGCATCGCTCGGGCCCTTCAACCGGACCAGGGGCGTGTTGCCGATCAGTGCGAGCGTATTGGGAATGGTGGACATGCCCGCCTAAATGGCGCGCAGCGCGAAACAGGGCAAGCGCAGGAAATGCTGACGCCGTACAACCGCCGCTATCGCCGCCGCCGCATCGCTTGTCGCGACCGGGCGCCGGGCCTATGCTCCAGGCGCCATGAAGAACGCCCGCTTCCTCACCCGGCTCGGCTATGCGCTGGCCGGCATCGCGACGGTGTGGCGGCGCGAGCGGAGCTTTCGCACCCAGCTCTGGCTCGGCGCAGGCGCGCTCGTGGTGGTGATCGCGCTCAGCCCGCCGCCGATCTGGATCGCGGCGCTGGCGATCGCGGCCGCGCTCGTGCTCGCGCTCGAAATGGTCAATGCCGCGCTCGAATATCTGATGGACCATCTCCATCCCGACCATCACGCCGCGATCGGCGCCGCCAAGGACGCGGCAGCAGGTGCCGTGCTGATCGCTAGCATCGCCGCGCTGGCGGTGGGCGGATTGATGGTCTGGGACACGCTCGCGCACGGTCATCCCGGCATCGTCGCACCGGGTTAGACTCCGCTCCCGCGCGCGACTAGCCTTGCACGACGCTTTGAGAGGGAACCGCGATGCTGAACCTTGAGAAAAAACTCATCGAATTGGCCGGTGAAGAAGCGAACGCCTATTACGAGCAGCGATACCCTTTACAGGCCGAAAAGGCCGATCTCGAGCGTCGGCTGATGGTCATGAACACGATCCTCGAAGAGATGCACGCCGCGTCTGGCCGGGTCGCGAGCTACAAGCCCAAATTTAGTCTGATGGACTATCAATGCCCGAAATGCTGGGTCCGTGAGGAGCGCGAAGCCCATCTGGTCGAAGCCCGGGAGAGCTGGAGCCACAGCTGCCCGGACTGCCACACGACCTACAAGCTGCCGACCGGCTAGAACGTCTTGCGGAAACCGTACGGCGCGCCAGACCATCAGGCGATGAATCTGCGCATCCGGGACGGCGCGTTGTCGCTTGAAGCTCAATCGTCATTGCGAGCGCCTCACCGCCCAGCTCGGTCGCACCCGTCGCGCTATTTCGGCCGCCCTGAAAATCCCGCCGCCTCGCGCAGTTCGTCGGCGTTCATCAGCGCGCCGTCGGACATCACCCACAAGGTCCGCCGCAGCGCGCCGATATCCTTGGACACATCGCCGTCGACGAGCACCAGATCGGCTTCCTTGCCGACCGTGACCGACCCCGTCGCCTTGTCCGCGCCGACCAGCCTCGCGGGCACGATCGTCGCGGTCTGGAGCGCTTCAGCCGGCGTGAAGCCCGCATCGACATAGAGTTCGAGCTCGCGCACGATCTCTAGGCCCGACCCGTCGGTGCCCGCGACGATCGGCACGCCCGCATCGTGGAGCGCCTTCACCAGCGCGACCAGCTTGGCAAAGCTCGCCCGCCAGTCGGCGCGCGTCACGCCTTCGGGCGGCTGGAACCCGCCCGCGCGAAAGCCGCGCTCGACGGTCGGCGGCAGCGTGCCGACATAGGGCGCATAGGCCGGCGAGAGATCGCCATTCTCCGGCACATACAGGCTTTCAAAGGTCGAAATCGTCGGATCGACGGTGATCTTCTTTTCCGCCATCAGCTTGATCAGCGACTTCATCGGCTCGGCGTTCAGGTCGACATCCTTGGCGTATTTGCCGGGGCCGTAGAAGCGCTGGATGCCGTTATCGATGTTGACGACCGCGTCGGGCAGCGCCTGCATCATCACGAAATTGATGTGCGTGATCTCGTCATAGCCGCCCGCGATCACATCGGTCGGGCGCAGCGTCGCCGGGATATGGCCATGGACGTGGAGGCCCAGCTTGTGCGCCTCCTTGATCGCCGGCCACAGCCATTCGGGCTTCATCGAGGTGTAGAATTTGACCGCGGTGAAGCCGTTGTCCTTGGCGCGGTGGACGGCGGCGATCGCCTCTTCCGCCGATGACACGCTGATCCCGCCCTGCGCCTGGAGCGGCCCCTTGCCGTCGATCAGCACCGATGAGTAAACAGTCGGGAACAGCAGTCTGCCGGCGGCGATCTGCTGGTTGCGCAGAACCGTCGGCTGGATGTCGGCGCCGGGGTTGCGCGCGCTCGTCTCGCCCTGCGACAGCAATTGCAGCCCCTGCAAATCGGACCCGACATGCATGTGCGCGTCCCAGATGCCGGGCGACAGCGTCTTGCCGATGCCGTCGATGACGCGGGCGTTCGCAGGCAGCTTCACCGAAGCTGCCGGGCCGACCGCCGTGATCTTGCCGGCATCGGCAACGACGGTCTGGTCACGCAGGAACTTGCCGCCGACCGAATCGAACAGCGTAACATGGGTGAAAGCGACCGGAGTCGGCGCGACCGTGCCGAAGCGCGCCTTGATCGCGGGATTGCGCGCCGCCATAGCGTCGATCTGCGCCTTTTGCAGCTTGAGCAGGTCGCCGGTATAGCCCTCCGGCAGCAGCGAGATGCCCGCGCTGACAAAGCCGAAAAAGCGGCCATCGGCATCCATCACCAGCGGCAACGGCTCATTTGAAGTGCCCTCGATCAGCCAGACCGTCACCGTCTTGGCGGTCGCGCCGCTGCCGACCGGCACGTCGACCAGCCGGCTCGCCCGTGCCGATCCGCCCGGCAGCAGCGTCAGGCGGCGATCGGCAGCCTTCAGAATCGCTTCGGCGAAATAGGCGCTGGCGATGATCGGCCCGCCAAAGGTCGAATATTGCGACTTGCCGTCATAGGCGGCGCTGCCCGCATCGATCGGCGATTTCCAGCTCGCCTTGCCGTCGGCGACGGCGAACGTCTCCGCCGCATCACCCGACGGGGTGAAGCCGCGGATGACGATCCGGTCGGGCTGGCCGTTCGGCCCGACATGGATCGTTTCGTCCTGCTCGAACACCTGACCGCGCAGGTTCATGCTCTCGCGCGTCGCGATCGTGCCATCGGGCAGACGCCAGATCGCCGACTGGCCATGCTGGCCGGCGGCCGAGACGATCAGGAATTTCTGCGCATCGGCGGGCGGCGCCAGCAGCTGCTCCTTGGGCGTCTGCGCCGAAGCCGCGCTTGCGGGTGCAAGACCGATCGCCGCAACGCAGGCCAACAGGATATGACGGTGCACCATCGGACAAACCCTCCCCTCCCATGATTGTCGCCGTTGATACGCCCGTCGCGCGACCGGCAAAAGTCGCTTTTCACCAATAGCGCCTCTTTCCGACCCGCGCACCCTGGGCTATGTTCCATGTATGTTCTCGCCGACCCCTGCCCGCGATTCGATGCTCGACCCGTGGGCCGTGCGACCGGTTGCGCAAAAGCGATCGGAACCTGCAACTTCTGCAACTTCGCTGTCGGAAAATGGCGGCGGCCCGGCCTTCCCGCCCCGGCCGCTGCGCTGGCTGTTCCTCGATCTCAACAGCTATTTCGCCAGCGTCGAGCAGCAGCTGAACCCTGCGCTTCGCGGCAAGCCGATCCTCGTCGCGCCGGTCGACAGCGACAATACCGTCGCAATCGCCGCGTCGGTCGAGGCGAAGAAATACGGCATCCGCACCGGCACCCCGGTCTGGGAAGCGAAGCGGCTCTGCCGCGACCTGATCGTCACGCCTGCACGCCACGACAAATATGTCGAATTCCACGAAGCGATCGTTGCCGAAATCTGGCGGCACATTCCGGTCACCAGGGTCTGTTCGATCGACGAAGTCGCCTGTCGGCTGCTCGACAATGAAAACAGCGTCGACGCCGCGACCGCGCTGGCGCACCGGATCAAGGCGGGCATCCGGGCCAATGTCGGCGATTGCCTGACGAGTTCGGTCGGGATCGCCCCCAACCGGCTGCTCGCGAAGCTCGCGTCGGACATGATGAAGCCCGACGGGCTGGTGATCCTGACTGCCGACGAACTGCCGCACCGGCTGTTCGACCTGCCGCTGCGCGACATTGCCGGGATCGGCGCGAAGATGGAGCGGCGGCTCGCCCAGCAGGGGATCAACGATATCCGCCAGCTGATCGCGCGCCGCCCGCGCGATGCCGGCACTGCCTGGGGCGGCACCAATGGCGACCGGCTATGGTATCTGCTCCACGGCGTCGACCTGCCCGAAAAGGCGACGCAAAGCCGCAGCATCGGCCACAGCCATGTCCTGTCGCCGGGCAAGCGCGGGGTCGAGCCGGTGCGGCTGACCGCGCGTCGGCTGGCGCTGAAGGCCGCGAGCCGGTTGCGGCGCAAGGATCTGCGCGCCCGCCTGCTCGTGCTCCATGCCCGGTTCGAGGACGACAAGAGCAGCTGGCGCGTCTCCGCCAAGCTGCCCGCGACGCAGGACAGCTTCGTGATTCTGGCAGCGCTCGACCAGCTGTTTCCGCAGCTTCACGCCGCCGGGCGGGTGCGGCGCGGCGATTTCCAGGTGCGAATGGTCGGCGTGACGCTCGCCGAGATCGAAGCGGTGACGGGCGAGCAGGACTCGCTGTTCGCGCTGCTCGACCCCGACGATCCGCTGGCGCGCGAGACGCGCGGGCTGGCGCTCAGCCGGGCGATGGACGTGCTCAACCAGAAATTCGGTCGGCACGCGGTTTCGGTCGGGCCAATGGGCGGCGGGCGGATCGACCGGGTCGGCACCAAGATTGCGTTCGGGCGCATTCCCGACCGATCGGAATTCCACGAATGAGCAGCACCCGCCTGCACGGCACAAAGCCTTGCGTCGCCTGCCCCCCTGCGGCACGATTGCGGGCCAGTTGATGCACCAGGAAAGGCACGCCAGACCTTGGCAACCATCGCCATCTACAGCCTGAAGGGCGGCGTCGGGAAAACGACGCTGGCTGTCAATCTCGCCTGGTGCGCAGCCACGCTTTCGGCGCGGCGCACGCTGCTCTGGGATCTCGATCCGCAGGCGGCGAGCACCTATCTGCTCAGCGACCGCAAGGCCAAGAGCCAGGCACAGGCGGTGTTCACCAAGGATGTCGACCCGGCCAAGCTGATCCACAAGACGTCGACGGCGCGGCTCGATCTGCTCGGCGCCGACCGCTCGCTGCGCGGGCTCGACGTGCTGTTCCACGAACTCGACAAGAAGAAGCTGCTGGCCAAGCTGCTGGCGACGGCGGGCAAGGATTACGACCGGGTGATCCTAGATTGCCCGCCCGGGATTACCGAGACGAGCGACCAGGTGATGCGCGCCGCCGATCTGATCGTGGTGCCGGTGATCCCCTCGCCGCTGTCCGAACGCGCCTTTGCCGACGTCGCCGAACAGCTCGGCAGCCGCGCCGCCTTGATGCCGGTGCATGCGATGGTCGATCGGCGGCGCAAGGTGCATGCCGAAGCGCTCGCCCGCCACCCGGACTGGCCGGCGATCCCGATGGCGAGCGTAATCGAACAGATGACGGTGAAGCGCGCGCCGGTCGGCAGCTTCGCCCCGCGCACCGCCGGCGCGCAGGCTTTTGCGGGGCTGTGGCAGGCGATCGAAAAGAGGCTCGCCGGCACGCCGATATTCTTGCCGCGCGGCCGATTTCGAGCCTGATGGCGGTTTTTCGAAAATAATCACTCAAGTCCGTCTATACTGTTTAAAAGAGTCACTTAAAGATGGCGAACTCGAGCTCGACAAGAAAGAAAATACCGATCGCGGTCATGCCGTGTTTAAAATGATTCGCCGAAGCCTGAAAAATCGTCACATGAAGTATATCTATCTAAGCAAAGAATTCAACGATTCAAAACGCTCACAACTTCGAAACATGGCCGAATCCGCCGG
>PKED01000110.1 GCA_002863155.1 Sphingomonadaceae bacterium | reverse complement strand
TACCTTGACCCGTTCGTTTCGAGCGCAGTCGAGAAACAGGCCACGAGCGTTGCGCAGGGTGTCTCGACTTCGCTCGACACGAACGGTTGGGGATTTGATTCAACCAAAAGTCATCCGACTCTATTCGTGGCGCAGCGCGTCGATCGGATTGAGGCTGGCGGCGCGGCGTGCCGGGAAATAGCCGAACACGACACCGATGATCGCCGAGATCGCAAAGGCGACGATGTTGATCTGCAGGTCGAACAGCCATGTCACCTTCAGCAGCGGCACCAGCCCCAGGATCACCAGCTGCGCGAGCACGATGCCGATGATGCCGCCGATGCACGACAGCGCGATCGCCTCGATCAGGAACTGCATCAGCACCTCGCGCGCGACCGCCCCGATCGCGAGGCGGATGCCGATCTCGCGGGTGCGTTCGGTCACCGACACCAGCATGATGTTCATGATGCCGATGCCGCCCACGATCAGGCTGATCGCCGCCACGGCGGAAACGATACCGGTCAGCAGCGTCGTCGTCTGGGTCAGCGTGTCGGTGAACTGCTTGGTGTCGAAGATGAAGAAATCGTCGTCCTTGCCCTTGGTGATGTTGCGCCGCTCGCGCATGAGGTCGGTGATCGACGCCTGCACCTGCGCGGTCGCATAATCGGCGCTGACGCCGACCAGCATCACCCGGATGTCGCGATTGCCGGTGATCCGCCGCTGCACCGCCTTGATCGGCATCACGACCAAGTCGTCCTGATCGGCGCCGAAGCCCGCCTGCCCCTTGGCGACCAGCACGCCGATCACTTCGCAGCTGATGCCGGCGATCCGCATATGCGTGCCGACCGGATCGGCGTCGCGGTACAAGTTGGTCTTGACGGTGTTGCCCAGGATGCACACCGATTTGCCCGAGATCAGCTCCTGCGGCGTGAACTCGCGGCCCGCCGTCAGCGGCCAGGGATTGACCCGGAAGAAGTCGTTGGTGGTGCCGTTGACCGTCGTCGACCAGTTGGCGCCTTCATAGATGACGGTGACGGTGGTCTGCGCTTCCTCCGCCACAGCGTTGATCCCGGCGATCTGACGGCGCACCGCCTCGACGTCCTCGATCTTGAAGTCCGCCGGTCGCGGGCCGCCGCCGCCACGGCCGAAACCCGCACCCGGGCGGACCTGGAGGATGTTGGTGCCGAGCGACGAGATCGACGCCTGCACCGCCGCCGTCGTCGCCTTGCCCAGCGTCACCATCGTCACCACCGCGGCGACGCCGATGATGATGCCGAGCGTCGTCAGGAACGAGCGCAGCTTGTGCCGGGCGATCGAGCGCAGTGCGAGGCTGATCGTCGTGAACAGCATCAGTGCGCCCCGGCCTGGCGCATGCCCGATTCGATGCGTTCGACCAGCCCGTCCTTGAAGTGGATGATCGTGTTGGCATAGGCGGCCATGTCGGGCTCATGGGTGACCATCAGCACCGTGATGCCGATCGAGCGGTTGAGTTCGGTGAGCAGTTCCATGATTTCGAGTGAGCGTTCGGAATCGAGATTGCCGGTCGGTTCGTCGGCAAGCAGCACGTCGGGATTGGTGACGAGCGCACGCGCGATCGCCACGCGCTGCTGCTGCCCGCCCGACAGTTCCGCCGGGGTATGATCCCACCAGGGGGCGAGCCCGACCTTGTCGAGCGCGGCCATCGCCGCGTCGTGCCGGGCTTTCCGCGCATCACCGCGATAGAGCAGCGGCAGCTCGACATTTTCGAGCGCGGTCGTGCGCGCGAGCAGGTTGAACCCCTGGAACACGAAGCCGAGATATTTGCGGCGCAGCAGCGCGCGCTCGTCGCGGTCGAGCGCCTCGACATGATGCCCCTTGAAGACGAACGACCCCCGGCTGGGAACGTCGAGACAGCCGAGGATGTTCATCGTCGTCGACTTGCCCGATCCCGACGGCCCCATCACCGCGACGAAATCACCCGCGACGATGTCGAGGTCGACGCCTTTCAGCGCCTGAAACGCGGTCGGCCCGGTGCCATAAGTCTTGGTCACGCCGCGCAGCGAGATCAGCACGCGCGGATCGACCGCGGCCGCGCGGACCGGCATCGCGGCGGCGCTGTTACCGGCCACGACCCGTCCCGGACCCCGCCGCGCCTGCCCGGCCCGATTTGCCTGCCGTCGACGACAATTCGCCGGTCACCACCTTTTGACCGGGCTTGAGCGCGCCACTGACGATCTCGGTCTGGGTGCCGTTGGTATCGCCGGTGCGGACCTCGATCGGCTTGATACTGCCGTCGGCCTGCTCGACATAGACGGTCTGGGTCGCCCCGCGTCCGGCATTGGCGGTGCGCGGCCCGCCACGGTTGAAGCGCGGGGGGCCGAATGCCCCGGCGATGCCGCTCTGCGACGCAGGCGGCGGCGTCGTCGGCCGGAACCGCAGGGCGCCGTTGGGCACCAGCAGCACGTTGTTCTTCTGGGTGGTGGTGATCTCGGCGGTCGCGGTCATGCCCGGGCGCAGCTGGATCTTCGGATTGGCAACCGTCAGCGTCGCCGAATAGCTGACCACCTGATTGGTCGTCGTTGTGCTCGTCGCAGTCGAGGATTGCGCCGACAGGTTGGAGCCCAGATCGACCCGCGTGATGGCGGCGGGGAAAGTCTGCCCCGGAAACGCATCGACAGTGAAGCTTGCCTTCTGGCCTTCGCGGACTTCACCGACATCGGCCTCGTCGATCGCGACTTCCAGCTTCATCCGGGTCAGGTCCTCGGCGATCACGAACAGCGTCGGCGTGTTGAACGATGCGGCGACGGTCTGGCCGGGCTCGACCTGCCGCGCGAGGATGACGCCGTTGACGGGCGAGCGGATCACCGCGCGGACGAAATTATATTCGTTGGACGACAGTGTCGCCCGCGCCGCGCCGACATTGGCCTGCGCCGCGCGCAGATTGGCGACTGCCCGGTCGCGGTCGGCGATCGCCTGTTCCATTTCGGTCTTGGCCGGCACCCGCCCGCCCGACAGGCGGCTGACTTCCTCCAGCCGCTTCAGCTGCGCGCTCGACTGGGCAAGCGTCGCCCGGGCCTGCGCGACGGCCGCCTGCTGCGCTGCAAGCTGCGCCTGGCTCTGGTTGACCGAATCGCGGAAGCGCGACGGATCGATCAACGCGATCGGCTGGCCCTTCGTCACCCGATCGTTGACGTCGACGAGCACCCTCGACACGAGCCCCGACACTTCCGAACCGACATCGACCTGGTTGGTCGGCGCAAGCTTGCCGGTGGCGGACACGGTGACGGTCAGCGTCCCCTTTTCGGCCGCCTCGGTCGCATAGCCGGCCTTGGCGGCGGGCCGGAAGAAGCTGAGCGCGAGCAGGATCAGCAGCACCACGCCGATCGCGATCAGCACCCATTTGCCCCAGCGCCGCCAGGCCGGGACCGGCCGGACGCCCAGGAAATCGTCGAGATCGGATGCGGATGCGTCTGCCATTTACCGTCCTGCTATTGAGCCGCTAGTGGGGTCGGCTGGCCGTCCCCCTGTTTCAAGGGTTCGGCGGTCGGCGGCGGGGCCGCCGGGTTCCAGCCGCCGCCCAGCGCGAGATAGAGCTGGACCAGCGCCTGCGCCTGATCCGACCGCGCGGTCGCCAGCCCGCTTTGCGCCGACAGCAGCGACGCCTCGGTATTGTTGAGCGTGGTGATGTCGGTCAGCCCGGCACGGTATTGGCTACGCGCGAGCGTTGCCGCATTGCCCGATGCTTCGGCCGCGACTTCAAGTTCGCGCTGCCGCGCCTGGGCCGTCGCGAGCGCCGTCAGCGCATTCTCGACATCCTCCAGCGCGCCGAGCACGCTCGCCTTGTAGGCGGCAAAGGCCTCTTCCGCCTGCGCCCGGCGCGCGCGCACCACCGATCGCCCGCGCCCGGCGTCGAAGATCGTCTGGGCCAGCTGGCCGAACACGCGCCCGGTGATAATGTCGGTCAGCGCGTTGATCGACGAGGCGTTGGTGTTGATACTGCCGGCAAGCGTCAGCTGCGGCAGCAACTGCGCCTTGGCGACACCGATCTGCGCGGTCGCGGCGGCCAGATTGCGCTCGGCCGCGCGGACATCGGGGCGCAGCCGGATGATGTCGGCGGGCAGGCCGACCGGCACCGTATCGGGGCCCTTGGGAATCACCGCAGACGCCGCGAGCTCTGCCTTCAACGCGCCGGGCGCCTGGCCGGTCAGCACGCCGATGCGGTTGGCCGCCTGTTCGAACTGCCGTTCGAAGGTTGGGACGTTGGCGGCGGTCTGCGCGCGCTGGGCACGGGCCTGTTCGGCATCGAGCGAGGACACCAGCCCGGCCTGAACCCGAAAGCCCGCAATCTCCAGATTGTCCTGCTGGATCGCCAGGCTGCCGCGCGCGATCGCCGCACTCGCCTGGGCCGCGCGCGCCAGCACATAGTTGCGCACGACTTCGGATGCGATCGTCGCCTGGACCTGCGCCAGATTATAGCCGCTGGATTCGTATCCCGCGCGCCCTGCCTCCACCCCGCGCCGCACGCCGCCGAAGATGTCGGCAGTGTATTGCACGTCGCTCGACAGCGAATAATTCTCGTTGACGATGCCGGCATTGGTGATCTGGCCGAAAGTGCGGCCGCGGATATTGATGTTGCGCGAATAGCTGGCATTCCCGCTCACCGTCGGGAACAGCGACGCGCGCGACTGGATCAGCGATTCGCGCGCCTGGCGCAGCCGCGAGACCGCCTGGGCGATATCGAGATTCTGCTTGAGTGCCAGGTCCACGATCGCGTCGAGCTGCGGGTCGTTGAAATTGACCCACCAGCGTTGCAGATCGGGCACCGCCGCAGTGTTGGCAGGTGTCGCATAACTGTCCGGGACGCCAAGCGTCCTGGACGCGGGCGGTCGATAGTCGGGACCGACGAGACAGCCGCCGAGCGGTATGGCCAAAGCGAGAATGAGCGCGATGCGACGAGGCAACATCGGCAGGATGATGGCCGCGCGCGACGGGCTGCGTCTAGCCCCTAATTGTCGCAATTCGTCGCAGTTAATCGATTTCGAGAATCACCGCGTCCACGGCCAGGCTGTCGCCGGGCTTTGCGTTCACGGCCTTAACCATGCCGGCCTTTTCCGCGCGGAGGATATTCTCCATCTTCATGGCTTCGACCACCGCCAGCGGCTGGCCGATCTCGACCTTGTCGCCTTCGCCGACATCGAGCCGCATCAGCAGGCCGGGCATCGGGCACAGCAGGAAGCGCGACAGATCGGGCGGGACTTTCTCGATCAGGTGACGGGCATAGGGCGCGGCATGGGCGGGCAGCACGCGCACGCGGTGGCTCGCCCCGCGCGTCGTCAGCACGAAGCCCGACGGCGCCTTGGCGATCCGCACGATCAGCCGGTCCGCGACGATCTCGGCATCGTCGCCGTCGTAGAGCGTCGCCTCGATCAGCCGGTCGCCGGGGGTATAGGCCAGTTCCATGTCGAGCAGCGTGCCGTCCACGCTGATCTCGTCCTCGGCCAGCTCGATCTCATGGTCGACGCCCGCGATCCGCACCGCCCAGTCGGCGGGCGGGCGCAGCCGCTCGCCGAGCTGCCCGTCGATCCGCCGCGCCCGGTCGGCCTCCGCCGTCGCGACAAAGGCCGCGACTGCCGCGAGCGCGCGGACCAGTTCGGGCGACGCCGACGCGCCGTGAAAGCCGTCGGGATATTCCTCTGCGATGAAACCCGTCGTCAGCCGCCCCTCGCGGAAGCGCGAATGCTGCATGATCGCCGACAGGAAATCGATATTGTGCCCCGGCCCGCTGATCTCGAATGCGTCGAGCGCGGCGATCTGCGCGTCGATCGCGGCGTCGCGGGTCGGCCCCCAAGTGACCAGCTTGGCGATCATCGGGTCGTAGAAGATGCTGACCTCGCCCCCTTCGCGAACGCCGTCGTCGACGCGGGTGTAAGCGCCGCCTGCGTCAGCCCCTTCTTCCAAACCGTTCGTGTCCAGCGAAGTCGAGACACCAGCCGACTTGCTTGCGGCCCGTCCCTCGATTTCGGCGCTTTGCGCCGAAGCCTGTCCTGAGCGGCTGGCCTGCCAGCCAGCCGAAGGGCTCGGGACGAACGGTGGCGTTTTGTAAGGCGTCCCGACGCTCTCCGGCGGATTGTACCGCACCAGCCGCCCGATGCTCGGCAGGAAGCCGCGATAGGGGTCTTCGGCATAGACCCGGTTCTCGATCGCCCAGCCGTTGATGCCGATATCGTCCTGCGTGAAGGGCAGCTTTTCGCCCGCCGCGACGCGGATCATCTGCTCGACCAGATCGATGCCGGTGATCGCCTCCGTCACCGGATGCTCGACCTGGAGGCGGGTGTTCATCTCGAGGAAGTAGAAGCTCTCGCCGGTCGTATCCGCGCCGGATACGATCAGCTCGACCGTGCCGGCGCTGTAATAACCGACCGCGCGGGCGAGTGCGACCGCCTGCTCGCCCATTGCGCGGCGCATCTTCGGTGTGACGAAGGGCGACGGCGCTTCCTCGACCACCTTCTGGTGGCGACGCTGGATCGAGCATTCGCGTTCGTTCAAGTAGAGGATATTGCCGTGCTGGTCGCCGAGCAGCTGAATTTCGATGTGGCGCGGGCTTTCGATGAATTTCTCGATGAAGACGCGGTCGTCGCCGAATGACGCCAGACCCTCGCGCTTGGTCGCCTCGAAGCCTTCGCGGACGTCCTGTTCGCTATAGGCGAGCCGCATCCCCTTGCCGCCGCCACCCGCCGATGCCTTCATCATCACGGGAAAGCCGATGTCCTTGGCGATCTTCACTGCCTCGTCGGTATCGGCGATCTCGCCCAGAAAACCCGGCACGACGTTTACGCCCGCGGCCTTGGCGAGCTTTTTCGATTCGATCTTGTCGCCCATCGCCGCGATGGCGTTCGGCGGCGGACCGACAAAGGCGATGCCTGCGTCGGCACAGGCCTTCGCGAAACTCTCACGTTCGGAAAGGAAACCGTAACCGGGGTGGATGCAGTCTGCCCCCGTCGCCTTGGCGGCGGCGAGGATAAGGTCGGCCTTGAGATAGCTCTCCGCCGCCGGTGCGGGCCCAAGCCGCACGGCCTCGTCGGCCATCAGGACGTGGGGGCTGCGGGCGTCGGCGTCCGAATAGACCGCAACAGTTTGCAAGCCCATCCGTTTGGCGGTGCGGAACACCCGGCAAGCAATTTCACCGCGATTGGCGACGAGGATTTTTTTGAGCATTAAAAGTGGTCGCCCCTTTTTGATGAACGGACAAGAAAGACCCAAACCAAGGCGACAAAGCTTATCGCAGCCGACAGCCAGAAAGCTAGCCAGCGTGGCTGGTCGCGGGCAGCGCAGGCTTCAGCTCCATTTGGGCAATCACCGAAGATCAAGGCGAGCCAGACATATCCGAAGATCGCGATCCAAGCGATGCCCGGATGAGGCAGCCCAGCTTACTCAACAGACCTAACTTCTTCGTCATGCCGGACTTGATCCGGCATCCCGCTGCCTTTACCCCCGTTACAGTAGAAGCTGGACCCCGGATCAAGTCCGGGGTGACGCTTGGGGGGTGTGTTGATCACAACGCCCGCTCCACACCCGTATGTGCAAAGTCATCGCCCTTGAATAGCAACGGCTCGCCGCGCTCCGTCGCCAGCGCATAGGCGAAGCAGTCGCCATAGTTGAGCTTGGCGCGGTGCCCGCTGCCTCTGCCGAAATCACGATAGGCCTGGCGGGCGATCTGAGCCTGGGAAGGGGTTATAGATACGATCTCAATTCCGAGTTTCTGCAAAAGTATGTCCAGTTCGGCGCTCAAGACCGCGTCGCGTGACTTGTCGGCCACGATCCCCGCTTCCAGATAGTTACCCGCCGACATAACGCCACCTCCTCCCCGCAGGATCGACTCGGCAAAGGCTTCGGCTTCGGGTTCGACTTTGAGCATGGCGACAATGGCCGAACTATCGACAATCACCGGGGCAGCCCAGTCACTTCGTCATACAGTTCCTTGTCGATATCGAAGGCCAGCGCTTCCGGGCTCATCCTCGCGCGCATATCGCGGCATAGAGCCATCACCTCGTTCAGTTTTTCATCCTTAGTCAGCTCGCGCTGCCGCGCGCGCAGCGCCTCAAGGACGACTTGCGTCAGGGTTTCGCCCGTACGCTCAGCGATGTCGGACGCCAGCGCATAGGCCTCATCGCTCTTGATGTTCATCTGCGCGCCCATCGCTTCTACCTTTCACAGAGGCGCTGGTAGAATACCGCACAAGCGCATCAGCCGCAAGCCGCCGCCACCCGCATCGGCTCCTCCCCCGCCAGCGGCCGCAGGCCGAGCTTCGCGAACATCGCGCCGTCCGCGCTGTCGCCGCGATTGCCGGTCGTCAGCAGCTTGTCGCCAGTGAAGATGCTGTTCGCGCCCGCCATGAAGCACAAGGCCTGCGTCGCCTCTGACATCGACTCGCGCCCCGCCGACAGGCGCACCATGCTCATCGGCATCGTGATCCGCGCGACCGCGACGGTGCGAACGAATTCGATGTCGTCGATCTTCGCAAGCGGCGTGTCGGCGAGCATATTGCCGAGCACCGTACCCTTCACCGGCACCAGCGCGTTGACCGGCACGCTTTCCGGATGGCGGGGCAGCGTGGCGAGCGCGTGGATGAAGCCGACGCGGTCGGCGCGCGTCTCGCCCATGCCGACGATGCCGCCGCAGCATACGTTGATCCCCGCCGCGCGGACGTGATCCAGCGTATCGAGCCGGTCCTCGAAGGTGCGGGTGGTGATGACGTTGCCGTAATTCTCCGGCGAAGTATCGATATTGTGGTTGTAGTAATCGAGCCCCGCTTCGGCCAGCCGTTCGGCCTGATGCGGCTCGAGCATGCCGAGCGTCATGCAGGTTTCCAGCCCCATCGCCTTCACGCCCGCGACCATTTCGACCACCGCGTCCATGTCGCGATCCTTGGGGTTGCGCCAGGCGGCCCCCATGCAGAAACGCTGCGATCCGCTCGCCTTGGCGGCGGCGGCGGCGGCCAGCACTTCGTCCACCTCCATCAGCTTTTCGGCTTGCAGGCCGGTGTCGGCATGCGCGGACTGGCTGCAATAGCCGCAATCCTCCGGACAGCCGCCGGTCTTGATGCTCAGCAGCGTGCACAGCTGCACCTCCCCCGCCGCGTGGTGCGCGCGGTGGACGGTCTGGGCGCGGAACATCAGCTCGTCGAAGGGCAGCTCGAAAAGCGCGGCGATTTCGGCGCGGGTCCAGTCGGTGCGTGTGACGGGCGAGTCGGCGAGAAGAGTGTCGGTCATTTGGCCTCGCTGGCTGGATAGAAGACGCGCAACGCCTCCAGGGCGGCGTAGTGAAAAGTGGTCCCGTGTGTTTCCCGCGGGCGTGGCACGAAACGCCAATGGAGCGATTTGGGGGCAGCTTTCAAGGCTTCGGCGAACGTGTCGACGCCCATGCCGCGTTCATTCGCGACCGTCAGGTAAAGCCAGCGTTCGCGATCGCCAAGTCCGGCGATCAGCGGCGGGGCCGCAGCGTTGAGCGCGCCATTGTCCCACCACAGGCTGGGGCTGACGGCAACATAACGCCTGAACAGGCCCGGTTCCCGCAGCAGTGTCTCCACCACAAATAACCCGGCGAGCGATTCACCCATCAGCGCGTCATCATCGTCGGTCCGATAGTGTGCGGCGACCCACGGCTTGACCTCGTCGGCGACGAAGCGGCGGAAACGCGCGGATCGACCTGCGTTGGGATAGTCCGCCGCCAGTTTGGCGTCGTGCACTGGCTTGAAAGTCAGTTCCGACTGGCGGTCGACCGTCTCGATGCCGACCACAATCACCTCGCGCATGGTGTCGGCGATCGGGCCGAGTTGTGCGAGCCCGCTGATGTGGTGGAAATCCTGCGCCACACCACCGTCTAGCAGATAGACGACCGGATAGCGCGCCGTCGATGTCGCATAGCTTGGCGGCAGATAGACGTTGATCGTCCGATCGACGCCCATGATCTTCGACGCCAGCGGATAAGATTGCCCGATGACGATCGGCGAAGCGGTTTGCGCGGTTGCAGCTGTGGGCGCCAACGCGAGTGCAACCGCCATCAGGTGGCCGAGCCTCATGCGGCCGCCTCGCTTTCAGGGGGCATATTGTGCCCGAGCAGCCGCAGCACTTCGGCGGCCGCGTCGATCAGGTTGGTGCCGGGGCCGAAGATCGCCTGCACGCCCGCGTCGCGCAGGAAATCATAGTCCTGCGCGGGGATGACGCCGCCGGCGATGACCTTGATGTCGGGCCGCCCTGCGTCCTTCAGATGGCCGATCAGTTCGGGGATCAGCGTCTTGTGCCCGGCCGCAAGGCTGGAGGCTCCGACCACGTCGACATCGTTTTCGACCGCGAGCGCGGCGGCTTCCTGCGGCGTCTGGAACAGCGGCCCGGGCACGACCTCGAACCCCAGATCGCCGAACATGCTGCTGACGAGGTTCGCGCCGCGATCATGCCCGTCCTGCCCCATCTTGGCCACCAGCATGCGCGGCTTGCGACCTAGCCGGCGTTCGGTCGCGCCAACCCCCGAACGGAGCAGGTCCCAGCGCGCATCGTCTGCATAGGCGCCGCCATAGATGCCCTTGACCGGAGTCGGCACCGTGGCGTGGCGGCCGAATATGTCCTCCAGCGCGGCGCTGATTTCGCCGAGCGTTGCGCGAGCACGCGCGGCATCGATGGCGAGAGCGAGGAGGTTATTAGGCGAAACACCGCTTGTGTCGAGCGAAGTCGAGACACCGGCCCCGTCGCTTGCGGCCTGTTTCTCGACTTCGCTCGAAACAAGCGGGTGATTGTTGCGCGCCCCTTCGCGCAGCGCATCGAGCGCGGCCTGACACTTGGCCTCGTCGCGGCCCGCCTTCACGCGGCTGATCCGTGCGATCTGGCCTTCGCGGACCGCATGGTTGTCGACTTCCAGGATTTCGATCGGGTCCTGCTCCGCGAGCCGGTATTTGTTGACGCCGACGATGACGTCCTCGCCCCGGTCGACGCGCGCGGCGCGGGCAGCGCTCGCTTCCTCGATCATCGCCTTGGGCCAGCCGCTCGCCACCGCCGCCGCCATGCCGCCCTCGGCATCGACGCGCTCGATGATCGCCCACGCCTTGTCGGCCAGTTCCTTCGTCAGTGCCTCGACATAATAGCTGCCGCCGAGCGGATCGACGACGTGGGTGATTCCCGTTTCCTCCTGCAGCACGATCTGCGTGTTGCGCGCGATGCGCGCGGAGAAATCGGTGGGGAGCGCAATTGCTTCGTCGAGCGCGTTGGTATGGAGCGACTGCGTGCCGCCGAGCGCCGCCGCCATCGCCTCCACCGTCGTGCGGATGACGTTGTTGTACGGGTCCTGCTCCTGCAAGCTGACCCCCGAGGTCTGGCAGTGGGTGCGCAGCATCTTCGAGCGCTCGTCCTTCGCGCCCAGCTCGGTCATCACCCGGTGCCACAACAGCCGCGCCGCGCGCAGCTTGGCGACTTCCATGAAGAAGTTCATGCCGATCGCGAAAAAGAAGCTCAAACGCCCCGCGAATGCATCGATATCGAGCCCCGCCGCCATCGCCGCCTTTGCATATTCGCGCCCGTCGGCGATGGTGAAGGCGAGCTCCTGCACCTGCGTGGCGCCTGCCTCCTGCATATGATAGCCGCTGATCGAGATGCTGTTGAATTTCGGCATGTTGGCCGAGGTATAGGCAATGATGTCCGCGATGATCCGCATCGATGGCTCGGGCGGGTAGATATAGGTGTTGCGGACCATGAACTCCTTCAGAATGTCGTTCTGGATGGTGCCGTCGAGTCGCGCCTGCGCGACGCCCTGTTCCTCGCCCGCGACGATGAAGAAGGCAAGGATCGGGATGACCGCGCCGTTCATCGTCATGCTGACGCTCATCTTGTCGAGCGGGATGCCGTCGAACAGGATCTTCATGTCATCGATCGTGTCGATCGCGACCCCCGCCTTGCCGACATCGCCGGTCACGCGCGGGTGATCGCTGTCATAGCCCCGGTGCGTGGCAAGATCGAACGCGACCGACAGCCCCTTCTGCCCGGCAGCGAGATTGCGGCGGTAAAAGGCGTTCGATTCCTCAGCCGTGGAGAAGCCTGCGTACTGGCGGATCGTCCAGGGGCGGCCCGCGTACATGCTGGCCCGCACGCCGCGCGTGAACGGCGCAAAGCCGGGCAGGCCAGGGTCGATGCCGGCAACGTCCTCCGCCGTGTAGAGCGGCTTGACGGTGATCCCCTCGGGGGTGCGCCAGTCGAGATCGGCGCCCTTCACTTCCTTCGCGGCGAGCGCCTGCCAGTCGGCGGTGGTCGGGCGGTTTGATGGGTGGTCGGTCATCGCCCCTTACCTAGCCGTTCGTGTCGAGCGAAGTCGAGACACATCGTCCGGACCTGCGCGGCCCGTTTCTCGACTAAGCCCGTCCTCGGGGTCGGCAAAGCCGATACCCGGGGGCTCGAAACAAACGGCGGTGAAGGATGTCAGGCCCCGGTGAATACCGGTTTGCGCTTTTGCAGGAACCCAATCGCCCCTTCGCGCGCGTCGGTGCTGTCGCCCGCGATCGCCTGGCGATCCGCCTCGCCCTGCATGGCGGTGCCGTAATCGCTTTCCATCGCCGCCGCGATGCCCTGCCGCATCAAGCCAAGCGCCAGCGTCGGCCCCGCTGCCAGCCGGTTGGCGAGCGCGAGCGCTTCGTCCATCAGCACATCGTCGGCCACCGCCTTGTAGATCAGGCCCCAGTCGGCGGCTTTCTGTGCGGGAATGCGTTCGCCGAGCAGCATCATCTCAGTCGCGCGCGCCTTGCCGACCAGCCGCGTCAGCATCCAGCTTGCGCCGCCGTCGGGCACGAGGCCAATATTGACGAAGGCTTGCAGGAAATAGCCGCTGTCACCCGCAATGCAGAAATCCGCCGCGAGCGCGAGGCTGCAACCGATGCCCGCCGCCGGGCCCTTCACCGCGCTGACGACCGGCACCGGCAGCCGGGCGAGTTTCATCATCAGCGGGTTGTAGCTTTTGGTGAGCGCGCGGTGCGCCCGCTGGCCGCCGCTGATGCTGCCGCCTGCACTGTCGCGCCCCGCGAGATCGGCGCCTGAGCAGAACGCCCGCCCCTCACCCGACAGTACCACTGCGCGCAGGCCCTTCATCCGCTGCAATGTGCTGCCAGCCTCGATGATGCGCTGAAACATTTCGGGATCGAGCGCATTCATCTTGTCGGCGCGCACCAAGCGCACGTCGGCGACGCCGTCCTCGCCCA
>PKED01000098.1 GCA_002863155.1 Sphingomonadaceae bacterium | reverse complement strand
CGGGTGATGGGCTGCTACGCGCACGGGCTGTTCGCGCGCGCCGAACAGCGCGCCGCATGGCTCGCACGGGCGGGGCTCGCGGGCGGCGGGCGCGATCACGCTGCCGATGTCGACGCCGCGCTCGACGAGGTGGCCGCCGCGCTGGCCCGGGCGCTCGACATCGATGCCATCGCCGGGATCGCCGGACTGTAACGCTTAAGTGTGCAGCCGCCGCGTTGGGCGAGCAGATTAGCGGCAACGTCGCTGTTCAGACCCCGAGGCGGTCACAACCATATCGGGGCCGAACGCCGGCCGCGTGAATCGTGCGCTGCCGCCGCTGATCATTTTGCTGCAAGCCGCACCGTTCGCCCCGTGGCGGCGGAACGTCGGGCTGCGTCGAGGATTCGCGCTACCACCAGCGCGTTGGGGAGCGAGGAGGGGTCGGTGTCGGCGATCGTCACTTTCCCGCGCACGACGGCGGCCAGAAAGGAAAAGGGATCGGCAAAGCTGGGCAGTGGTGTGGGCAATGCCTGATCGGCCTCCTCGCCGCGCCTGCGGAGAGTCAGCGTGTCGCGATTGGCCGCGAACAACAGTCCGCGATCGCCGAACAGCTGGATATCCTTCCGGTGGTCGGGCCAGTTCCATGACGCCTCGACGATCGCCGTCGCGGTTGGATAGGTCAGCACGATCGTCGCCTCATCATCGACCCGGGCATAGACGGGGTCGGGCTTCAGCCGCTGTGTCACAGCGGTCACGCTGGTCGGGGCCTGGCCGTTCATCAGCCAGGTCATGAGGTTGGCACCGTAGCAGCCGAAATCAATCAGCGCACCGCCGCCGTTCGCAGCCGGATCGGTCAGCCAGTCGAGGAATTCGGGCGCAACGCCAAGCTCCTTTGGCCCCCAGTGGCCATCGCGAAACACCACTTTGCGAATCGGCCCGACCATGTTGCCGACCAGCGCCGATTGCAGCGCGGTGCGGCTCGCGTACCAGGTGGTCTCGTAATTGGTGATCAACTGGATGCGGTGGCGTCGCGCCAGTGACGCCATCGCCTCCGCCTCGGCGGCGTCGAAGGACAGCGGCTTTTCGACCATGACGTGGACGCCACGGGGCGCCGCTGCCTCGACAACGGCGCGGTGCTCCGCAATCGAGCCGAAGGCGACGACGGCCTCGGGCTTCAACCGGTCCAACATTGGCGCGAGTTCAGCATGCACAAGGGACGGATCGAGCTTGAAATCGCGCATGTAACGCTCGGCGACCGCGCGGTTGGGTTCGTAGATGCCGACCAACTCAATATCGCCCTTCGCCTCGCGACCGAGCAACCATCCGACATGGCCATGGGTGAGCCGAGCGATCGCGACGCGGACAGGCCGCTCGGCAGAGGCGGATGGCGGCCGGGCAGCGGCGGGAGCAAGCGTGGCAAGGAGCAGCAACAGGGCACATATCAGGCGGTACATCACGGCTCCTGCATCCCTCCCTTTTCTGGCAAAGACGCAGTTGGCGGAACCGATCCGATGCCCTTCTGCGGCCTTTTGGCGCGCCCGGCAGGACTCGAACCTGCAACTCCAAGCTTAGAAGGCTCGTGCTCTATCCAGTTGAACTACGGGCGCGCGCGCATGTCCGTTAGCCGGAATTGCGCGCCTGCGAAACGCCGTTAAAGCTTTTGGGCGCGAGAATCTGGAAGGGGCAGCATGGACGTCAAATCGGTTTCGGCGCGCGACCTGAGCCGCGAGCCGTTTCGCTATTTCGATTTCGTGATGGCCGCGTTCGTCGCGATCATCCTGCTGTCCAACGTCGTCGGCGCGGGCAAGGTCGCGCAGATCTGGCTGCCCGGCATCGGCTATTGGCCGTTCGGCGCGGGCATCCTGTTCTTCCCGATTTCCTATGTGATCGGCGACGTGCTGACCGAGGTTTACGGCTATGCCCGCGCGCGGCGGGTGATCTGGGCGGGAACCATGGCAGTTCTGTTCATGGCGTTCATGTCGTTCGTCGTCGTCGCCCTGCCGCCCGCGCCGGACTGGAAGAACCAGGCGGCCTATGAGACGATTTTCGGCCAAGTGCCGCGCATCGTCTTCGCGTCGGTCTGCGCGTTCTGGGCGGGCGAGTTCGTCAACTCCTATGTCCTGGCGCGGATGAAGGTGTGGACGGGCGGCAAGCAGCTGTGGACGCGCACGATCGGGTCGACCGTCGCCGGGCAGGCGGTCGACAGCCTGCTTTTCTACCCGCTCGCCTTCTGGGGCGCCGAGGGGTGGACCAACGAGCTCGTCATCAAGGTGCTGGTGACGCAATGGGTGCTGAAGGTGAGCTGGGAAGTGATCCTGACGCCGCTCACCTACCTGGTCGTCAATTTCCTGAAACGCCGCGAAGGCGTCGACGTGTTCGACGAGGGGACCGATTTCACGCCCTTCAAGGCAGGAGTTTGATGCCGCCAAGCGCCCTGCAGGCGGTAAAGCTCTGGCTCGTCGACAATGTCGGCCTGGCGAAAGACGCCCTCCATATCTACGTCGCCCTGACATTGTTTTTCGGCACCGCCGTCCTGTTAGGCTGGAAGCTGTCGAGCTGGAAACCCTGGGCGGTGGTAGCCGTGGCAGCATTTGCCGGGGAGGCTTGGGACATTCGCGACAGCGTGGTTTATCAAACCCTGCTCAACCTCTGGGGCAATTGGCATGACATCTGGAACACGATGTTCTGGTTGACGCTATCACGTTCCACCACATTACTCAAGCAGTGTACCAAATAAGTTCGAAGAGCACGACAATCCGAGGCCGGAATCGAACCGGCTCATGGCGGGTTTGCAAGCCGCAGCGTTCCCATTTCGCCACTCGGATAGTATGCTGCCTTCAGGGGTGACCGGCGGGACTTGCACCCGCTAGCATCGGAATCACAAACCGACCGCGCACTGCATTGCGTTCGGCCACACCTGAAGGCGGCAAGAAGCCCTTATTTTCAATAGTGAATAACGTGGCGGGGTGGAGCAGGCTGAGCGCGAACTGCAGCTTCGATCATTCAGACGCTGCGTCGATTGTCCACCCCATAAGCCGCGTCCCGATACACGGACGCAGCGATCCGACCGTCAATGTCGACAGTTACGATGCGATCGCGGGACAAAGATGGTCATAGCCATTGCAAGCCTATGCCATCGCCAAACGTGATTCGCAAGTGCCTATTTGGATAGTCGACGGTCGACGCCACCAGGACGTCTCGGGAGCGTGAACGCGCGTCGGGCTCCGACCGTCGCTAGCAGCCCTTCGAACAGCCGTCGTCCGTCATCGCCACCGTGCGCGGCTTCGATGCGGCGTTCGGGGTGGGGCATCATGCCGGGCACCTTGCCGCCCGCGTTGAGTATGCCCGCGATCTGCCGCGAGAGGCCGTTGAAGCGTTGGACGACGGTGCTGATTTTTTGCCCTACAAGGCGCCGGTTTGACGATCGTCAAAGCGTGCAGGGCAGGCCGCGGGTAGTTCGGCGGCATCAAGTCCGACCTTGGGAGCGATGCCATGACTTTCGAGCCATCAGCCGACATTTTTCTGGCCGCGCAACCGGCCGCGCCGATCGGTCATAATCGCCGCGCCCCGCATGTCTTCGATCTGCCGCCGGTGCTGCACGGCGCGGTGTTTGGCGGCTTTGCCGTTTATCTGGCGATTATGTGGAGCGCCTTTGCCGACCCCGGACTCGCAATTCCGTTCGTGATTTTCGCGGTTTTCCTGGCGGCTTCGTTTGTCGTGCCGGCGCTTTGGGCACGAACCGTCCCGGCGGTGGGTGAGCGGGAGCGCTTCGCCGATTTCATGCGTAATGGGATCATGACAGGCAGCGGTTTTCTGGACGGCAAAGCGGCGCTCGCGCAGGTGTTGATCATGCCTGCGATGCTCATCCTGTGGGGACTGGCGATCGCGACGATTCGCGTGCTCGTTTGATAGAAGCGGTCAGCCGGCAACGGAGCGCAAGGCATCGAGCGACTTCAGGCGAATACCGCGTTGGCCCTGTCGCTCGATCGTCCCTGCCGCTTCCATCGCCGAGAGCTGGCGGCTGACCGTTTCGATCGTCAGGCCGAGCAGTGAGGCCATCTCGCCGCGGGTCATTGGAAGCTCGATCAGCGTGCCGTCAAGCGGTGCGCCGTTGCATCCGCCTTGCGCGAACAGCAGGAGAAGGCCGGCGAGCCGGGCCGCCGCATTGCGACGGCCGATGAGGTCGATGAGGTCATGGGCGCTGGCAAGCTGCTCGGCGGTGGCGCGGAGCACGCGCTCCATGAAGCCTGGATGATCCCCCATCTTCCGCTCGATCGCCCGGCGCGGGAACACACAGAGTTCGCTGTCCGCAATCGCGGTCACGCTGCTGTCGATTTCGGCTGCGAACAGCCGCGCCAGGAAACTGGCGGCGTGAAGCAGCGCGACCGAACGCTCGACCCCTTCGACATCGTGGCGCGATAGTTTGACCGCGCCGCTGATCAGCGTCGCGCACGCAATCGATTCGTCGCCCGCCGCAAAAATGGTCTCGCCGCGCCGATAGTGCCGCCGGATGCCAAGTGCGGCCAGATCGCGCCGCTCCGCCTCGCTGAGCCCGGCGCAGACCGCAAGATCGCGGACGGGGCAATCCCCGCAGCCGAGCGGATCGCGGGTCATCGATCCCATCAGGCGCCGACCGTCTCCAGCAGCCCTTCGAACAGCCGCCGTCCGTCATCGCCGCCGTGCGCGGCTTCGATGCGGCGTTCGGGGTGGGGCATCATGCCGAGCACGTTGCCGGACGCATTGAGCACGCCGGCAATCTGCCGCGCGGCGCCGTTGACGGCTTCGGCATAGCGAAACGCGACGCGGCCTTCGCCTTCGATCCGGTCGAGCGTGTCGGCATCGGCGGTGTAGTTGCCGTCATGGTGCGCGACCGGCACGATGATCCGCTCGCCTGCCGCATACCGGCTGGTGAAGGTGCTTTGGGCATTGTCGACCGTCAGCGCCACGTCACGGCAGACGAAATCAAGCCCCTCGTTGCGCATCAGCGCGCCGGGCAGCAGGCCGATTTCGGTCAGCACCTGAAAGCCGTTGCACACGCCCAGCACCGGCACGCCGCGCGCCGCCGCCGCGACGAGCGCGGGAATGATCGCCGAGCGCGCGGCAATCGCGCCGCAGCGCAGATAATCCCCGTAGGAAAAGCCGCCCGGCAGCGCGATCAGGCCGAGTCCGTCGGGCAGCACGGTCTCACCGTGCCACACCATCGCCGGGCGCGTGCCGGTGACCGCCTCGATCGCAACCGCCATGTCGCGGTCGCAGTTGGAGCCGGGAAAGACGATGACGGCGGCGCGCATCAGGCCCGCTCGACCCGATAATTTTCGATGACGGTGTTCGCGAGCAGCTTGCGGCACATCTCGTCGATGGCCGCATCGTCGGTGCCCTCGGCGACGTCAAGTTCGAACAGCTTGCCCGCGCGCACGTCGTTGATTCCGGCAAAGCCCAATCCGTCCAGCGCCTTGTGGATGGCGCGCCCCTGCGGGTCGAGCACGCCCGGTTTCAGCGTCACCACGATCCGCAGTTTCATGCGCTACTCCCTGGTTGGTCTGGGGTCGCTATGCCGGGCCGTGCGGTTCGCCGCAACCTTCATGACTTGTTTACATTTGCTGCACAGGTTCGGATGCTGCGGCCACCCATGGATGGCGGCGGGTAACCCAGAGGACGAGTGGCATGGCCGGGCTGGCAATGGTGTTGTTCATCGCGCTGTTCGCCTTTGGGGGCGAGTATTTCGGCTGGAGCGACCATGGCGGCCGGGTGCAGCTTGCGCTGATCTGCTGCTTCGTCTTCGGCATCATCTGCGGGATGAAGCTGAAGAGCTGACGCCCGCGTCGAGCGTCAGCGCCAGCAGCTTCATTTGCCGCGCCGCTTCCGGTGGCTTTCGAGATCCAGCACGGCATTGTCGGCCCCTTCGGGCAGCAGGCCCAGCCGCCGGGCGACTTCCTGATAAGCCTCGACCTCGCCGCCAAGGTCTCGCCGGAAGCGATCCTTGTCGAGCTTTTCGCCGCTTTCCATGTCCCACAGGCGGCAGCCGTCGGGGCTGATTTCGTCCGCAAGAATGATGCGCGAATAGTCATTGTCCCAGATCCGGCCGAATTCGAGCTTGAAGTCGACCAGACGGATGCCGATGCCGGCGAACAGTCCGCACAGGAAATCGTTCACGCGGATCGCCAGATCGGCGATGTCGTGCATCTCTTCCTGGCTCGCCCAGCCGAACGCGGCGATATGTTCGTCGGTGATCATCGGATCGCCGAGCGCATCGTCCTTGTAGTAATATTCGATGATCGTGCGCGGGAGCTGCGTGCCTTCCTCGATGCCCAGCCGCTTGGCCAGCGAGCCGGCGACGACGTTGCGCACCACGACTTCGATCGGCACGATCTCGACCTGCCGGATCAGCTGTTCGCGCATGTTGAGGCGGCGGATGAAGTGGGTCGGCACCCCGATCAGCCCGAGCAGCGTGAAGACATGCTCCGAAATCCGGTTGTTGAGCACGCCCTTGCCGCTGATTGTGCCCTTTTTCTGGGCATTGAAGGCGGTCGCATCGTCCTTGAAATACTGGATCAGCGTGCCGGGCTCGGGCCCTTCGTACAGAATCTTGGCCTTGCCTTCATAGATTTGGCGGCGGCGAGCCATGGCGGTCTTTCCACAAATGACGTGCCCCGGCTGCGCGATCGGCGGGTCGCGCAAAAGCCGGGGCGAGGAGCATCGGCTATACTGGATGCCGGGCGGCTGCGCAACGCGCCAGTCGCGCTCAGGTGACGGCGGCCCGCTGTGCATAGACGGGATCGAGATAGCGGCGCGACGCCAACAGATCGGCCAATATCGCGCCTGCACGAACGATATCCTCGAAACCGAGATACAGCGGGGTCAGGCCCAGCCGCAGGACATCGGGCGCCCGGAAGTCGCCGATCACGCCGCGCTCGATCAGCGCCTGGCTCAGCGGCCAGGCATGCGGGTGCCGGAACGCGATGTGCGACCCGCGCAGTATCGCCTCGCGCGGCGAGACGCAGTCGAGCCCAAGCGAGTCGCCGATCGCGGCAAAGGCGTCGAACAGGCTCGCGCTCTTGGCCGCGATCAGCGCCGGGTCGGCCTCCAGCATCAGGTCGACGCCCGTCTCCAGCGCCGCCATCGCCAGCATCGGCGGCGTGCCCGCCAGCCACCGCCTGATTCCCGGCGCAGGGGCATAGACGTCGGCAAAGTCGAACGGCGCCGCATGGCCCATCCACCCCGACAGCGGATTGGCCAGCCGCGCCTGATGCCGCGCGGCAACGAACAGATAGGCGGGCGCGCCGGGGCCGCCGTTGAGATATTTATAGCCGCAGCCGACCGCGAGATCGGCACCCGCGCCGTTCAGATCGACCGGGACGGCGCCCGTGCTGTGGCTCAGGTCCCAGAGCGCGAGTGCGCCCGCGTCATGCGCTCGCGCGGTCCAGTCGGCCATGTCGAACCGCTCGGCGGTCTTGTAATGGACATGGGTCAGCATCAGGACGGCGACCGTTTCGTCGAGTGCCGCCGCGAGCTGTTCGCGCGCGACAACGCGCAGCTCGGCGCCGGGGATGCCCGCGACGACACCTTCGGCAATGTGCAGGTCGGTCGGGAAATTGCCCGCCTCGCTGAGGACGACGCGTCGGTCGGGGCTCGCGCGCAGGGCGGCGGTGAGCAGCTTGAACAGATTGACCGATGTCGAATCGGTCACCGCGACTTCGCCGGGGGCGGCGCCGATCAGCCGCGCGATCTTGTCACCGATGCGCAGCGGCGCTTCGATCCACCCTTCGTTCCAGCTGCGGATCAGCCGATCGCCCCATTGGCGGTTGGTCAGGTCGGCAACGGCGTGAGCTGTGGCGCGCGGCAGCGGGCCGAGCGAATTGCCGTCCAGGTAGATGACGCCTTCGGGCAGCGCGAACCGCTCGCGAAAGCTGCGCAACGGGTCAGCGGCGTCGCGTGCCTGCGCTTCTTCGAGCGTCATCATCGGGCGAACGCCGCGTCGATCAGCTTCACCGTCTGTGCCCAGGCGGCGCTTTCGGGCGCGATCAGCTCGACATGGCCGGTCGCGGCGACCCGGTGCAGCGCCACCCGGTCGCCCTTCGCCCGCGCTTGCGCCTCGTATCCCGTGCCGAGCCGCATCGGGATGATCCGGTCATTCTCGCCATTGACCAGATGCTGCGGCACGCCGAGCGGCAGCAGGCGCGGGACCGAGGTGTCGGCGAAGACATCGGCACGGGCGGGCGAGGGCGATCCCGTCAGCCGCGCGACGACGTCGGTGCCACAGCCATTGTCGGGGCTCGCCGCCGTCGCTTCGAGATCGGGCAGGCCGCCAAGACTGATCACCTGCGCGATCGGCAGCGGCCGGTCGGTCCTGAGCGCGCTGCCCTTGGGCAGGCGGGCGCGCCCCGCCAGCCACAGCGCCAGATGCCCGCCCGCCGAATGGCCGACCGCGACGACCTTCGTCAGGTCGAGCTGATAGCGAGCGGCGTGGTCGCGCAGGGCATCGGTCGCGGCGGCGGCATCGGCGAAGGTGCCGGGATAGCCGCCGCCTGGCCGGTCGACCCCACGATAATCGATGTTCCACACGGCATAGCCACGCCGCCGCAGATCGTCGGCGATCCAGTTCATCAGGCTGCGATCGGCAATCTCGGTCTGCCAGCAGCCGCCATGCACCATCAGCACCGTCCTGTGCCGACCGGTGGCCTTTGGCAGCCAGAGGTCGACCTTTTGATACGGGTCGGCGCCATAGCTGATCGTCGCATCGGGCGCGGGGCGGGAGCGGCTGGTGAGGTCGGGCCAGGTCAGCAGTTTGGGATCGGCCATCGCGGTCAGCACCAGCAGCAGGGCAAGGAGAAAGGGACGCATCGGCTGCGACCCTATCGGCTTCCAGCGCGTGCGCCAATCACTCGCGCACGAAGCGGTCGCGCAGGCGTCGCCAGATCAGCCAGCCGACCAGCGCAATCGCGGCCCAGGGCAAGCCGCCCGCGAGCACGATCGTGAGGAGGCTCAGCGCGGCCAGGAAGCTTTGCTGTCCCAGGGACAGTCCGATCGCGATCGGCGAATCGGCGTCGAAGCCCGCGAAGCTGTCGGTCGTGCCATAGTCGAAATGCATCGGCGTCGTGGCGAGGCTTTGGAGTTGCGCGCCCTTGCTGGCCGCGTTGGCGTCGAGCGACCGGCGGATGGCATCGGCCTGGTCCTGCAACGTCACACGGTCGCGCGCTTTGGCGGGCAGCTTCGCGAGCTGCGCCTCGATCCGGTCGAGATCGGCGCGCTGGCGAGCGCTTTCCTGGTCGATCGCCTTGATCGCGCCGCCTGCATCGGTGCCGGTGATGTCGACCGCGCCGAGCCTGCCGCCGGCCTTGACCACAGTGTCGATGCCGCCGGTGCCGAACTTGCGCGCGATGCCGGGTTCGAGCTTGAAATCGAGCGTCGCGTTGATGTCGTTCGCGCCGCGTCCGACCGCATAACGCATGCCGGTGATCCGGCAGCGCGCGATGCCGAGCGCTTCGCACGCCTGCGCATGCGCTTCCTGCGTGCTCGAAATGCGAGCGGCGGGCAGGCGGAAGTCATAGGCGTAACGGAAAGCGACGCCCGGCGCGGCGGTCAAGGCAATGCCGGGGCCGCGTGCATCGGCGCTTTCGCTCGCGCCCTCGGTCGTCATAGCATCGGCAGCCGACGGCTCTCGACCTTTCTCGGACTTCGCGCACCCCGCAAGAACCAAGGCCATGAACACGCACGCTTTGCCACGCATATCGCTTGCTCCCCTTCGCCAGAACGGAGCCGCTCGGTTATCCTACCACATTGATAGAGTAAAGGTGTTTGCCGTATTTTCGACGCAATGCGATCTTTTTCTGTTCTAGGCTCATGCAACCGCGCGAGAGGCTTGGCGTCGGGCCTCGCGCGCTGCTACGGCACAGGTGATGACCACCGAAACGATCGATCCACCCGCGACTCCCGACGACATCCCCGGCCAGTCCGACACGCCCTTCGACACCGCGCTGTCGGAGCGCTACCTCGTCTATGCGCTGTCGACGATCACCGCGCGCTCGCTCCCCGATGTCCGCGACGGGTTGAAGCCGGTGCATCGCCGCCTGTTGTGGGCGATGCGGCTGCTGCGGCTCGACCCCAATCAGGGTTATAAGAAATGCGCGCGCGTCGTCGGCGACGTGATCGGCAAATATCACCCGCATGGTGACCAGTCGGTCTATGACGCGATGGTGCGGCTCGCGCAGGATTTCGCGCTGCGCTACCCGCTCGTCGACGGGCAAGGCAATTTCGGCAATATCGACGGCGATAACGCCGCTGCCTATCGCTACACCGAAGCGCGGCTGACTCAGGTTGCGATCGACCTGATGGACGGCATCGACGAGGACGGTGCCGACCTGAAGCCGACCTATAACGGCGAGGAGGAAGAGCCCGAGCTGTTTCCGGGGCTGTTCCCCAATCTGCTCGCGAACGGCGCAAGCGGCATCGCGGTCGGCATGGCGACGAGCATTCCGCCGCACAATGCCGCCGAACTGATCGATGCCGCCGTGGCGATGATCGACGATCCCGAAGCCGATCCGCTGGCGTTCGTTCAAGGGCCCGATTTCCCGACCGGCGGGCTTGTTGTCGACAGCCCGGCTGCGATCGCCGAGACCTATGCGACCGGGCGCGGATCGTTCCGTGTGCGCGCGCGCTGGGAAATCGAGGATCAGGGGCGCGGCACCTGGCAGATCGTCGTCACGCAAATCCCCTATGGTATCCAGAAGGGCAAGCTGATCGAGGCGATCGCGGCGATCATCAACGACAAAAAGCTGCCGATCCTGGCCGATGTCCGCGACGAATCGGACAGTGCGATCCGGCTGGTGATCGAGCCGCGCAGTCGCACCGTCGATCCCGATCTGCTGATGGAGAGCCTGTACCGGCTGTGCGACCTGGAAGTGCGGGTGCCGCTCAACCTCAACGTGCTCGACGCGCAGCGCACGCCGCGGGTGATGAGCCTGAAACAGGCGCTGCAGGCATGGATCGACCACCAGTTCGTCGTGCTGCAGCGGCGCACCCGCTACCGGCTCGGCAAGATCGCCGACCGGATCGAGCTGCTCGACGGCTATATCATCGCCTTCCTCAATCTCGACCGGGTGATCGAGATCATCCGCACCGAGGACGAGCCCAAGCCGGTGATGGTCGCCGAGTTCCAGCTGACCGACCGGCAAGCGGAAGCGATCCTGAACATGCGGCTGCGCCAGTTGCGGCGGCTCGAGGAAATGGAGCTGCGCCGCGAACGCGACGCGCTGAACGCCGAACGCGGCGGGCTGGAGGCGCTGCTGGCGTCGGACAAGCTCCAGAAGAAGCGGTTGAAGGCCGATCTGGCGGTGATCGGCAAGCGATACGGCCGCGACACTGCGCTCGGCGCGCGGCGCACGACGATCGCCGAGGCGGCGCCCGCGCGCGACATTCCGCTCGAGGCGATGATCGAGCGCGAGCCGATCACCGTCATCCTGTCGCAGCGCGGCTGGATCCGGGCGATGAAGGGGCATATCGACCTGGCGTCGTCGGACGCGCTGAAATTCAAGGAAGGCGACGGCCCCGGCTTTGCCTTTCATGCGCAGACCACCGACAAGCTATTGCTCGCGGCCGAGACCGGACGCTTCTACACGCTCGGCGCCGACAAGCTGCCCGGCGGGCGCGGCTTTGGCGAGCCGGTGCGGCTGATGATCGATCTCGACAGCGACGCCGCGATCGTCGATCTGTTTCCGGTCAGCCGCAGCGCGCGCGTGCTGCTCGCGGCAAGCGACGGGCGTGGCTTCATCGCACAGGCGGCAGAGCTCGTCGCCGAGACGCGCAAGGGCAAGACGGTGATGACACCGCGACCTGGCGCGAAGCTCCACTGCGTGCGCGCGCTCGCCGCCGATGCCGATTATGTCGCGGTGATCGGCGACAATCGCAAACTGCTGGTCTTCCCATTGACCGAGATAACCGAGATGGCGCGCGGGCAGGGGGGCCAGCTCCAGCGCTACCGCGATGGCGGGCTAAGCGACGTGAAAGGCTTTGTTTTTGCAAACGGCCTCAGCTGGGCGATGGGGGGCGAGAGTGGGCGTACGCGCACCGAAGGCGATCTGACGCCGTGGCGCGCCGCGCGCGGTGCCGCCGGTCGCTTGCCGCCGACCGGCTTCCCCCGCGACAACCGTTTTTGACAAGCGACCGCGCCGATCGCCGGTGATTTAGGTTCAGTGGCCCTTAACCTCTAGCGTTTAGAGCCACATATGATGGCAGATCGTGTGCCCCATTCCATGCTCGGCGGCTTAGCCGCCGCTCGCCGACGCGTCGTGGGCGAGCCTGCCGTTTCGCAAGCCGGTGCCGCGATCAACCTGCTGCCCATTCCGGCGGTGATCCTGCAGATGCGTGGCGGTGGCTTTGTCATCGAGGAGATGAACGACCCTTTCCGCGCGGCTGGCCTTGCTGGTACGGGCGATGCCGCGCCGATGCTGTCGAAACTCGGCCCGCAACTGCTGGCCTTCATGGTGTCGGCGGTGCCCGCTGACGATCTTGCCTGGCAGCACGGCGAGCTGGTCGATTGCCGCCATTACCGCGTCCATGTCGCGCGCTCGACGCGCGGCGTCGATCGGTGTCTGGTGACCTTCGTCGATCGGACAGCAGAGCTGCGCACCGAGCAGAATCAGTCACTCCCTCAAGCCTCTTCCGCACAGGCAACTGCCCCCGGGACTGTTGCCACGGCTTGATTCTTGCAAGAAATTGCCTCCCACTGCAATGCCGATGGCAATCCCACAGAAACGAAGTCTGCAGAGCCCTCGTATTCCGTTCCTTTGAAAAACTGATTTTCCTGGCGAGACATCAGTTGGAGCATCGAGTTCCCCAAGAGGGAAAGTCTGCTCCAAAGCAACATGTACCACTCACTCAAGCTTGCGTATTGCAGGCACCAGGCTACTTTTGGTGGCTGAGCACGAAGGCCCCATCAAGGGCTTGGAGCCATCACTTTTCCCAGACCAGACACCAGTTCTGCAAAGGTGCGCTTGCATTCTGCACCAGTATGTCAATTCAAATTCCTGAAGCCTTACATGTCTGAGGGTACGTAGGAATCCTTGAGTTCTATTAAGACGAAGCTTGGAGAAGTTCTTCACCACTTATTGTGGCTAGAGATGCTGCAGGTTCAGCTGGAACTCAAACGACAGCTACTATTTTTGGTGGTAATATAAATCCTGGTAATACTAACTCTACAGATGAATACAATGGATCTGGGTTTTCTAGTGGAGGGACAATGGTTAACGCAAGAAGACAAACCACAGGATGTGGACTACAAACTGCAGCTTT
>PKED01000060.1 GCA_002863155.1 Sphingomonadaceae bacterium | reverse complement strand
ACCACCACCACCGCCGCATCCCAGCCCGACTCGGCAAGGGAGACTTTGCAGCCGAGCGCCTTTTCCAGGGCCGGCACGGTGACGGCGAGCGACATTTCCGGGACGACCTTGCCCTTGGGACGGCCGAAATGCGCGAGGATCAATACCTTCGCGCCGCGATCCGCCAATTCCAGCACCGTGGGCATAGCCGCGCGCAGGCGGGTATCATCCGTCACCGACCCATCCTGCATCGGCACGTTCAGATCCTCGCGCACCAGCACGCGCTTGCCGGTGACGTCGCCCATATCGTCCAGCGTCTTGAAGGCTCTCACGCATCATTCTCCACGATAATCGCGTCACCGACGCTGATCCGGCCCCCCTCGATCACCTTGGCCAGCGCGCCGCCGCGCCAGTCCGGGGTCAGCGCCGCCTTCAGGCCGGGCTCGATTTCCTCCATGCGACTGCAAGGATCGCATTCCTGCGTAATCTCAAGCAGCACCGCCCCCACGCGCAGGCGCGCGCCGGGCCGCTGCGGCAGATCGAGCGATTCGACCAGCAGGTTGGCCCGCCGCGCCGACCAGTTGTGGTGCGCGCCGACCTCCGCCATCGCGGCGTCCCAATCGGCGCGCTCGATCAGCGACACCTGCCGCCGGCCGCGCCCGCCGGGCTTCACGGCGCCGCGAAAATCGCCCGCAAGCCCTGCTTCGATCGACACATCGACCGATTCGATCGTTTCGATCGGCCCGCGCGGCCGCCCGTGGCGCGCGATTCCGGCGAGCACGCCCATCGCCTAGAGGAACGCCGCCATCGCCTTGGCGGTATCGACCATGCGGTTCGAAAAGCCCCATTCATTGTCGTACCAGCTGACGACGCGCACCAGCTTGCCGTCGATGACCGCCGTCTCGAGGCTGTCGACGGTCGACGAGGCCGCATTGTGCATCAGGTCGATCGAAACGAGCGGCTCATCGGTATAATCGAGGATGCCCGCGAGCGGCCCGCTTTCCGACGCCGCCTTCAGGATCGCGTTGATCTCGTCCTTGGTCACATCGCGCTTCGGCGTGAAGGTCAGGTCGACAAGGCTGACATCGGGCACCGGCACGCGGATCGCCGAGCCGTCGAGCTTGCCCTTCAGTTCGGGCAGCACTTCGCCGACCGCGCGCGCGGCACCGGTCGTGGTCGGGATGATCGACATGGCGGCGGCGCGCGCACGGCGCGGGTCGCTGTGGACCTGATCGAGAATCTTCTGGTCGTTGGTATAGGCGTGGACCGTGGTCATCAGCCCGCGCTCGATCCCCACCGCGTCGTTCAGCACCTTGGCGACCGGCGCGAGGCAATTGGTGGTGCACGATGCGTTGGAGACGATGACATGATCGGCATTGAGCATATCATGATTGACGCCGAACACGACCGTCAGGTCGACGCCCTTGCCCGGCGCGGAGATCAGCACTTTCTTCGCGCCTGCATCAAGATGCTTCTGACAGCTCGCACGGTCTGTGAAGAAGCCGGTGCATTCGAGGACGAGATCGACGCCGAGTTCGGCATGCGGCAGGTTGGCCGGATCGCGTTCGGCGGTGACGCGGATGCGCTTGCCGTCGATGACGATGTCATTGCCGTCGGCCGTGACGGTGCCGGGATATTTCCCATGAACGCTGTCGCGGCTGAACAGCCAGGCATTCGCCTTGGCATCGGCCAGATCGTTGATGGCGACCAGCTCCAGACCGGTATCGCCCTGCTCGAACAGCGCCCGCGCGACGAGCCGCCCGATGCGCCCGAACCCGTTGATCGCAACCTTGACCGTCATGTCCCGTAAACTCCGTTAGCTCTGCAGTTTGGCGATGATCTTGTCGGCGATGGCCTCTGCCGTCAGCCCGAAATGGGTGTACAGTGCGCCGGATGGGCCCGACGCGCCGAACCCGTCGATCCCGATCCTAAGGCCGCCGTCGCCGGTATAACGCTCCCAGCCCAGCGTCGTGCCCGCTTCGACCGAAACCTTGAGCGTGTCGGCGGGCAGCACATCGGCGCGATAGCCGGCGTCCTGCGCGTCGAAGCGCGACCAGCACGGCATCGATACCACGTCGGCCCCGATCCCCTGCCCCTCGAGCCGGTCGGCGGCCTCGACCGCGATCGCGACTTCGGAGCCGGTCGCGATCAGCACGACGCGCCGGTCGGCGGTGGCCGCGCGCAGCCGGTACGCCCCGCGCGCGCTCAACATGTCGCCGCCTTCCCGCAGCAGCGGCAGATTCTGGCGCGACAGCGCGAGCAGGCCCGGGCCGTCCTTGCGCGCAAGGGCGAGCGCCCAGCATTCGGCGGTCTCCACCGCGTCGCAGGGGCGATAGACGTCAAGACCCGGGATCATCCGCAGGCTCATTACATGCTCGATCGGCTGATGGGTCGGGCCATCCTCGCCGACGCCGATCGAATCATGCGTCATCACATAAACGACGCGGGCGCGCTGCAGCGCCGACAGGCGGATCGCAGGACGGGCATAGTCCGAAAACACCAGGAACGTGCCCCCGAACGGAATCACCCCGCCATGCAGCGCCATGCCGTTCATCGCCGCCGCCATGCCGAACTCGCGGATGCCATAGTTGATGTAGCGACCGGCGTAATCCGAGGCCGAGAAGGTCTTGAGCGAATCGGTCTTGGTGAAGTTCGATCCGGTCAGGTCGGCCGATCCGCCGATCAACTCGGGCATCGCCGCCGTTAGCCCGGTGAGCGCGAATTCGGATGCCTTGCGGGTCGCGACCGACGTCGGCACCTCGTCCCAGGTGGCAAACGCCCAGCCGGTCGCATCCTCAAGCTCCACGTCGCCGGCCATGCGACGGCTGAATTCGGCACCATCGACATGGGCCGCGAGCCGCGATTCCCAGGCGGCGCGGGTTTCGGCACCACGCTCGCCATAGCGGCGCCAGGCAGCGGCGATGTCGCCCGGAATCTCGAACGGTGCATGCGTCCAGCCGAGCGCGGCGCGGGCCGCCGCAACTTCATCCTTGCCGAGCGGGCTGCCATGGGTTTTGGACGTGCCCTGCTTGTTCGGGGCGCCCTTGCCGATGATCGTGCGGCACTGCACCAGCGAGGGGCGCGGATCGGCAGCGGCTTCGGCCAGAGCGCGATCGATATCGGCAAAGTCATGGCCGTCGCATTCGGCAACATGCCAGCCGCTGGCGCGATACCGCACCGGAATATCCTCGCTCGACGACAGCGCGACCGCGCCATCGATCGTGATCCGGTTGTCGTCCCACAGCACGTTCAGCCGGCCCAGGCCGAGCGTCCCCGCCAGGCCGACGGCTTCGTGGTTGATCCCCTCCATCAGGCAGCCGTCGCCGGCGATCACCCAGGTGCGGTGATCGACAACCGTATCGCCGAACACCGCGTTGAGGTGACGCTCCGCCGCCGCCATGCCGACCGCCATCGCGAGACCCTGCCCCAGCGGACCGGTGGTGCATTCGACGCCCGGCAGCTCGAAATTTTCGGGATGGCCCGCGCAGGGGCTGCCGATCTGGCGGAAATTGCGGACATCGTCGATCGTCGGCGCCGCATAGCCGGTCAGGTGGAGGAGCGCATAGATCAGCATTGAGCCATGGCCCGCCGACAGCACGAACCGGTCGCGATCGGGCCATTTTGGCTCGGTCGGGTCGAATTTCAGGTAGCGCGTGAACAGCACTGTCGCGACATCGGCCATGCCCATCGGCATGCCCGGATGGCCCGAATTGGCGGCTTCGACCGCGTCCATCGACAAGGCGCGAATGGCGTTTGCGAGATCGGTATCGGCGACGCCCATCAAAATCCCCGGATGGCCGGGATCAGCGCCGAAAGGCGGGCCAATTCCAGCGAGTCGATATGTGGCCGCGTCTTTGCGGGCGTCGCGTGCCCACGTCAACCTTGGGCGCTTGCCGCCGCGCGAGAGCATGCTATCCAACCGTGATGGCGCAGGAAAAGCTGTCGGCGGCCGAACGTATCGACCGCGCATTCACCCGAATCGACCGCGCGGTCGCGGATCGGCGCGCGGCGCACGAGGCCCTTGCCCGCCGCCACGCGACGCTGCGCGCGCGGATGAGCGATGCGGTGGAGGCGCTCGACCGCCTGCTGACGGACGCGCGCGGCTGATGGCCGAAGTCACGCTCAGGATCGGCGATCGCGACTACCGGATCGGCTGTGCCGACGGACAGGAAGCGCATCTCGAATGGCTTGGCAAGCTGGTGTCGGGCCGGTGGGAAGCGGCCCGGCGCGCGTCGGGCGGCCTCAGCACCGAACGCACGCTGCTGTTCGTGTCGCTGATGCTCGCCGATGCGTTGAACGATGCCGAAAAGGGCGATTCGACGGGCGGCGGCGACAACCTGCTGCTCGATCGGATCGCCGATCGCCTCGAAGCGCTGGCCGCGGCTCTTGAGGATGACGGCCGGAACGCCTAGATTGGGCGCGGCGGGAACTGCCCGGTACGAGCTTAGCGAACATCCCTGAGGCGATATCATCATCCAAGGGGGCTGTCCCTTCGCAGATCCCGGTCTGGGAATATGGTCCCCACCTGACGTTAAAGGCGTCAGAGGATATTCAAGCAACCGACCCATGGTGGTCCCGCCACACCCCATGACTGCCCCACCCCGCATCGCGAGCGCGGCATGAATACCGCAACCAAAGCCATGATTCGCGAGGCAATGCGGGCGGCCCGCCGTGCGGCAAGCGGGCCGTCGATTGCGTTGCCGCCCGCGCTCGCCCGGCGGCTGAGCATCGGCGGCGGGGTTCTGGCGAGCTATCGCCCGATCGATGGCGAGATCGACCCGATGCCGATCGTGTCCGCAGCATTGGCGCATGGCTGGCACGTCGCGCTCCCGCATGTGACGACGCGGCACGCCCCCATGCGATTTCTGGGCTGGTCGCCCGCAATGCCGCTCCAACCCGGCCCGTTCGGGCTGCAACAGCCGCCTGCGGACGCCGCCGAATGCGCACCGGACCTTATTTTGACGCCGCTTGTCGCGTTCGACGCCGCGCTCAACCGGCTCGGTCAGGGTGCCGGCTATTACGACCGGGCTTTTGCGTTGCTGCCGGATGCGCTGCGGATCGGCGTCGCATGGGCCGCGCAGCAGGTGCCCAACGTCCCGGTTGACCCCTGGGACATGCCCCTGCACGGGGTTATCACCGAACAAGGCTGGATTGGACCCGAGACGCTATGAACCCGAGCTGGCGCAAACCCGCAGGCGCATTGTTGATCGTGGGGCTGATCACGGTCTGGGCGATCCTGATCGCCAGCCTGGGCAATATCGTCATCGGCTGGCCGGCGCTGGTCCAGGCGATCTTCTACCTTATTGCCGGAACCGTCTGGATCCTGCCGCTAGGGCCGCTGCTGAAATGGATGGAGACAGGCCGCTGGCGCTGACGCCGAGAAGCGTGGCGCATGGCGCGAGTGACGGGGCTCGAACCCGCGACCTCCGGCGTGACAGGCCGGCGCTCTAACCAACTGAGCTACACCCGCTTGCGAAGCGTGAGGCGGCGCAACTAGGCGAGCCGTCCCAGCCTGTCAACCGTGATCCGCACATGCTTCGGCAAGCGGCCTAGCGGCCCGGCGGTGCCGCGCCTCCTCCTCCTCGGCGACCATGGTCGAGCGTGCCGTGTTCGAACAGGAAACCGGCGATGTCGGGCTTGCCGGCCGCCTCGATCACGGTCTGGAGGATGATCAGGATCGGCACCGCGAGCAGCGCCCCCGGCGTGCCCCAGACCCATCCCCAGAAGCTGAGCGAAATCAAAATCATGATCGGGTTGATCGTCAGCCGGTGGCCGACCACCAGCGGGGTGATGACGTTCGCTTCGAGCAGATGCGCGCCGATCATGATCAGCGCGGGCACCAGCGCCACCCACAGATCGGAAAAGACCATCAGCCCGCCGAGCGCCAGCAGCATCGCGGCCGCGATCGGCCCCAGATAGGGGACATAGTTGAGCAGCGCGACGATCCCGCCCCACATCAGCGGATAGGGCATGCCCATCACCCAGAGCGCGATCGCGATCGCCAGCCCGAGCGCGAGGTTGATGACGGTGATCGTCCCCAGATAGGCCGAGGTATCGTCGACGACATTCTGGATGACGCGGGCAGTGGCGAGCGCGCCGTCGAAACTCGCCCGGCTGGTGATCGTCTGGCGCCGCAGCCGCGTCCAGCCCGACAGGAAGAAGAACACGATCAGCGTCCCGAAAAAGATGTGCAGCAGCACCGTCGGCGCCGAAACCGCCACCAGTTCGATCAGCGATCGCGGCGGCACCGCCGTCGCCTGCGCCGCGTCGGCGACGTTCTTGGCCGATCCGGCCGCGAGCCGCATCGCGGTCTTGTCGACATATTTCTCGACGCTGTTGTAGATTTCGAGGATCGGCTTGATGTTCATCTGGATGCGCCCGATCCGTTCGGGCAGCATGCGGAAGAACTGGAACGCCGGCACCACGATCGCCGCCAGCACGCCGTTGGCGACCATCAGGAATCCGATCACGCAGACGAGCGACGCCACCGGCGCGGGCAGCCGCCGCCGCTCGAGCCATTCGAGAATCGGCACGAGCGCGACCGCGATGATGAGCGCGGCCGTGACCGGCAGGAAAAACTCCGCCCCGGCACGCAGCGCGAAGGGCAGCGCGACGACAAGACCAACCCCCGCGATCAGCGTCAGCGAGGCGAGCAGGCGATCGCGACGATTGGCGATATCGTCACTTTCGGCAGAGACAGCCGCAGCCGCCATGGCCATCGGCGCGTTTGCGGGCGCGCGATCGGGATTGGCGGCGACCGGCGCATTGCGCGCCGCCGCTGATGCCGCTTCCCTGTCGATCGGACTATCCACTCAGCGCTCCTCTTGCGGCAACACTAGCCGCATTCCCCTGAATTGTAATCCCGGCTAGCGTGAACGTCATGAGCGAAACGATCCTGATCATCGACGAAGGCACCACTTCGACGCGCGCGATGGCGTTCGCGCCCGATGGACGCTGCCTTGCCACCCAGGCCGCCGAGCTGACGCAGCATTATCCGCAGCCGGGCTGGGTCGAACATGACGCAGCAGAGATCTGGTCGCGGACGCTGGCGGTGACCCGCGCCGTGATCGAGCAAGTCGGCGGCGCCGGGCACATCGCGGCGATCGGCATCACCAACCAGCGCGAAACGATCATATTCTGGGACAAGGCGACCGGCGAGCCGATCGCGCCCGCAATCGTCTGGCAGGACAGGCGCACCGCCGCCGATTGCCAGGCGATGAAGGACGGCGGCCACGAATCGCTGGTGCAGGCCAAGACCGGGCTGTTGCTCGATCCCTATTTCAGCGGGTCGAAGATCGGCTGGGCATGGCGGCATTGGCCGCAACTGAAGGAGGCGGGCGAACGGCTTGCGGTCGGCACGGTCGAAAGCTGGCTCGTCTGGAAACTGACGGCGGGCGATGGAGGCAGCGGCGTCCACATCACCGATGCGACCAATGCCAGCCGAACCGCGCTGATGGCGATCGGCAGCGGCGGCTGGGACGACGGGCTGATCGACCTGTTTGGCGCGCCGCGCGCGGCCCTGCCCGAGATCGTCGACTGCGCCGGGCACTTCGGCGAGACGACGCTGTTCGGCGCGCCGATCCCCATCTGTGGCCTGGCCGGCGATCAACAGGCGGCAACCATCGGCCAGTCCTGCCTGAAGCCCGGCGAGACCAAGGCGACCTTTGGCACCGGCGCGTTCATCCTCACCCAGGCGGGGGCGATCCCGCCGGTATCACGCCACCGCCTGCTCTCGACGATCGCGTGGCAGTTGGGCGGCAAGCGCGCCTATGCGCTCGAAGGATCGGTGTTCGTCGCAGGGAGCCTGATCAAATGGCTGCGCGATTCGGTTGGTCTTATCGGCACCGCTGCGGAAACCGAGGTGCTTGCTCGCAGTGTGCTCGACAATGGCGGGGTGTACTGCGTGCCTGCCCTGTCCGGCCTCGGCGCGCCGTGGTGGCAGCCGGAGGCGCGTGGCGCGATTTCAGGGCTGAGCTTCGCCAACAGCCGAGCGCACATCGTGCGCGCCGCACTCGAAGCGATGGCGCACCAGGCCAATGACCTGAAGACCGCCTTTGCGGCAGATGGCGTTGACTGGGCCAGTCTGCGCATCGATGGCGGCATGGTCGCCAACGACTGGATGGCGCAGGACATGGCCGATATGCTCGCCATCCCCGTCGAACGGCCCGCCTTTGCCGAGACGACGGCGCTGGGCGCGGCGATGCTCGCCGGGGTCGGGTGCGGTCTGTTCAGCGGATTGGAAGCTGCCAGCGCGATGCGCGGCGCGGTGGAGCAGTTCGACCCAGCCATGGCTGGTGACGTTCGCGACGCGCGGCTGGCCGGTTGGCGCCGGGCGGTGGCAAGCGTCATTGGGGGTACGTCGGCCTGATCCGCGCCGTGGCCATCGGCTGGCGGTGGCGCGCTGCTCAATAGAATTTGCGGTGGTTCGTCAGCTTGTCGCCGGCATATTGGGTCGCGATCTTGGTGTCGTTGGACAGTTTCTTGACCTCGGCCGCCACGACCGCAAACCCCAGCCCGGCGGTTCCCGCCCGCGCCGCCTCGATCGCTGCGTTCAGCGCGAGAAGATTGGTCTTCGACGCGATGTCCGAAATCGTGCGCACGACGGTGTCGAGTTCGTCGATCATCACTTCCAGTGCGGTGCTCTTTTCCTTCAGCGCGCGTTCCAGCTCGACCTCGCGCGTGACGTCGGTCGCGATCTTGAGCACGCGAACGGCCGACCCGGTGTCGTCGAAGACGGGCATGTAATTGGCGTGCAGCCAGATTTCGGCGCCGTCAGCGCGCCGCCGCGAGAATTTCTCCTGGACGAACTCGCCACGCGCCAGCATTTTCCAGAAATCGCCATAGGCAGCCGAGGCGGCATAAGCGGGGTCGCACAGGATCCGGTGGTGCTGGCCGACCAGCTGGTCGAGCGAGTAGCCAACGATCGACAGGAACCGCTCGTTCGCCCAGGAGACGGTTCCGCTCAGGTCGAATTCGACCATGGCCTGCGATCGGCAGATGGCGTCCCAGGTCGCGCGGTCGTACCGCCCGCCCGGCCGCGCCAGATCGCTTGACTCGCCGCCTGTTTCCATCCGCACTGCGATAAGCGAAGATGCTTAACGAAGGCCGAAGGAAGTGCCGGAAGCAGGCCGTCGCCCACCCCTTTTTTCGCTCAGCGCGTTCCCACCGGTTTCTTGCTCGGCTTGAGCGCGCGGTCGCTGATCGACCACAGCGAGTCGACCTGGATCTTCCCTGCCAGCACCGGGTTGTCGAGGCCGAAGATGTCGAGCGCGCCCGGCCCACCGGGTTCCTGATACTCGCCGGAATCGGCGGGCCATGCCGATCGGTGGTGGCAGTTCATGCAGTTGGTCTTGATCGGGTGCGCGGCCGCCAGTTCGATATAGGGATTGAAGGCGACCGGCCATGTCTTGCCGCCCGGCGTCGCGGGCATGCCATAGGTGGAGGTCATCAGATAATGCTGCCACGGCCCCCGCGCCTGCGGAATCGCCGGGCGGTCGGCGGCATAGGGGCCGTCGTTCGGGCGGTCGTGCCACCAGACCGACTGGAACGTCCATGCCGCCTGTTCCTTGGTCTGGAGGTGCATCGCCACGAGCGCGAGATAGTCGCCCTGCTCGAACAGGCGGCCATTGGCATAATAGGACGACGCATCGAGCAGCGCGCGGTCGCACAGGTCCATCGTCTTCAGATTGGGCTGGTAATGATAGAACTGGTTGAGACCCACCACGCGCGGCCGCTGGTAGGTATTGGGGCCGAGCGGCACCTGCTTGCCGCTGCTGTCGGCCATGGTGACGCCGTAGAGGAAGCTGACGCTCGACGGCAGCACCAGTGCCTGTGGAGTCGGCGTCACCGCGACTGCGCGCGGCCACTGGCTCTGAATCTCGAAGCCCGAATAGACGCCATTGTCCGACGTCTTGCTGTCCCAGACCGGCAGCGCGGTGAAGCCCCTGCGCTTGACCGGCCACAGCATCGGCTTGAGCGCGATGGTGCCGCTCGGCATCGGCTCGATCTGCCGCGTCTGCCCGGCGGGCGGAACCAGTCCGTCGAGCGTCGACTGCCGGTACAAGGACCGGCTGCGTATCCAGTCGAACCCGGGCTTGTTGTAGATCACGCCCGCGATCATCACGTCGCCATTGTTCTGCAACGTCGCGCCATTGGCGAGCTCGCCATTGGCCTGCATGCAGCGCGTGCCCTTGTAGCGCGCGGCAACCGGCGCGGGCACGTTGTAGACCGGCGCGACCGGGAAGTTGATCGGCTCGGTCCCGGTCGTCGGGCCATTGTCGAGCTTGAACTTGCGCATCGGCCGCGTCGGCTCGGCGGGCAGCGCGGCCAGCATCGGCTTCGCGCGGCCACCGCGTGGATCGACGGGGCTGAACGCCTGGGTTTCGGTGCACCAGCTCTGCCATACCGGCTTGGCGCCCGCCGGGCTGTTCAGCGCGGCCCACAGGTTCCAGCCGTGGGCGCGGGCGCGGGGCAGGTTGTTGCTTGCCACCCAGCCTTCGATCGTCCGGGCGCTTTGGGGATAGTCGAACCCGCCGGGGATTGCCGCCGGGTTGGGGCAGCTCGGCCAGGCGGGCACCACTGCGGCTCGTCGCGCGGCGCCGGGCGCCTCGCCCAGCAACGTCGTGCCTGCGGCCAGCGCGATCACCGACATCGGCACCAGGCCGAACAAGAAACGATTATGAATGATTTGCGTCATGACAGGCCGCCCCCTTGCTTGACAGGGACAAAGCTACGCCTCTCAGCAATAGACGGCAAGTTTGTTTTTGTGGTTTACGTCGAGTTATGCGCGATTTTACTTGTTTGTTCGCAAATAGCTGCAAATCCCGAATTAGGCCGCCGCTTCCACTCGATTTTCAAAAAGAGCCTTCAGATCTTTCTTAAGTATCTTGCCATTGGCGTTTCGCGGCAGCGTGTCGGCGACGAAGCGGATCGAGACGGGCATCTTGAACGGCGCCAGATGCTGGCGCACCCAGGCCTGCAACTCGGCCTCGGTCGCGCTCGTGCCGGGGGCAAGATGGACGACCGCCGCAGGTTCTTCGCCCAGCGTCCGGTGCGGCAGTCCGATCAGCGCGCAATCGGTGACGGCCGGATGCGCGTAGAGGACGTTTTCGACTTCGCTCGAATAGATGTTCTCGCCGCCCCGGATGATCATGTCCTTGGCGCGGTCGACGATGTAGAGGAAGCCTTCCTCGTCGAGCCGGGCAAGGTCGCCGGTGCGCACCCACCCGTCGATGAAAGTGGCCGCAGTCGCCTCGGGCTTGTTCCAATATCCCTTCACGATCATCGGCCCGCGCGCCCACAGCTCGCCGACCTCGCCGACCGGCAGCTCGCTAGCGCCGTCCTCGTCCATGATCTTCAGGTCGGCGACGGCGACCGGCGGCCCGGCGCTGGTCGGGCGGTTGAGATAATCCTCGGCCGCATGGCCGGTCACCGTCGCCATCGTCTCGGTCATGCCCCAGCCATTGCCCGGCAGCGCGCCGAATTCGGTGTAGATGCGCTTGACGAGCTCGGGCGCGGACGGTGCGCCGCCATAGGCGATCGCCTCGAGCGAGGAGAGATCGTATTTCGCCCGGTCGGGATGTTCGAGCAGCTGCCAGGCGATCGTCGGCACGCCGCCGGTCGCGTGCACCTTTTCGCGCTCGATGATCTCCATCGCGCGCACCGCATCCCATTTGCGCATGAAGATCAGCGTCGATCCGCTGGCAACCGCGCCCATCATTCCCGCGCTGCAGGCGGTGACGTGGAATAGCGGGATACAGGTGAGAATCGTCTTGGGCGTCGGCGGCGGTATTTCCTCGCCCCGCCGCAGCAGCGTCCGCGCCCCCGAATAGCCGCTCGAAAAGATGTTGGTGATCAGGTTGCGATGCGTCCCCAGCGCGCCCTTGGGATTGCCCGTCGTGCCGCTGGTGTAAAAAATCGTCGCGTCGTCTTCGGGCAGCAGGTCGACCGGCGGCAGCGCCACTTCGGGCAACGACGCCCAGTCGTGCGGCGTCCCGATCAACTCCTCGAACGCGCGCGCCCGACCAACAAGGGGCGCCGCAGCCCGCGACACAAGGATGCGTTCGAGGTCTGGCAGCGCACCATAATGCTCGGTCAGCCGCGCGTGGCGCTCGCCATCGATGAACAGCACCCGACTGCCTGAGTCCTTCAGGCCATATTCGAGCTCGGCGCCGGTCCACCAGGCGTTGAGCGGCACCACGATCGCGCCAACGGCCACCCCTGCGAAGAACACGACCGGCCATTCGGGCAGATTGCGCATGCACAAGGCAACGCGGTCGCCTTTGCGGACCCCCATCTCGACCAGCTTCGCCGCCAGCGTGACGACCGCGCGATAATGCGCCTCGTAAGTCACGCGCTCATCCTCGTGGATCGTGAATTCGCGCGCGCCGTGCGCCCGTGCCAGCATCACGATCTGCGCGAGATTCGCCGGGGCGTGTTTCCACACCCGGGTCGGCACGCCGCGGATGTCGACCGTCTCCATCTCGAAGCGCGTGCCCGGCGCGGTCAGCGCCGCCTCGATATCCCGAAGCGACATTTTGGGCCATGCCGGATCGAGGGCGATCAACGGTTCGTTGGGGGTGGTGGCCACGAGCATCTCTCCAGCAACTTGAAGTTCGGGTTTGGCTTATCCGCCGATTGCGCGAAGGTTAGTGTTGATTCGAACCGCGCTCAAGGCAATAGGAGAGGCAAGGTTCGAACCAGAGGTATGGAGAAGCAGATGGCATTGGCGGACCCGGAAGCGCACGGCTTCGACGCCCGGCGGCTGGCAAGGCTGGATGCACTGCTGAACGAGCGCTATGTGGCGCCGGGCCGCCTGCCCAATGCCCAGCTGCTGATCGCGCGCGACGGGGAAATCGTGCATTTCTCGCACCATGGCAACGCGCGGGAGGGCGGCGCGCCGATCGATGCGGGATCGCTTTTTCGAATCGCGAGCATGACCAAGCCGATCACCTCGATCGCCTTCATGATGCTGGTCGAGGAAGGCAAGGTCGCGGTCGACACGCCGGTCCATCACGTCCTGCCCGAATTCAAGGGGCTTGGCGTCTACAACGGCGGCGGTGGCGGCGTGCCGTTCCTGACCAAGCCGACGAACGAGCCGATGCGGATGCTCGACCTGCTCCGCCACACCAGCGGGCTGACATACGGTTTCCAGAACCGGTCGAACATCGATGCCGCCTATCGCGAGGGCAAGCTCGAGAATTGGCACGGCAATTTCGATCTCGACGAATTCGTGGGCGCGCTGGCGAAGATCCCGCTCGAATTCTCGCCGGGCGAGGCGTGGAATTATTCGGTCTCGACCGACGTGCTCGGTGCCGTCGTACAGCGCGTGAGCGGCATGAAGCTCGACGACTTCGCCGGCCGCACGCCGGAACTGCGCCTGGAGCAGTATTTCGCCGGCGAGACCAAGGCGTGGGGCGCCTTCTTCGACCGCTTCGGCAAGTTCGCTATA
>PKED01000072.1 GCA_002863155.1 Sphingomonadaceae bacterium | reverse complement strand
GTCGCTGCCGACCGTGGCGATGAACCAGTGCAGCGTCGTGGCCGCGATATCGCCGTGGAAGCTGCCGGGGTCGTCGAGCGCGGCGGCGCGCTGCTTTTCCCAGTCGGCACGCGTCCGGACGGGGTTGATGCGGGTCATGCCGCGCGGGCCGGGTCGCTGACCGTCGATCCTCATTGTGTCATGCGCCGCTCCCTTCGGTGTCGCCCGATCTTTGCCGGCTCCGCCTCACGCGTCAGCGCCGCGGCCCTTCGTGTTGACGACAAGCGACCACGAATCGCGCACTTTCGCAAGCGCGCGATTATTGGGGGGTCAAAAGCCGAGATGGGGCCGGGCGAGCAGCGCGCCGAGCCAGCCGGTCATCGTCGCGAGCAGCAGCAGTGTACCGATGATCCCGACCGATCGGCCGATCGTCAGCCTGTCGCGCGATCCCCGCAGGCCAAAGGCATGGGCAACGCGAACGATCACGAACAGCGCCGCGACGATCGACAACGCAAGCGGATCGGCGGCGTTGGCCTCGAGCAGTGCGATCAGCGCAAGCCCGATCGGCAGATATTCGGTGAGATTGCCATGCGCCCGGATCGCCGCGATCAGGCCATGATCGCCGGCGTCGCCGAACGAGGCACGCAACGCCATCCGGCGGCTGACGATGTCGATTGAAAGCGCGATCAACAGCAGGGCGAGCGCGGCGGCGGTCGCTGCGGTGGTCATGAAGTGCATCGGGGCTCCTGAGTCGATCGATAACGCAATGACGCTATCGACCCGAACCCGCCCGATCGCAAACCGATTCGGCAGCCGGTCAGGCCGCGCGCTGTCCCGCCTGCATCAGCCACGCGCGTGCCTGGCGCTGGGCCTCGGCGATTTCGCGTGCGGTCATGTCCTCGGCAATGTCGCTGCGGCAGGCTTGCGCCGCTTCGCTGCCCCAGACGGCGGCCAGGTTGAACCACTTATGCGCTTCGATCAGGTCGATCGTCGTGCCGCTGGCCCCAGTCGAATAGATGATCCCCAGATCGTAACAGGCATTGCAATCACCGCGGGCCGCGTCCGCGATCCGGCTTTCGATCAGGAACGTCGCGCTCTTCAGGCTATGCGCCATTTCCGCCACCCCTTTTTCACCCTAACGATGCAGCTTCTGGGGCGCAGGGCGTCAAGAAATGGTTAACGCGATTAACCTTGTTCGGTAATGTCGACCGCGATGTTGTCAATCAGCCTTGTGCCGGCGATCCGCGCGGCGGCGAGCAGGCGGAGTGGACGTTCGCGATCACCGGTCGGCTGCAGCGTCTCGGCATCGACCAGCGCGACATAATCGACCGACTCGAACCCCGCGTTCAGCAGCGCTTCCTCGGCGGCGGCGCATGCGATCCCCGGCTCCATGCCGCGAGCGATGCTGCGGACGGCGTCGCCCAGCGCGCGGGGCAGCGCAACCGCTCGCGCGCGATCGTCGCCGCCGAGATAGACGTTGCGCGACGACAGCGCGAGACCGTCATCGTCGCGCTGGGTCGGGACCCCGACGATCTCGATCCCGAAGTCGAGATCGGCAACGAGCTTGCGGATCACGGCCAGCTGCTGAAAATCCTTTTCGCCGAACAGCGCGACGTCGGGGTGAACCTGATTGAACAGTTTGGCGACGACCGTCGCGACGCCGTCGAAATGGCCGGGGCGGGCGGCACCGTCCAATCCGTCGCTTACGCCGGTGACCGAAATATTGGTCGCAAAGCCGTCCGGGTACATCTCCTCGACCGTCGGCAGCCACAGGATCGCGCAGCCGGCGTCGCTGAGCATGCGCGCGTCCTGCGCCTCGCGACGGGGATAGCGCGACAGGTCCTCGTGCGGCGCGAACTGCCTGGGGTTGACGAAGATCGAGGCGACGACATGGTCGGCCACATGCTTCGCCGCCTCGACCAGCGCGATATGGCCGGCATGCAGCGCGCCCATCGTCGGCACCAGCGCGATTCGCGCGCCTTCGCTGCGCAAATCCGCGATTGCGCGACGAAGCGGGACGATCTGACGGATGGTTTGCACGCGGATGGCGCCTTCGATAAGGGGACGAGCGCGGCCTTCTATGGAGGAGGCGCGCGCGACACAACAAGGGAAGCGACTTGCCTCAAACGCATGTCATCGTGTTCGCCAATGAAAAGGGCGGCACCGGCAAATCGACGACGGCCGTCCATGTCGCGATCGCGCTGGCGGCAAAGGGCGCGCGCGTCGCGGCGCTCGATCTCGACCATCGCCAGCGCACGCTCGGGCGCTACCTCGACAACCGCGCCGCGACGATCAAACGGCTTGGGCGCGACCTGCCGATGCCGGTCCATCTGACCCATGACGGCGAAAGCCTGCCGCGTTTCACCGAGCAGCTCGACCAGTTGAGCCACGATGCCGATTTCCTGATCATCGACACGCCCGGCCGCGACGATCGCTTCGCGCGGATGGCCGCCCAGCGCGCCGACACGCTGGTGACGCCGATGAACGACAGCTTCGTCGATTTCGATCTGATCGGCCAGGTCGATCCGACGACGTACAAGGTGACGCGGCCGAGCTTCTACGCGGAGTTGATCTGGGACGCGCGCAAGGCACGCGCCAAGGCCGATGGCGCGACGATCGACTGGGTCGTGCTGCGCAACCGGCTCCAGCATATCGAGGCGCGCAACATGCGGCGGGTGTCCGAAGCGCTCGGCCAGCTTGCCAAGCGGGTCGGCTTCCGCGTCATTCCCGGCCTGGGCGAACGCGTCATCTACCGCGAGCTCTTCCCCGCCGGCCTGACCCTGATCGATTCGCGCGAGTTCGGCGAAATGGGGCTGGGGCATGTCGCCGCCCGCCAGGAACTGCGCGAGATGATGGCGGCGCTCGGCCTGCCCGAACCCGCGCTGCCGCTGTTCGCCTGATGGCGAAGATTCTGCTCTTTGCCGCGCTCGCGGTTGCGGCCTGGTGGTGGCTGCGGCCCTATCTCGCCCCGCGAGGTGCCAATCGCGGTCCGCGTTTCGAACGCGGGCTGGATAAGGCCGAGGCGCGCGCCATTCTGGGGGTCGGCCCGACCGATGATGCCGAGGCGATCCGCGCCGCGCATCGGCGACTGGCGGCGGCACTCCATCCCGATCGCGGCGGTTCGACCGAACTGATGCGACGGATCAATCTGGCGCGCGATGTGTTGCTGGAGTCCAACGCGGCGTGATCGCCGCCCAGACCTTCAAAAGGGGCCAGACGATTTTATGACTCACCAGTTCGACCGCACGTCGCTTCGCGAATATGACATCCGCGGCATCGTCGGCAAGACGCTCGGGACGGCGGACGCGACGGCAATCGGGCGCGGCTTCGGCACGCGGGTGCGCCGGGCTGGCGGCACCCGCGTCGCCGTGGGCTATGACGGGCGCAATACCTCGGTCGAGCTCGAAGCGGCGCTGGTCGCCGGGCTGACCGCATCGGGCGTCGACGTCGTGCGGATCGGCATGGGGCCGACCCCGATGCTCTATTATGCCGAAGCGACGCTCGAGGTGGACGGCGGCATCCAGATAACCGGCAGCCACAATCCCGCCGAGTATAACGGCTTCAAGATGGTGCTTCAGCATCGTCCGTTCTTTGGCGCGGACATCCAGGATCTGGCGCGGCTGGCCGCTGATGGCGACTGGGAAACGGGCGCGGGCAGCGTCGATACCGCCGATATCATGGACGATTATGTCGGGCGGCTGATGGCGGGCTATGCCGGCGGCGCCTATCGCATCGGCTGGGACGCGGGGAACGGCGCGGCCGGCCCGGTGATCGAGAAGCTCGTCAAGCTCCTGCCGGGTGAGCATCATCTGCTCTTCACCGATGTCGACGGCAATTTTCCGAACCATCATCCCGATCCGACCGAGGAAAAGAACCTTGCCGATCTGAAGCGCCTGGTCGCCGACAAGCAGCTCGATTTCGGACTGGCTTTCGACGGCGACGGCGACCGGATCGGCGCGATCGACGGCCAGGGCCGGGTGATCTGGGGCGATCAGATCCTGTCCATTCTGGCCGAACCTGTCCTGCGCGAGCTGCCCGGCGCGACGATCATCGCCGATGTGAAGGCCAGCCAGGCGCTGTTCGACCGGGTCGCCGAGCTGGGCGGTGTACCGCTGATGTGGAAGACGGGGCACAGCCTGATCAAGACCAAGATGCGCGAAACCGATGCGCCGCTGGCCGGCGAGATGAGCGGCCATATCTTTTTCGCGCATGACTTTTACGGGTTCGACGACGCGCAATATGCGGCGGTGCGGCTGATCCGCGCGGTCCACATGATCGGCAAGTCGATGACCGAGATCAGGGGCGCGATGCCCGAACTGGTCAATACTCCCGAAATGCGCTTTCAGGTCGACGAAAGCCGCAAGTTCGCGGTGGTCGACGAAGTGCTCGACCGGCTGGAGGCCGAAGGCGCGACGGTCGACCGCACCGACGGTGCGCGGGTGACGACGCCCGACGGCTGGTGGCTGCTGCGCGCGTCGAACACGCAGGACGTGCTGGTCGCGCGCGCCGAGGCGCGATCGGCGGAGAGCCTCGACCGGCTGCTGGCGATGATCGATGCTCAGCTGGCGCAAAGCGGGCTCGCGCGGGGGCCGCAGGCGGCCCATTGAACGAGCTTGCGGACGCGCCCGGCGTCGGCGCGGGTGGCTGGCGGCGGGGCTAGGCCTTGGTCTTGACCACCCATTTGCGCTTGGCGAGGCGCTCCATCGGGACGCCGCAATAGGCGCAGACGCTCTCGAATCGATCGGTATCGGGAATGCGGTGGACCTTGCTGCCCGATCGGTGGTGCTTGCCCGAAAAGCACGCCAGGCGACCGCGAATCCAATCGATCATGACTGGCGACCCGGCCTGAAACGGGTCTTTCGTCCGGTCATGTCATTCCCTTCGCGATGTCGGTGGCGTCCCGTGCGACGTTAATCGCAAAGCCGCCGATTTGGAAAGAGGGGTGGCATTCGCGCATCGGAGACGCCACCTAGGCGCATGGCTCCACCGCCCCAGATCATCCGCGTCATCGACCTTGAGACGACCGGCCAGGCACCGCCCGCGCATGGCGTGTGCGAAATCGGCTGGCAGGACGTGGCACTGGGCCGCGACGGACGCTGGGCGCTGCATGGCGAGGGCGGCGCGCTCTTCGTCAATCCCGGACGATCGATTCCGCCTATCACCCAGGCGATCCACCACATCCTCGATGAGCAAGTGGCGGACGCGCCCTTCTGGCACGACGTCGCGCGGCCGGTGCTCGATCCCTGGCCACGTCGGATCGCGCTCGCGGCGCACCGGGCCGATTTCGAGCAGAAATTCTGCACGCCCGCGCTCACCCACGGCGCCGACTGGATCTGCACCTGGAAATGCGCGCTGCGGCTGTGGCCAGAATCGCCCTCCTTTTCGAATCAGGTGCTGCGCTATTGGCGGCGACCCGAGGGGCTAGATCATGAACGCGGGCTGCCGATGCACCGCGCCTTTCCCGATGCCTATGTGACCGCGCATCACCTGCGCGACATGCTGAACATGGCCGATGTCGCCCAGCTGATCGAATGGTCGAACTTGCCCGGGCTGCTGCCGCGCGTTCGCAACGGCCCCGACCGTGGCCGTGACTGGCACGAACTCGACGAAGAGACGCTGGCCGGTTTCGCGGCCGACCGCGATCCCGACGTGCGCTACACCGCCGAAAGCGAACAGGCGCGGCGGCGCGGGGGTGGCGTGGCGGGTCGCCAGAATCCGCAGGCGTCGCTGCTCTGATCGGGGCGGCGCGGCTCGCGCCCGGCCGGGTTTGGCGCTGATGCAGGTTAATGAGCCCTCGCTTTGCAGCGATCGGGCAAATGGCTATGCCCGTAACGATGTTGCGGCTGCCCTTTCTCGACATTGCGCCGTCGCAGGATCAGGTGCGCCGCACGCTGCTGGCCTGCCTCGCGGTCGGTTTTGCAAGCCTCGTCTTCGCCATGCTGGCAGCGGGCTGGTTGACCAAGCGCAGCCAGGAACATAGCGCGTCGGTCACCCATACCTATGACGTCGAACAGGCGATCGCGGCGCTTCGCCTGCCGATCTGGCGCAGCGAGGCGGCACGGCGCGGCTATCTGATCACGCCCAATCCGACCGCGCTTCGGGTTTATCGCGACATGGCGTCGTCGATGATGCCCGCGCTCGACCGCGTCGCGTCGCTGACCCGCGACAATCCCCGCCAGCAGCCGCGCGTCGCGCGGTTGCGCGCGCTGTTGCGCGACCTAACGACCCTGCGCGAGCAATCGGTAAGCGCGGTGCGCGACGCCACCATCACCGAAGCGATGCGGGCCGAATCGATCGACGCCAGCATACCGATGCTGGCCGCGATTACCGAGGAGGCCGAAGCGCTGGTCGGTGAAGAGCAGCGCCTGCTGGCCATCCGTGCCACGCGCGAGCGGGACAGCCTGGAGGCATTCTATGTCGTGCTCGGGGGCACCGCCGTGCTGCTCGCGATCGTCGGCGTGCTGACGGCCCTGACGCTTATCCGCTACACGCGCGACCTGACCCAGTCGCGCGACCAGCTTCGCGATCTTGCCGATTCGCTTGAGGATACGGTGCGCGAGCGAACCGCCGATCTCAGCCGCGCCAATGACGAGATTCAGCGTTTCGCCTATATCGTCAGCCACGATCTGCGGGCGCCGCTGGTCAATGTGCTCGGCTTCACCGGCGAGCTCGAATCGGCGACCAAGGTGCTCGGCGATTTTGTCGACCAGGCCGAGGCGCAGGCGCCGCAATTGCTGACGCAAGAGGCCCGCATCGCCGCGCGCGAGGACTTGCCGGAGGCGATCGGCTTCATCCGCAGCTCGACCCAGAAGATGGACCGGTTGATCAATGCGATCCTGAAGCTGTCGCGCGAGGGCGGCCGGGTGCTTACGCCCGAACGGATCGACCTTGCGGCCATGTTCGGCGACATTCGCGCGTCGCTGCACCACCGCACCGACGCGCTTGGCGCGACGATCGACCTCGCCCTGCCGATGCCAAGCATCGTCAGCGACCGGCTGGCATGCGAGCAGATCTTTTCGAACATCGTCGAAAATGCCGTCAAATATCTTTCGCCCGACCGCCCCGGCTTGATCGAGGTCGGCGCCCGGCAATCGGGCGACCGCGTCATCGTCGACATCCGCGACAATGGCCGGGGCATCGACCCGCGCGATCATCAGCGCATCTTCGATCTGTTCCGCCGTTCGGGGGCGCAGGATCAGGTCGGCGAAGGCATCGGGCTCGCCCATGTCCGCGCGCTCGTCTATCGGCTCGGCGGCACGATCAGCGTCGATTCGATGCTGGAACAAGGATCGACATTTCGGGTAAATCTGCCCGCACTTTTGGCCAAGACAGGATCGGCACCGTCATGAACGACCATCGCAGCGTCAGCATCATCATGATCGAGGATGACGAAGGCCATGCCCGGCTGATCGAAAAGAACATCCGGCGCGCGGGCATCCTGAACGACATCACCCATTTCACCGACGGGACCACCGCGCTCGGCTTTCTGTTCAACGCGCCCGACGGACCCGCGCTCAACGGCCCGGCGCTGGTGCTGCTCGATCTCAACCTGCCGGATATGAGCGGGATCGACATCCTCGCTCGCATCAAGGCGGACGATGTGCTGCGCCGGACGCCGGTGGTCGTGCTGACGACGACCGACGACAAGGTCGAAATCCAGCGCTGCTACGATCTGGGCTGCAACGTCTACATCACCAAGCCGGTCGACTATGAGAGCTTTGCGCAGGCAATTCGCCAGCTCGGGCTGTTCCTGTCGGTGATCCAGGTGCCCGAAGTCGAGAGCGATGCGTGACCGCCGGCGGGCGCATTCTCTATATCGATGACGATGCGGCGTTGCGCCGGCTGACGCAGCGCGCGCTCGCACGGCGCGGCTTTGAGGTGACGCTCGCCGAGGATGGCGCAAGCGGCGTCGCGATGGCGGCGGCGACGCCGTTCGATCTGGTTGCGGTCGATCATTACATGCCCGGGATGGACGGGCTGGAGACGCTGACCCGCCTGCGTGCGCTCCCGGAGCCGCCGCCCGTCGTCTATGTCACCGGGTCGGAGGAAGGGCAGATCGCCGTCGCGGCATTGAAGGCGGGCGCCGCCGATTATGTCGTGAAGACGGTCGGGGAGAATTTTTTCGATCTGCTTGCCAATGCGATCGAGCAGGTGATGCGCCACGCCGCGCTGTCGCAGGCCAAGGAGCGCGCCGAGGCCGAATTGCGGGCCAGCAATGGGCGGCTCGAAACGCTGCTGCGCGAGGTCAATCACCGCGTCGCCAACAGCCTGCAGCTGGTGTCGGCGCTGGTCAGCCTCCAGTCGAACGCGCTGGCCGATGAAGGCGCGCGGGCGGCGTTGCGCGATACGCAGCGACGGATCGAAGCGATCGCGCAGGTCCACCGGCGGCTCTATACCTCAAACCATGTCGATAGCGTCGACATGGAGGATTATCTCGGTGCGCTCGTCCGCGAACTGGCGGAGACGTGGTCGACCGAGGCCGCGCCGCGTCATGTCCGGCTCACCGCCGAGCCGATCGTGCTGCCGACCGATCGCGCCGTGTCGCTTGGCGTGATCGTCAACGAACTGGTGAGCAATGCCTGCAAATATGCCTATCCGGGCGATGCAGCCGGCGAAATCCGCGTCGCCCTGCGCCGGACGCCCGACGGGTTCGAGCTGATCGTCGAGGATGACGGCATCGGCATCGATCCCGGCGCGACGCCGCGCGGCACCGGCCTGGGCTCGCGCGTGATCAGCGCGATGGCGAAGAGCCTGCGCAGCACGGTTGTCTACGATCCGACGCACCGGGGCGTGCGCGCCACCCTGCAGGCCGCGCTCGCCTGATACCGCCGGGGGCGCAAGCAGACGCGACCTTCGCCCGCGTATCAGACGTCGAGATTGGCGACGCTCAGCGCATTGTCCTGGATGAATTCGCGGCGCGGCTCGACCACATCGCCCATCAGCCGGGTGAAGATCTCGTCGGCGACATCGGCCTGCTCGACCTCGACCCGCAGCATCGAGCGGTTTTCGGGATCGAGCGTCGTTTCCCACAACTGTTCAGCATTCATCTCGCCCAGGCCCTTGTAGCGCTGGATCGACAGGCCCTTGCGCCCGGCGGCGAGGATCGCGTCGAGTAGCTGGCTGGGCCGCGCGACCATCGTCTCGCCCTTGCCGATGGCGACCGGTGCGTCGTCATCGACCTCGGCGGCCGCATCGGCTTCGGCCTGCGCGACGGCGGCCTTGGTCGAGACGAGCTTCGCGGTATGGACATAGGCATCGCCCTGTTCGACCGCGAGCGCATGGAGCTTGCGCGCTTCGGCCGATCCCAGGAAAGCGGCTTCGATGATGTGATGGTCGGTCACCCCGCGCCAGACGCGCTTGAAATGGATGCTGCCCTCCTCGGTCAGCGTGGCCGACCAGCGCGCATCGGCATCGGCGGCATCGAGCCCGGTAACCGCGGCCGCGAGCAGCGCGCCCCGTGCCGCCCTGTCGAGCGCGGGGTCGAGCGCACCGCCCATCGCCAGCGCCTCGACGATCGTCGCGTCGTAACGGCGTGGGACATAGCGCATGAGGGTGCGCATCCGTCGCGCATGATCGACCAGCGCGCGCAGATCGGCGCCGCTGCGCGTCCCGCCGACGCCCTCGAGCACCGACATCGCGACGCCATTGTCGACCAGGAATTCGTCGAGCGCGTTGTCGTCCTTCAGATAGACTTCGGACCGGCTCCGCGTCGCTTTGTAGAGCGGCGGCTGGGCGATGTAGAGATGCCCCTTCTCGATGATCTCGGGCATCTGGCGGTAGAAGAAGGTCAGCAGCAGCGTGCGGATATGCGCGCCGTCGACATCGGCGTCGGTCATGATCACGATCTTGTGATAGCGCAGCTTGTCGATGTTGAAGTCGTCGCGACCGATGCCGGTGCCCATCGCCTGAATGAGCGTGCCGATTTCGCGGCTCGACAGCATTCGGTCGAACCGTGCGCGCTCGACGTTCAGGATCTTGCCGCGCAACGGCAGGATCGCCTGGAAATGGCGGTTGCGGCCCTGCTTCGCCGAGCCGCCGGCCGAGTCGCCCTCGACCAGGAACAGTTCGGACTTGGCCGGGTCGCGCTCCTGGCAATCGGCGAGCTTGCCGGGCAGCGAGGCGATGTCCATCACGCCTTTCCGCCGGGTCAGCTCGCGCGCCTTCTTCGCGGCTTCGCGCGCGGCGGCGGCGTCGATCACTTTGGCGACGATCGCGCGACCGTGCGCCGGATTTTCCTCCAGCCATTCGGCCAGCTTGTCCGCCATCAGGCTTTCGAGCGGCTGGCGCACTTCGGACGAGACCAGCTTGTCCTTGGTCTGGCTCGAGAATTTGGGATCGGGCAGCTTGACGGAGACGATCGCGGTCAGCCCCTCGCGCATGTCGTCGCCGGTCAGCGTCACCTTCTCCTTCTTCAGGAGGCCCGACTTGTCGGCATAATTGTTGAGCGTGCGGGTCAGCGCGGCGCGGAACGCCGCCAGGTGCGTGCCGCCGTCACGCTGCGGGATGTTGTTGGTGAAGCACAGGACGTTTTCGTAATAGCTGTCGTTCCATTCGAGCGCGACGTCGATCGTCACGTCGTCGCGCGTGCCGTTGATCGCGACCGGCTCGGGCATCAGCGGCACCTTGTTGCGATCGAGATATTTGACGAACGCCGCGATCCCCCCTTCGTAGTACAGCTCGACCGTCTTCGCTTCTTCGTGCCGCGCGTCGGAGAGGAACAGGCGGACGCCCGAATTGAGGAAGGCAAGCTCGCGGTAGCGATGCTCGAGCTTGTCGAAATCGAACTCGGTGATCTTGAACGTGGCGGGCGAGGGGAAGAAGGTGACGCGCGTGCCCTTCCTGCCGTTTGCCGGCCCGACGACTTTCAGCGGCGCGACCGCATCGCCGAACGCGAAGCGCATGTAATGCTCCTGGTCGTCACGCCAGATCGTCAGATCGAGCCACTCGCTGAGCGCGTTGACCACCGACACGCCGACGCCGTGCAGCCCGCCCGATACCTTATAGGCATTGTCGTCCGACGTGTTCTCGAACTTCCCGCCCGCGTGCAGCTGGGTCATGATGACCTCGGCCGCCGACACACCTTCCTCGCTGTGGATGCCGGTCGGGATGCCGCGGCCATTATCGGTCACGCTGACCGACCCATCGGGGTTGAGCGTGATGTCGATCCGGTCGCAATGCCCGGCCAGCGCCTCGTCGATCGCATTGTCCGACACCTCGAACACCATGTGGTGGAGGCCTGATCCGTCATCGGTATCGCCGATATACATGCCGGGGCGTTTGCGGACCGCGTCAAGCCCTTTCAACACCTTGATGGAGTCGGCGCCATAGTCGTTGGCGTTGGGGAGATTCTGGGGAGTTTCGGGGTCTGTTGCCATAGCGAGCATATAGGGTTTGGCACACCGAAACGGAAGCAAAATGGGCGGCCCGGAAACGGCGCGGTCGATGCCGTGCCCGGCCGTCGCTGCGGCGTGCGCTGCGGGCGGTTCAGATCCCGGTCGCGCCCCCGGCGATTACCACCAGATCGTCGAGCCCGACCGACTTCAGCAGTATCGTGCCGTCGATCCGCTGGAGCAGCATCGCCGCTTCCTGCTGGCGGCGCGCAGGGTCGCCGTCGATCCGCGCCGCGATCCATTCCATAAAGCCGCGACCGATCGCTTCGCCGACGCTGCGGCAGATCGGATCGCCGCCGGCGGCAAGCGCCGCCACCTGAATCCAGAAGCGCATGAAGGGCCAGAATTCGTCGCTGATCGCGAGCAGGGGGAGCTCGCGCGCTAGTTCCTCGGCGCGCCGGGGCGGCCCGGTTTCGATCGCGTCGAGCCGGGCCGTCACCCGCAGCGCGACATTCTGCATCAGCGCGGTCATCAGGTCGGCCTTGTCGGCGAAATAATAAAGCAGCATCCGGTCGCTGGTGCCGATCGCCTTGGCAAGCGGCCGCAGGCTGGTATCGCCGATCCCGTGCGCCAGCGCGTGATCGGTCAGCCGGTCGAGCATCGTCTGTCGCCGATCCACCTTCATCGCAAACGATGTCGGCTGCATCGGCGTATCGGTCAAGCCGCGATGATTCCGTCCGGCCCGACATGCAGCCGGGCGGCGCCGCTGCCGACCTCGGCGAACAGGGCCGGCTCGGTGCCGGTCATCCAGACCTGGCCGCGCCCGCCGAGCCGGTCGAACAGCGCGGCGCGGCGACCGGGGTCGAGATGGGCGGCAACCTCGTCGAGCAGCAGCACCGGCGGCGCCCCGGTCCGCTCGGCGATCAGGTCGGCATGGGCGAGGATCAGGCCGAGCAGCAGTGCCTTTTGCTCGCCGGTCGAGCACAGCCCGGCAGGCTGCCCCTTGCCGAGATGCACGACCGCCAGATCGCAGCGATGCGGCCCGGCAAGCGCGCGACCGGCGGCCGCGTCGCGTCGCCGACCGCTCGCCAGTTCTTCCGCAAGTGCCGCGCCCTGCCACCCCTCGATCGCCAGGCCGGCACGCGCGAACACGCCCTCCGGCACATCGGCGATCCGGGCATCGAGCAGCGCCACAAGCTCGCGCCGCGCGGCGTCGATCGCCTGGCCATGTTCGGCCATCTGCGCTTCGAGCGCGCCGAGCCATGCGGGGTCGGGCCGCGCACCGCGATCCATGTCGGCCAGCAGCCGGTTGCGCGCGCGCATCGCCGCTTCATAGCGGTTGGCGTGGACGGCATGGGCGGGAAACAATGCCAGGGTCAACCGGTCGAGAAAGCGGCGCCGCTCGCCGGCCGGCTCGACGAACAACCGGTCCATCGCCGGGGTCAGCCACAGCACCGTCAACCATTCGGCAAGCGCGGTCGCGGCAACGCCGGCGCCCTGGACGCGGACCAGACGGCGCTCGGGCGCGCCCGCCAGCGTGCCGGTGGCGATCTCGACATCCCCGCAAAGCCCGGCGGCGACGCCGAAGCCGCCGCTCCCCCCCTGGCGGGCCATGTCGCCCAGCGCCGCCCGGCGCAGCCCGCGCCCGGGCGCGAGCAGCGACACAGCCTCGAGAATGTTGGTCTTGCCCGCGCCATTCTCGCCGGTCAGGACGACGAAACCGGGTCCGGGCGCGATCGTCGCGGCGGCGTGATTGCGAAAATCGGTCAGGACAAGGCGGGTGAGCACAGGCGCCGCCTTAGCGCAACTCGCGCGGCTGTCGCACGCGTTTCGCAAATTTGTGGGAACGAACGCCGCTGTGCCGCGCTCTGGGTGGCGTGCCGCACGCCCCTTTTCGGAGACGACCATGCGCCTACCGCTGATTCCGCCGGCCCGGCTTACCCCCGAACAACGGCCGCTGTACGAGGATATGAAGGCGGGCATCGCGTCCAACTTCAACGATTTCAAGACGGTTGCGCCGGACGGATCGCTGATGGGGCCGTGGAATCCGTGGCTGCACGAGCCGGTGATCGGCAAGGCGGTCTGGGACTTGACCAAGGCGATGACCGCGCAGGCCACGTTGAAGGACGAACCGCGCCAGATCGCGATTCTGGTAACGGGCGCGCATTTCGACGCGGCCTATGAAA
>PKED01000220.1 GCA_002863155.1 Sphingomonadaceae bacterium | reverse complement strand
GGCAGCAGCAGCATCGGCAGCAGCAGCATCAGCAGCAGTAGCAGCAGCCGAACAGTTCCCTACAAAAACTGCGAATGTTCCCGGCCCTGACGTGTCCGCGTTGTTTTCCGGAGCGGCCGCGACGCGTTCGCGCGCGACTTCGACCGCCGCCTTCGCTGCGCGACCGGGGGCGTGCGACGAATGCGGATTGGCGTGGTTGTCGCTCAGCCAGGGCAACATCGCCTCCAGCGCTTCGGGCGCGAGCGGCGTTGTCGCCTGGTAGTCGAGATAGATCATGCGCGGTTCGCCGCGTCATGCGCGACTTCGAGCCATGCCTCACGGAAAGCGTCGATTTCCTCGGGCGTGGTGTTCCAGCCGAAACTCACGCGGATCGTGCGACTGGCAGTATCCTCATCGACCCCGAACGCTTCGAGCGCGCGGCTGCGCTTGAGGGTGCCTGACGAGCAGGCGCTCCCTGCCGAGACGGCAAATCCCATCGCGTCGAAGCGGATCAGTTGTGCGGCAGCGGAGAGGTGCGGCATGGCGATCGCATATATGTGCGAGCTTTGAACGCCGGGGCTCACGATCTCTCCCACTCGCCAGATGGCATTTTTGAAATCGAAGCGCTGCTCTGCATCAGTCGGCCAATCATCGACCGATCCTGCCTCAAGCGCGGCGGCGAAACCCAGAATGCCGGGCAAATTCTCGGTGCCCATGCGATACCCGAACTCATGTCCGCCGATTGGCTCTAGCAGCGCCAGATCGCGGACCAGCAACGCCCCGATGCCGGGCGGCCCGCCAAGCTTGTGAGCGGACACGACGATCATGTCGGCATTTGGAAGCGGGCCTTTGCCGGCCAATTGCGAACAGTCGCTCAGGAAAATGCCGCCCGCCGCCCGCACCAGATCGATCGCGGGCGGCCTGGCATAAGGTATCAAGCAAGTCCCGGTTTCCGAATTGATCGCCTGGATCGCGACCACGGCCTTGCCGGGTCTGGCCAGGTAATCTGCAAGGAAGTCGCAATCGGGCTCGCCAGCAGCATCTGCGTCCCGGTCCAAGACCGGTAGAATATCCGCCCCCGGCGCTGCCCTCAACACCGCGTCATGCTCCACCGCGCTCACGATCCGGCGCTCCACCTTCGCTCGGTTGAGCGCGATCCACAGCGCCTCGCTCGCGCCGCTGGTGAAGACGAGCTCTCCGGTCCAGCCGAGTGCCGCCTTGATCCGCGCGCGCGCTTCCTCCAGCGCCGCCCGAGCCGCGCGCCCCTCGGCATGCGGCGAGCTCGGATTGGCCCATCGGGCCATGCCGTCGGCGACCGCTGCGATCGCTTCAGGGCGCATCGGCGTCGTCGCCGCATGGTCGAGATAGATGCGCTTCGTCACGCGCCTACCCCTAGCCGCGCACAATGATTGCGCCAAGCGAGCGCTTTCCTATATAGGCGGGCATCCAGCGCCCTTGCGCGCCACCGCATTCTGATCAGCAGGTGTCATGCCCGAAGTCATTTTTCCCGGCCCCGACGGCCGTCTCGAAGGCCGTTTCGCGCCCCCGCCCCGCCCGCGCGCACCGGTCGCGATGATCCTGCACCCGCACCCCTCATCGGGGGGCACGATGAACAACCGGATCGTGCAGGAACTTTACAAGACGTTCCAGCGGCGCGGCTTCGCCACCCTGCGCTTCAACTTTCGTGGCGTCGGCAAGAGCCAGGGCACGTTCGACAATGGCGTCGGCGAGCTTTCGGACGCCGCAAGTGCGCTCGATTGGGTGCAGAGCATCCACCCCGAGGCATCGACCACCTGGATCGCCGGCGTCAGCTTCGGCGCGTGGATCGGCATGCAGCTCCTCATGCGCCGACCGGAAATCCGCGGCTTCATCTCGGTCGCGCCGCCGGCCAACATGTACGACTTCACCTTCCTCGCGCCGTGCCCGTCGTCCGGCATCATCATCCAGGGCGATGGCGACGAAGTGGTGACGCCGAGCGCGGTGCAGAAGCTGGTCGACAAGCTGCGCACCCAAAAGCACATCACCATCCATCACGACGTCATTCCGCGGGCGAACCACTTCTTCCAGGAAGAAATGCCCGAGCTGATGCGCAGCGTGGACAATTATCTCGATTTCAGGCTGGACCCGAATTCACCGATCAAGTGAGGTTTGCCGAGCGGATTGGCGCTGCTTATCCGCGTCGCGCGGCGAACCACGGCCGGCGGGGCACATCCCCGATCGACGGTGGCGGCTTTGCCGACGCCCGGACGTGACTGCACGATCATTTGTTGGAGAACCGTCGGTCCCACCAGGTGCGCTGGCGTCCGTGTGCTCGCATCATGATAAGCCAAAGCAGACATATCCCGGCCTGCCATCAGGGAAGGCCACCCCCGACCGGCCTCCAGTGCGGCATCTTACCACCCGACCATAGGAGATGAGATCCTTCAAAACTAATCGAAAGATGCCATCGTTGCCAGCAAAATATACTTCGGTTGAGCATCCATGCGATCCACAGTCTGGAGAAGACATGTAACGGACCACAACGTCTTCTAAGCCATCGAGATTAAGATCACCAAATGCGACTTCCAGACTATATTTCGGCCTGTCCCGAGTTAGAGCGCACGCCCGCTTTAATCTTGGTAATCCTTTGCGACATCCGCCGGGCACTGACATATAGGTAAAATCAATCGGGCGCCCCTGCATTGTGAAATGACCAGGTTTTCCAATGATGTGAGAGGCGGCAAGCGCGAGCAGCGGCATGCGTTGAAGATGCATAGATGCAAGCCGATTGCAATGGTCCGACTGAACACGGATTGGCCACAATCGGGGCCACAGCTCCTCCAAACCTCATAGCGCCCAAACCAGCACATTCCCCACCAGCACCGCCGCCATCACCAGCAGCAGTGTCCCCTTTTGCCGGTCGCCGCGCTTGGCGATCATCCAGCCGCCGCCGATCGCGCAGGCGAAGGCGCCGAGCATCGCCAGCGCCAGCAAGGCGCCGCCGGTCCCGCTGATCGGCGGGGTCATGCGGCTTCGCCCAGCAATTTGGCATAAGCCGTCCGGTCGACATTGCCGCCGGACAGGATCACCAGCGTGCTCTCGGTCGGCACGACCTTTCCTGCGAGCAGCGCCGCCAGCGCGACCGCGCCGCCGGGTTCGACCACCAGCCGCAGTTCAGCCGCCGCCCAGCGTTGCGCCGCCGCCACCTCTGCCTCGCTCACCGCAACGCCCGTCACGCCGCGACGCGACAGGACGTCGAACGTCAGCGGTGACACTTCGAGCGTCTGCAGCGAATCGCAGGCGGTGGCGGGTGGATTGGGACCGACCGGCTCGATCCAGCCTGCTTCGAGCGAGCGGCGCATGTCGTCCCAGCCTTCCGGCTCGACCACCGTCACCGTCGCATCGGGAAGTGCCAGCGTGATGCCCGCCGCCAACCCGCCGCCGCCGCACGGTACGACAGCCGATCTTGGCGCGCCGACGCCCGATGCCTCCATCTGCGCCGCGGCCTCGATCGCGCAGCTGCCCTGCCCCTCGATGATCCACGGGTCGTCGAAGCTCGGTACCAGCGTGCTGCCGCGTGCCGCTGCCAGCGACGCAGCGATTTTCTCGCGCGATTCGGTTGCGCGGTCATAGGTCACGATCTCGGCGCCGAGCGCGAGCGTGCCCTCCCGCTTGGCCGCCGGCGCATCGCGGGGCATCACGATCAGGGCCGGCATGCCGAGCTTGCGGGCCGCCCAGGCGACGCCCTGCGCATGGTTGCCCGATGAAAAGGCCACCACGCCCCGCGCCCGCATTTCAGGCGCGATCGCGGTCAGCCGATGCCACGCGCCACGCAGCTTGAACGCGCCGACCGGCTGGAGGCATTCAGCCTTGAATGCGACGTCTATGCCATTGATCGTGCGTGTGAACAAGGGTGTGAACGGCACGATCTGAGCCACCTTTGCAGCGGCATCGCGTACCCCTGCGCGGGTCGGTTGTCGCACAATTGTCATATTATCCGGATCACACTCCAAAAACCTGTTTACATGGGGGTCGAGCGACCCTACATGCGCCTTCCGCTGCCCCATGGGACTTCCAACCGCAAGGCAGCTTTTCGTCAATGTTTGCCGCAAGGCATTTGGAGGTCCCTTGAGTTGCACAAGCATCATAGCGCGCTGGGGTTAGCTGGCACCCCGTTCGATTCCGCCATCGGAATTGTTGTCACCCAGCGACCGGTCCAGCCGGTCACGCTGGTTCGCCCCCACGCCGCTGCGCGTGCCGCCCGATTCTTCGTTGAGAAGTTTCCGGGCCGGTCGATGTATGCGGTGAAGGCCAACCCCTCGCCCGATCTGCTGAAGATCCTGTGGGACAGCGGCATCACGCATTACGACGTCGCCTCGATCGGCGAGGTTCGGCTGGTGGCGGCAACGCTGCCGGACGCGACCTTGTGCTTCATGCATCCGGTCAAGGCGCCCGAGGCGATCGCGGAGGCGTATCACGTCCATGGTGTGCGCGTGTTCTCGCTCGACAGCCTTGACGAGCTTGCCAAGATCATGGCGGCGACCAACGATGCGACCGACCTGACGCTGTGCGTCCGGCTGCGCGTGTCGTCGGAGCATTCGAAGCTGAGCCTTGCATCGAAATTCGGTGCGGCGCCGGGCGAGACCAAGGAGCTGCTGTTCGCAGCGCGCCAGGCCGCTGATGCGCTCGGTATCTGCTTCCATGTCGGCAGCCAGGCAATGACGCCGGAGGCCTATGCCCAGGCGATGGAGCGGGTCCGCGCGGCGATCGTCGAGGCCGGTGTGACGGTCGACGTCGTCGATGTCGGCGGCGGCTTCCCCTCGTCCTATCCCGGCATGGAGCCGCCGCCGCTCGAACGCTATTTCGCGACGATCCACCGCGCGTTCGAAAGCCTGCCGATCAGCTATTCGGCGGAGCTCTGGGCCGAGCCGGGCCGTGCGTTGTGCGCCGAGTACAGCTCGCTGATCGTGCGCGTCGAACGGCGCCGCGACGATGAGCTGTTTATCAACGACGGCGCCTATGGCGCGCTGTTCGATGCGGCCCATCTCGGCTGGCAGTTCCCGGTGCGGCTGCTGCGCGAACCCGATTCGAATGCGCGCGACATGGCGTTCAGCTTCTATGGTCCGACCTGTGACGACATGGATCACATGGCAGGCCCGTTCATGCTGCCCGCCGATATCCGCGCAGGCGACTATATCGAAATCGGGATGCTCGGCGCCTATGGTGCGGCGATGCGGACCGGGTTCAACGGCTTTACCAACGGCGCCACCGTGATCGTCGATGACGAGCCGATGGTGTCGCTGTACGAAGCGCCCGAACGGCACGCGGCGAGCGCCAACGTCGTCACGCTGTAACACTGTCGTAGCATTGCGCTCACGCCTCCCCTTCCGCGCGCGGGAGGGGCCGGGAGTGAGCGTGATGTCTTGAAGCGCGCGCCCGCGCCCAGATCATATTCACCCTGCCCCCAAGCCGCTTGCGACGGGGGAATACGGAGTTTCTCATGACCGACGCCATCACCTCCAACCGCAAGGCCGAGCTGCTTTCGACCAAGGTCGAACACATCGACATTACCAGCTTCGACGCGCGGCCAATCATCGATTCGATGGGGAAGATGAGCTTCACCAGCCGCGACCTCGCGCGCGCGACGGGCATCTACAACCAGATGCTCGCCGACCCCGACTGCACGATCTGCCTCGTCATCGCGGGATCGACCTCGGCGGGCGGCTGCATGGATCTTTATGCCGAGCTCGTCCGCTCGAACATGGTCGACTGCGTGATCGCGACGGGTGCGACGATCGTCGACATGGATTTCTTCGAGGGCCTTGGCCACAAGCATTATCAGGCGCTGGAAGTTCCCGACGACGATACGCTGCGGTCGCTCTATATCGACCGCATCTACGACACCTATATCGACGAGGAGCAGCTTCAGGACTGCGATCACACCATCCTGAAGATCGCCGATTCTCTCGAGCCCAGGCCCTATTCGAGCCGTGCCTTCATCCGCGAAATGGGCAAATACCTCGTCGAACACGGCAAGAAGGACAACAGCCTCGTCAAGCTCGCCTATGAGCATGACGTGCCGATCTTCTGCCCGGCGTTCGTCGATTCATCGGCAGGTTTTGGGCTGGTCAAGCATCAGGTCGATCGGGCCAAGGCCGGGAAGCCGTACATGGTGCTCGACGCGATCGCCGATTTCCGCGAGCTGACCGACATCAAGATCAAGGCCGGCACCACCGGGCTCCTCATGATCGGCGGCGGCGTGCCCAAGAACTTCGTCCAGGACACCGTCGTCTGCGCCGAAATCCTGGGTCACGATGACGTCGAAGTGCACAAATATGCCGTGCAGATCACCGTCGCCGACGTCCGCGACGGCGCCTGCTCGTCCTCGACGCTGCAGGAGGCGGCAAGCTGGGGCAAGGTGAATACCGGCATCGAGCAGATGGTATTTGCCGAGGCCGGTTCGGTGATGCCGCTGCTGGCGTCGGATGCCTATCATCGCGGCCACTGGAAGACCCGCGCCAAACGCGCCTGGGCCAAGCTCTTCGCCTGATGGCGAAGGATAGTGAGCGGTTCGAGCGCCATCGCCAGCCCTGGACCCCGGACGAAGTGCAGAAGCTGCATCAGTTCGCCAAGAAGGACATGGCCCTGAAGGCGATCGCCAAGGCCCTGAAGCGCAGCGAGGAATCGGTGCGCGACAGGGCCAAGGCCGACGGTCTGACGATCGCCAAGCTGCGCTAGTTGCGCGCCCCTTTCGCTTGCGCCATCACTGGCGTCGCAGGGGGAGAGCCAGACATGCCTACCAACAGCCTGATTCTCGGGCCCGTCATCGCGCTGATCGGCTGGACGCTCGTCATCTGGGTCTGGATGTATGCGACCCGGCTGCCGGCGATGCGCCGGGCGCGGATCGATGCGATCAACATGGTCGGCAGCACCGGCGCCGGGCTCCGCGCCGACCTGATCGGCAAGGGAGAAACTCGCGCATCGTGGGTCGCCGACAACTACAATCACCTCCACGAACAGCCGACGCTGTTCTACGCGGTCTGCATGGTCCATGCGCTGATCGGCTCAGGTGGTGGTTTCAATGCCCAGATCGCCTGGGGCTATGTCGCGCTGCGGATCGCGCATAGCCTTGTCCAGATTGTCATGAACCGGGTGCTGGTCCGGTTCGCGATCTTCATGCTGGCAAGCTTCTGCCTCGTCGCGCTGACGCTCCACGCGGCGATGGCCTATTTCGGATGGCATCACGGCTAGCCGAACAGGCGCGCCATCGACCGTTCGAGCATCATCAATTGCCATAGCGTCCGACCGTGTTCGGCCCGGCCGGCGCGGTGGTCGGCGGCCAGGCGTTCGACCATCCCCATGTCGAACCATCCCGCCCCGCCTAGCATCGGCGATCGGGCAAGCGCGGCGGCCTGTTCCGCCAGCGGTCCGCGGAACCAGGCGCTGATCGGCGTGACGAAGCCCATTTTAGGGCGATACAGAATGTCTTCGGGCAGATGGCGTTCGAGCGCGTGCTTCATCACCCACTTGCCCTGCCCGCGCCTGATCCGCAGCGCCGCCGGCAGCGTCGCGGCGAATTCGACCAGCTTGTAGTCGAGCAGCGGCTCGCGTGCTTCCAGGCTCACCGCCATGCTAGTGCGGTCGACCTTGGTCAGGATGTCGCCCGGCAGCCAATGCTTGAAATCGGCATATTGCGCCGCGTCGAGCGGCTCGCGCACCGGCGCGCTGCGCATCGTGGCGATGTAGCGATCCTCGGCCCGGTGGCCGTCGAGCGCGCGGCGCGCGGCATCGCTGAACAGCAGCCCGCGCAACAGCGGCGATGTGACGCCCACCGCGCGCGCATAGGCCGTGGCGCCATCATCGGCGAGCCCGAGAAAGGTCGTCTTGGCGCGAAGCGGGCGCGGCGCCCAATCGGCCTTCGGATAATAGCGCCCGAGCGTCCCGAACAAGCGCGCGCGCAGGCCCGCCGGCATCAGCCCCCGCAATCGTTCCTCGGCCGCCTGAAAGCGGTAGCGGCGGTAACCGGCAAAGGCCTCGTCCGCGCCGTCGCCCGACAGCGCCACCGTCACGGTTTCGCGGGCGAGCTCGCACACGCGGTAGGTGGCGAGCGCCGAGGCATCGGCAAAGGGCTCGTCGAAGGCGGCGACCAGCGTATCGATCAGCGCGAAGTCCTCAGCGGCAACGATCCGTTCACGGTGGTCGGTGGCGTAGCGCTCGGCGATCCGGTTGGCATGGGCGCGTTCGTCGTGATCGGCAGCGTCGAAGCCGATCGTGCATGTCCGTACGGCGCGGTGCGAGGCCTCCGCCATCAGCGCGACCACGGCGGAACTATCGACTCCGCCGGAGAGGAACGCGCCGAGCGGCACATCGGCGACGAGGCGGGATCGGACGGCGGCGCGCATCCGGTCGATCAGTTCTTCCTCGATGGCGCCTGTCGAGGCGCGGGTCCGCTGGCTGAAGTCCAGGTCCCACCATTGGCGCGGCTCGGGCAGCGGCCGCCCCCGCTCCATGAGCAGGAAATGGCCCGCTGCGAGCTTGCGCACGCCTGCGACAAGGCAGGTGTCGTCCGGCACATAGCCATAGGCCATGAAATCCTCGACCGCGCGGATGTCGGGCGCGCGGCGGAGCAGCGGGTGGGCAAGCAGACCCTTGAGTTCGGACGCAAAGGCGATCGCGCCATCCGACAGCATGACATAGTGAAGCGGCTTCACGCCCAGCCGGTCGCGGGCCAGAAACAGCGTCTTGGTTCGGTCGTCGTACAGGGCGAACGCGAACATCCCGTTCAGGCGGTCGAGCATCGCTGGGCCCCAGGCCTGCCAGCCGTGCAGCAGCACTTCGGTATCGCTTTGGGTGCGGAACTGCGCGCCACGCGCTTCGAGCTCGGCGCGGATCTCAAGAAAATTGTAGATCTCGCCATTATAGGTGACGGTGATCGCTTGGTCCGCGCTGTGCATCGGCTGCGCGCCGCCGCCTAGGTCGATGATCGACAGCCGCCTGTGGCCGAGGCCGATGCCGGGCGCCGTCCACACCCCTGACCCGTCCGGGCCCCGATGCGCCTGCGCATCCGCCATCGCCGAGATCCTCGCCGGGTCGACGGGTTTCGGCGTGCCTGGGTAAAACAGGCCGGCGATGCCGCACATCAGCGAACGCCCGCGCTGCGGTCGGCAAGCCGGTCGACGGGGCCGAGCGCCGCCAAGAAATGCCGGATCGCGTTTTGCGCTCCCGCTCCTTCGGCGGACAGGTGGACCGCGACCGCGGCCTGGCGACCGCCCAGCAATCGGGCGCGGAGCGTGGCCAGCTTCACCTCGACCGGGCTCGCGCTGGTGACGCCGCCGACGCGGTACCAGCTCGTCACGACCCGCTCGACCGGGCCGGGCGCGGTGATCCGGATGGCGCCGCCCCCCGCCACCGGCGCCAGATCGGCGACTCGCACCCAGCGATCCTCCTCGCGCAGCGGCCCCACCCCGAAGCCGATCACTTCATGCCCCTCATGCTGGTTGGCATAGACCGCGATGGCGAGGTCGACCACCTGCCCGTTCGCATCCGCATAGTGCCCGATCAGAAAATGGTTGGCGCCCGGGTAAAAGGGCGACCAGTCGCTCCGGCCGCTCGCCGGAATCTGACGCCAGCCGGGAATGTCGGGGAGCGCGATCCTGGCGGGCAGCGGGTCGCTGCGCTCGGCGACGAGGCCGCCCCAGCTCGGGAAGGCGGCGGCCAGCGCGAGCGTCAGCGCGGCCCCGAGAAGCGGATCGACGCTCCGGCCATGCGGCGGCAGGCGGGCGACGTCGATCCACGCGGCATCGGGATCACGATCGAACCAGCGCCAGCCGATCGCCAGCACCAGCGCCATCACCAGGCCGAAGAAAACCCAGCCATAGACGATATGGTCGAACCCCGTCGCCGCCTCGACCGAGGTCAGATGGGCCGCATAGATGGTCCCGAATGCACGCAGGCCGTTGGCGATCACCGGCACCACGAGCGCCATGGCGAGGAAGGCGATGCGTCGTCGCCAGCTGACATAACAGACATTGGCGACCAGCACGCCATAGGCGAACATCGCGATCACAAACTTCGCGCCCGAACAGGCCTCCGCCACTTCGAAATAGCCGTTGGGAATGGTGATGAGCACACCGTCGACCTGCGCCGGGACGCCGGCGAGATGCAGCAGCGGCAGCGTCATTGCGACGGTCACGCCTTGCAGCGGCCGCTCGAGCCCTTCCCCGAAGGGTACGAGGAAGAAGGCGTAGAGAAGCGGGAACAAGAGCCCGCGCGCAACGCGTGGGCCGAGGATGGTGACGACCGCACCCTGAAGCATCATCACCAGGCCTAGATGCCGGGCAAGGGCTACCCCCGCCGCTTCCCCCAACAGCCAGCCAAAGCCGCCCAGGCCGACGATCGCCAGACCGGGGGCCCAGCTTAGCGGTTCCAGCAAGGCCAGATCGCGCCGCCGCTGCCAGACCAGCCAGGCGATGACCGGCCCGATGAACAGGCAATGGCCGAAGGTCGTGCTCGTCCACCAAAGATGCGCAAGATCGGCGGTATCGCGCCAGAACAGCAGCAGCAAAAGCGCCGCGACGGCACCCAGAATGGCGCCATGGCGGTGCCAGGCCATGGCTTTCACATCAAATGCGCCGACTGGAACCGCGACCGTCATGCAAAGCTCGGTACGGCGCCGACCGAGCCGGTCGCATGGCCCAGGATCGGGTCGAGCGCCGCCAGCCGTGCTGTCCAGCCGTAACGGTTCAGCACTTGCGCGCGGGCAGCTGTTCCCAGCGCGCCGGCAGCATCGGGATCGTCCAGCAGCGTTGCCACATGATCGGCGATGGCATTGGCGGTGTCGCCGACGCGAATGGTGCCGCCATGGTCTATTCCCTCGGCAGCGGCGGTCGAGGCGACGAGCGGGCGCGCCATCGCCATGGCCTCCAGCACCTTGTTCTGGACCCCGCGCGCGATCAGCAGCGGCGCGACGACGACGTGCGCCGCCGCAAGCCAGCCGCGCACATCGGCCACTTCGCCGGTGACGATCACGCCCGGCAGTCTCGAGAGCAGCTTGACTTGGTCGGTCGGATGACGGCCGACGATCGCGAAATGCGCGTCCGGATACCTGGCACGGATCGCAGGGAGAATCGCCTCGGCGAACCAGCTGACCGCTTCTGCATTCGGGCGATAATCCATTTGTCCGGTGAAGACGATCAGTGCGCCGTTCTGGTCATCGATCCGTTCGAATCGAGCTTGCGGATCGTACCGGGCGGTATCGATCCCGTTGCCGACTACGTGGACGCGCGCCGCGCCGGTTCGATCGCGGAACAGAGTGGCTTCGGCTTCGCTGACGAACAGGCTCGCATCGGCGCGGTGCGCGACGGCGCGGTCATGGGCGAGCAGCAGCCTCGCCTCGCGCTGCATCATCCACCGCATCGGACCGTTTGATCGCTGCGCATAGTCTTCAAACTTGGCCGAATCCATGTCGCAGAAATCCATGACGACGCGCTGATCGCCCGGCGCCGGGAGATATTGGGCCATCTGGCTGGAAAAGACGAAGATCGTGTCGATCGGATGCCGCGCCAAAATGCCCCGCACGGCATCGCGAAAATCCGTATTGGCGAATGCGGTGACCGAGACCGGCAGGCGTCGGACCAGCGCTTCCGCCGCCGCGAGCGATTGCGGCTTGGCGCGCCGAATGATGGTGCGACTCGCTGTATGGGGCACCAGGCCCTGCTTGGCCGCAAGGTCGCGCTCATCATCGGCAAAGGCGGCAAGGTGCACCTTCCCCGCCTTTGCGAGATGCCGGATCATGTGAAACCCGCGAATCTTGTCCCCGCGATCCGGCGGATAGGGGATGCGGTGGGCCAGGAACAGAATGTCGCCCATAGGTCAGCCCAACCCGCGCGAGATCATCGGCCCTGCGGCGTTGGCGACCCATAGCGGCAGTTTTTTCCAGCGCGCGATCCTGGTCTGATATTTGGGGTTCAGCGGATTCACATCCCGGGCCGGATGTCCCGCTGCGCTGCGCTTGAAATAGCGAAGCGGCTGCGGATCGAATCCCCAATGCTGCTTGTAGGCGGCAGGACCAGTGCCCGCCTTCGACCGTCCGAAGTCGAACCGTGTGCAGCCCCGGCGCCGGGCATGGCCCATCAGTGCGAAATACATCCGCTCGTTCGCGCGCAGCTCCCGCGCGGCAAAGGTGCCCCCGCCCCAATAGGGAAAGGCGGTCCCTGCGAAATAGAGGGTCAAGACGCTCGCCACAGGAGCCCCGTGGTGGCGGACGACAAGGATATCGGCATCGTCGCCGAATTGGCTCAGGACTTCGCGAAACAGCCGGGCGGGAAATACCGGCGTGCCGAGGTTGCGCACCGATTCGGCGTAGACGGCGTACTGCTCCGCCGCGAGCGCCCGGTCGCGCCCCGCCACGACTTCCAGATCGGCGGCGAGTCCTTTGCGCACCTCGGCGCGGTGCTTGCGCGGAATCCCCGCCAGCTCGGTCTCGTCATCGGCGGCGAGCGGACCAACGAAGCCGAGATAGGTGTCGCTGTCGCTCGTCCAGCCCTCCCCCGGCTCCGCCCCACCCCGCAGCTCGACGGTCGGGCAGCCGAGCCGCTCGGCGAGCGCCCAACCGGCTGCGGCAAGCGGCGTCACAGCCGTTTCCCGTTCGGCCAGGATCCCGCCACCGACGCCGAAGCCCGACGACACCAATGCGCGCCCGAACAGCATCGACCGGATTTCGGTGAGCGGCAGGATGCCGGCGATGGCGCCGTCGGCACGCTCAGCGACCAGACAGTGCGCGCGTTGCCGACAACCACGCGCAACGGCAATCTGCCAGCTCGTCAGGTGGAACGGTGTTGCAAGCGGTTGGGCGCGGACAAACGCATCGATCCGGGCACGCTCGCCCGCATCGCCCAGATCGGCCGCGCGCAATCCGATCGGCTCAGTCAGCAGCGGGAGGGTCACGCCCGATCCGCTTCGACAGCGACGACCGCGTCGACCCGCCCCCAGTCGTGCCGCGCGATCAATGTCCTGAGCTTGCCCGCCATCGCGCCGAGCCGGCTGTAATGGCGAAGCCTGGACTTGATCGGGGCGTTGTCGACGCGCGGCTGGCCGGGATCGATCTCCCATGGGTGGAAGTAGAAAACCGCAGGCCGTGCCTGCGCGTTGACCTGTCGGACCGCAAAGCTTGAAAGTGCGCCCGGGAACAGGCGGAAAAAGCCGCCTCCCGTCGCGATCCGCTTGCCGCCGATTTCGGCAACCGTCACCGGCAGCTCGATCAGCGCGTCGTCGGGCAGCGGCCGGAACGCGAAACGGGGCGCATCGCGCCAGCCATAATGATCATGCGCGAGCGGCGCGACACTCGACGAATAAGTATAGCCCGCCTCGGCCAGGATGGCATGGGCCCAGGGAGTCCGCTGGTCGATCGAAAAGCTTGGCGCGCGATATCCCGTGACCCGGATGCCGCCCGCATCCTCGATCGTCGCGCGCGCGCGGGCAAGGTCGGCGCGAAATTGTTCCGGCGTCATCGTGAAGACGCGTTGATGGTCCCAGCCATGGCTCGCCACCTCATGTCCTGCATCGGCGACGCGGCGAATCAGCGCCGGGTAACGCTCGGCGACCCAGCCCAGCGTGAAGAAGGTCGCC
>PKED01000101.1 GCA_002863155.1 Sphingomonadaceae bacterium | reverse complement strand
GATCGCCGCGACGATCCGGTTCATCGCGAAGATCGAGTCGAAGTCGTTCGCCGCGACCACCACCGCGCGCTCGGCATGCTGCAGGGGGGCTGCGAAGCCGCCGCACACGACGTCGCCGAGCACGTCGAAGATGACGATGTCGGTTTCCTCGAGCAGATGATGCTGCTTCAGCAGCTTCACCGTCTGGCCGACGACATAGCCGCCGCAGCCGGTGCCGGCGGGCGGACCGCCCGCCTCGACGCACATCACGCCATTGAAGCCTTCGAACATATAGTCTTCGGGCCGCAACTCCTCAGCGTGGAATTCGACCGTTTCGAGCACGTCGATCACCGTCGGCATCAGCTTCTTGGTCAGGGTGAAGGTGCTGTCGTGCTTCGGGTCGCAGCCGATCTGGAGCACGCGCTTGCCGAGTATCGAGAAGGCGGCCGACAGGTTGGACGAGGTCGTCGACTTGCCGATCCCGCCCTTGCCATAGACCGCGATGACTTTCGCCGTGCCGATGCGGTCGCGCGGGTCGAGCTTGACCTGGACCGAGCCTTCGCCGTCGAGTGCGTGGGAGGGGGGATCGAGCAATGCCATGGTCTTGGTTCCTTTATGCCGCCACCGCGACGATGCCCTCGAGACGATCCTCGAGTTCATCGCTGGCGGCATGGAGTGCGGCGAGCGTCGCCGCGTCGGGGTTCCAGTAATTGCGTTCGGACGCTTCGATCAGCCGGTTGGCGACGCGCGCCGCGGCCTTGGGATTGAGCGCGGCGATCCGCTCGCGCATGTCGGCATCGAGGACGTAGGTCTCGCCGATCCGCTGATAGACCCAGGGATCGACTTCGCCGGTCGTCGCCGACCAGCCCATCGTCGTCGTCACATGACCCTCGATCGCGCGGACGCCTTCATAGCCATGCCGCAGCAGCCCCTCGGTCCACACCGGATTGAGGATGCGCGTGCGCGTTTCAAGCGCGACCTGCTCCTGCAGGCTGCGGACCTTGCCCGCCCCTTGCGTCTGGTCGCCGATATAAACGGGCGCGGCCTCGCCACCCTTGGCGCGCGTCACCGCCCGGCTGATGCCGCCGAGCGTGTCGACATATTGGTCGATCGTGGTGATGCCGAGTTCGACGCTTTCGAGATTCTGATAGGCGCAGTCGACCGTCTCCAGCGCGGCGGCCAGGATCGCGGCCTGCCGGACGGGCGCGCCCTTCACGCCGTAAGCGAAGCCCTTTTGCCGTTCGAAACTGTCGGCGAGCTCATTGGGATCGGTCCAGCTGCCGTCGTCGATCATCAGGTTGACGTTGGCGCCATAAGCACCTTCGGCGTTGGAGAACACGCGCAGCGCCGCGGTATCGATGTCGCAGCCCTGCGCCGCCTGCAGCTTCAGGCTGTGCTTGCGGATGAAGTTCAGCTCGACCGGCTCATCGGCCTGCGCGGCGAGCAGCGCAGCCTCGGCGAGCATCCGCGTCTGGAGCGGCAGCAGGTCGCGGAACACCCCCGACAGCGTCGCGATGACGTCGATGCGCGGGCGGCCAAGCTCGGCGAGCGGGATCAGTTCGGCCCCGGCCAGCCGGTTGTAGCTGTCGAAGCGCGGGCGGGCGCCGATCAGCGCGAGCGCCTGGGCGATCTGCGCGCCTTCGCTCTTCAGATTGTCGGTGCCCCACAGCACCATCGCCACGGTTTCGGGCAGCCGCCCCGAATCGACGAGGCTCCTATCGATCAGCCGCTGGGCCTGCGCCGCGCCGTCCTGCACCGCGAAGGCGCTCGGCAGGCGGAACGGATCGAAGCCGTGGATGTTGCGCCCGGTCGGCAGGATTTCCGGGTTGCGCAGCACATCGCCCCCAGCAACCGGCGCGACATAGCGCCCGGCCAGCGCGCGGACGATGCCGTCGAGCTCGTGGTTGCTGGCAAGCCCCTGGTCGAGCGCGGCCATGTCCTTCAAGAGCGGCGTATCCGCGCGCAGCCGCCCGTCGACCAGCGCCTGCGCGGTGTCGATCGACAGCGGTTCGCCGCGGCTGTCGGCGGCGGCGAGGATCATATCGATGCGTTCTTCACGCGTGGCGGCGAGGCCCGCGACGTGCAGACCCTGCGGGATCAGCTCGCGTTCGATCTCATAGAGACGGGCGGCGAGCGCGGGCACGTCGCTGCCGTCGAGATCGAGTGCTTCGGCCTGGGTCGCGATCAGCTCGGCGAGCAGGCCGGTGTCGGGGTCGCCGGTCGGGCTCGCCCGCCAGCGCTCGACCGACGCTTTCAGATCGGCGAGCCCCTTGTAGACGCCCGATTGGGTGAGCGCGGGCGTCAGATAGCTGACCAGGGTCGCGCCCGAGCGGCGCTTCGCCAGCACGCCTTCGGACGGATTGTTGGCGGCATAGAGATAGATGTTGGGCAGGTCGCCGATCAGCCGGTCGGGCCAGCACTGCGCCGACAGCCCGGATTGCTTGCCCGGCATGAATTCCAGGCTGCCGTGCGTGCCGAAATGCAGCACGGCGTGCGCGGCGAAATCCTCCTTCAGCCAGCGGTAAAAGGCAGCAAAGGCATGCGTCGGCGCGAAACGGCCGTCGAACAGCAGCCGCATCGGATCGCCCTCGATCCCAAGCGCGGGCTGGATTCCGACGAACACATTGCCGAAGCGCGCGCCAAGGATCTGGACCGCGCTGCCATCGGACTGGAGCTTGCCGGGGGCGGGGCCCCAGCTCGCTTCGATCTCGGCGAGATGGGTCTCGCCTGCGACGATGGCGTCGGCGCTCACGCGCGCATGGACATTGGCTTCGGTGCCGTGGCGCACGGCATTGCCGCCGAGCACGGCGTCGCGCAGCGCATCGATGCTCGCCGGCACTTCGACGTCATAGCCTTCGGCATCTAGCCGCTGGAGTGTCGCGCGAAGCGATTCGAACACGCTCAGGAACTGGGCGCTGCCCGCGGCACCGGCATTGGGCGGGAAGTTGAACAGCACGATCGCGACGCGGCGCTCGGCTTCGCGCGCGCGGCGCAGCGCGATCAGCTTGGCGACCCGCGCGGCGAGCATTTCGGCGCGTTCGACGCAGCTCTGCATCGCGCGCACCGCGCCCGTTGCGGGGAAAGTGCAGCCGCGTCCGCAGCCGGTGCAGGGGGCCTCGCTGCCGTCCGAACGGCCGCCGAAAACCATCGGCACGGTGCCGCCGTCGAGTTCCGGAATCGCGATCATCATCGTCGATTCGAGCGGGAGCAGGCCCATGCGGTTCGCGCCCCATGCTTGGAGCGTCTGGAACTCGACCGGATGCACCGCGAGATAGGGCCGGTCGAGCTTGGCGAGCACGGCCTCCGCCGCCGCCGTGTCGTTATAGGCAGGGCCGCCGACCAGGCTGAACCCGGTCAGGTTGACGACCGCATCAACGGTCGGCTTGCCGTCCTTCATGAACAGCGCGTCGATCGCCGGGCGTCCGTCGAGCCCGCCGGCAAAGGCCGGGATGACGTTCAGCCCGCGCGCCTCCATCGCGGCGATGACACCGTCGTAATGCGCGGCGTCCTTCGCCAGCACATAGGACCGCAGCATCAGCAGACCGACGATGCCCTTTGTCCCCCGGTTCAACGGCAGGTCGGCGACCCGCGCGGAGATGCGCGCGGGCATCTGCGGATGATAGACGCCGACTTCGGGATAGTCGCGCGGTGCCGCTGCCTTCATCGCGCCGCGCAGGCCCAGCCGATCACCGGCGGCATAGCGGTCGATCAGCGCGCGGATCATGTCGACGACATTGTCGTCGCTGCCGGCCAGCCAATATTGCAGCGTCAGGAAATAGGCGCGGACATCCTGCGCGGTGCCGGGGATGAAGCGCAATATCTTGGGCAGGCGGCGCAGCATCGCCATCTGGCCCTTGCCCGAACTTGCGCCGGGCTTACCCGTCCCGCGCAGCTTCTTGAGCAGTGCGACCATGCCCGATGCGGGCTTGTCCATCCGGTAATCGCCCATGCGCGTCAGCTTGACGATCTCGCCCGCCGACATCAGCCCCACGATCGCGTCGCAATGGTCGCGCCGCGCGGTCAGCTGGGGTAGGACGGCGCGGATGTGATCTTCCAGGAACAGCATCGTGCACAGGATGATGTCGGCGCGGGCGATGTCGGCATGCGTCGCGTCGAGCGCACCGGGCTTCGCATCCCAGTCCGCGGCCGCGTGAAAGCCGATCGTGACGCCGGTTCCCGCCCGGTCGAACTGCTGCTGCGCGCGCTCGAACGCGCCAGACAGGTGGTTGTCGAGCGTGATGACGACGACGCGGACCGGCGCGGTGGCGGCGAGGCTGATCGGCTCACCGCGCATAATGCGCCTTCGCTTCATAGAGCGTGTCCAGCGTGATCGCGGCGACACCCGTTTCGGCGGCGTATTTCTCGGTATTCCGGCGCGCCTTGCCGCGTACGAAGAACGGGATTTTCATCAGCTCGCGCTCGGCGTCGGGCGCCCATCCGATTTCACCGGATCCGCTCGTCGCGAGCGATGTGGCAGGGCGGGGGGCAAGCGCCACGTCCGTTTCATGTCCCTCGACTTCGCTCGCGACGAACGGCGCCTGGGGGGATGATCCATGCCCCAGATGGCTCGCACCGGCGGCGTCGGAAAATTCGAAATCGTCACGGAACATCGTCAGCAGATGCTCCTCCAGCCCCATCACCAGCGGATGGACCCAGGTATCGAACAGCACATTCGCGCCTTCGAACCCCATTTGCGGCGAATAGCGGGCCGGGAAATCCTGGACATGGACGGGGGCGGAAATCACGGCGCAGGGGATGCGCAGCCGCTTGGCGATGTGCCGCTCCATCTGCGTGCCAAGCACGAGTTCGGGCTGGAGCGCCTGGATCGCCGCTTCGACGGCCAGATAATCGTCGGTGATCAGCGGCTCGACGCCATAAAGCCCGGCGGCGTCGCGAATGTCGCGCGCGAATTCGCGGTTGTAGCAGCCAAGGCCGACGACGGTGAAGCCGAGCTCGTCGCGCGCCACCCGGGCGGCGGCGATCGCATGCGTCGCATCGCCGAAGATGAAGACGCGCTTGGCGGTGAGATAGGTCGAGTCGACCGACCGGCTCCACCACGGCATGTTCGAGCGGTCGAGCGCTCGGTCCGGGTCGACGCCGGCAAGGGCGGCCACTTCCGCGATGAAGTCCCGCGTCGCGCCGTAGCCGATCGGCACCGTGCGCACCGTCTTCTGCCCGAACGTCTTTTCGAGCCAGCGCGCGGCGGTATCGGCGATCTCTGGATAGAGGCAGATGTTGAAATCGGCCGCGCCGATCCGCGCGATATCGGCCGGGCTCGCCCCGCGCGGCGCGACGAGGTTGAGATCGATGCCGAGCATGTCGAGCAGGCGGCTGATCTCGATCACATCGTCGCGGTGGCGGAAACCGAGCGCGGTCGGGCCGAGCAGATTGACGAGCGGCCGGCGCCCGTCACGCGGCGCGGGGCGCAGTTCGCGGTCGGCCAGCGTGCGGACGATCTGGTAGAAGGTCTCCGCCGCGCCCCAATTTTCCTTGCGGCTATAGCTCGGCAGTTCGAGCGGAATGACGGGGCAGGGGAGCCGCATCGCCTCCGCCATCCCGGCGGGGTCGTCCTGGATCAGCTCGGCGGTGCACGACGCGCCGACGATCATCGCCTGGGGGCTGAACCGGTCGAACGCGTCGCGCGCCGCCGCCTGGAACAGCTCGGCCGTGTCCTTGCCGAGGTCGCGCGCCTGGAAGGTGGTGTAGGTGACCGGCGGGCGCTTCTGTGAGCGTTCGATCATCGTGAACAGCAGGTCGGCATAGGTGTCGCCCTGCGGTGCGTGCAGGACGTAGTGGACACCTTCCATGGAGGTTGCGATCCGCATCGCGCCGACATGGGGTGGTCCCTCATAGGTCCAGACGGTCAGCTTCATCAGACCCTCAACACGTCGCGGCGCCGCAGCGGCCGCGCAAAGAGTTCGGCAAGGTCGCCCGCCTGGTCGAAACCGTGGATCGGCGAGAAGACGAGCTCGATGGCCCATTTGGTCGTGAACCCTTCCGCTTCGAGCGGATTGGCGAGGCCAAGGCCACAGATGGTCAGGTCGGGCCGCGCGGCCCGGACACGGTCGAGCTGGCGCTCAAGATGCTGGCCTTCGCTGATGACGGTTTCGACCGGCAGCAGATCGAGCTCGCGCGCGAGGTGGCGGCGGTGGAGATAAGGCGTGCCGACTTCGATCGGGGTCATGCCCAATTCCTGCGCGAGGAAGCGCGCGAGCGGCACTTCGAGCTGCGAGTCGGGTAGGAAGAAGACGCTCTTGCCCTCCAGCTGCGCGCGAGCATGCGCGATCGCGCGGCGGGCGCGGTCGCGATAGGGCGCGAGCACGGCATCGAAATGCGCATCGCCGACGCCGAAGGCCTTTGCCGCTGCGCGCAGCCAGTCGGGTACCGACGACGCCGAGGGGGAACAGCGCGTCGAGCCGGGTCGCGCCGCGATCCTCGAGCGCGCGGGCGGTATCGCCCAGGAACGGCTGGGCGAGCAGGTAGCGCGTGTTCGGACCGACGGTCGGCAACGCGTCGGACCGGCGTGCAGGCAGGAACGCGACCGGACCGATGCCGAGCTGGTCGAACAGCCGCGCAAACTGGTCCTCGACGATGTCGGGCAGGGTGCCGACAACCAGCAATTGCTGCGCAGCATCGCTTGCCACAGGCAGCTGCGGCACGAGCGCGGCGAGGCAGGCGTCCTCGCCCTCGGTAAAGGTCGTCTCGATCCCGCTGCCCGAATAGGACACGATCCGGACCGCCGGGTGATGCCGCGTCGACAGCCGCTGCGCGGCCTTTGACAGGTCGAGCTTGATGACTTCGGACGGGCACGATCCGACGAGGAAAAGCATCTTGATGTCGGGCCGCCGCGCCAGCAGTTCGGCGACGACGCGGTCGAGCTCCTCATGGCAATCGGCCATGCCGGCCAGGTCGCGCTCCTCGATGATCGCGGTGCCGAAGCGCGGCTCGGCGAACACCATCACCCCCGCCGCCGATTGCAGCAGATGCGCGCAGGTGCGCGAGCCGACGACGAGGAAAAACGCATCCTGCAGCTTGCGGTGAAGCCAGATGATCCCGGTGAGGCCGCAGAACACCTCGCGCTGGCCACGTTCGCGCAGCACCGGCGCGCAGTCGACCGCGCTGCCGGGCAGGGCAGCGGGGTTCAGCGAGTCGGGGAGCGTCAGGACGCTCATGCCGCCACCGTGCGGATCGGCTGGGGCGAAGCGCCGCCCGCTGCCTGGAGCCGCGCCAGACGCAGCTTCCAGATGAACTGCCCGGCGTTTACGACATAGGTGAGATAGGCGGCAAGCGCGAGCAGCATCAGGCCGTGTTCGCTCAGCAGACCCCATCCCAGCGCCACCAGATACGCGCTGTGCAGGGCCAGGACGAGCATCGAGAAAACATCTTCCCAGAAGAAGGCCGGCGCGAACAACCATTTGCCGAAAACGGCTTTTTCCCAGATCGAGCCGGTGATCATGATGGTGTAGAGCGCGATCGTCTTGACGATCACCGACAGGGTGGCGGCATAGGCGCCGTCGCCGGTTGCGAGATACCGCAGCACGAGCGCGAGGCTGACGAGGAAGATCAGGAACTGCACAGGCGCCAGCACGCCCTGTACGATGGTCCAGATGCTTTCATCGCGGCGGCGGCGTTCCTCCGGCGTGTAGAGCCCCCCGGCTGACCGCTGGCCCTGTCCTTCCGCCGCTGTCGTCCGCGCATGCATCCGATGCCGTCCTTGCTGGCCTCTATCCGAGGGAGACTGGCCCGGTGGCTCAAAAGTGTCAATAGAAACTGACGTCCAGACAAATTGACGGTTTTCGTTACGCCTGCCTTTTCGATATTGTAACCCGCGAAGGGTAGGCGTACGCTCCCGACTCGATGGGGTGCGGGTCAAACATGACGATCCCCACCGTGGCCATATTGCCATCACACCAGGCTGGGAGAGCCGGGTATGTCGTCGCTGTTTGCCTATGGGCGGGCACAGATCGCATCTGTCTATCGACGGCATCTGCCTGTCCGCGGCGTCCGTTTTTGGGGCGAAGCGACCAAGCCGGTCATGGCCGTGTCGGAAGGATCGCTCTCGGCTGTGATCGAACACGAAATCATCCCGCGCCTCGTCGCCTCTCGGCCGCGCGACACGGCCCTGCCGGGCGACCGGCCAGCCGATCCGCAGATCAGCGATGCCGACGTCGTCGCCTTCGCCCCGCTCGCGATCACCGCCGAAGCCGATGTCCTGCTCGATTTCATCGAGGCGCTGATCCGGCGCGGCGTCAGCGTGGAATCGATCCTCATCGAGCTCCTGGCGCCCACCGCACGGGTGCTCGGTGAATATTGGGAGGCCGATCGCTGCGATTTCGTCGATGTGACGATGGGGCTGTGGCGCCTTCAGGAAATCGTCCACGAATTGTCGGCCAAAATGCCCGCGGCGACGCGGCCGGGCCCGCAATGGCGCGCCCTGTTCACGCCGATGCCGGGCGACCAGCACAGCTTCGGCGCGATGCTGCTCGACGAGATCTTCGCGCGCGAAGGCTGGTTCACCGACCGGTTGAGCGAGGCGTCAACGCCCGAGATCCTCGAGAAGGTCTCCTCGGACTGGTTCGATCTGGTCGGATTGACGCTCGGCTGCGACTCTCATATGGCCGCGCTTCCTTCACTCATCTCGGCGATCCGGAGCGTTTCCGCCAATCCCGGCATTGCGGTGATGGTGGGGGGACGGATTTTTGTCGAGGCGCCCGCACGCGCGACAGAGGTCGGCGCTGATGGCACCGCGTCGGATGCCCGGCTTGCCGAAAAAGTCGCATGCGGCCTCGTCGCGCGCGTGACCCGGAGGGAATTCGCTCGCGGGTGAGCCTCAACACGCGAAGGAGCGCAGCGGTTCGCCCGTGAATAAGCACGTCATCCCTTTCGAGCCGAAGCCGTTTCAGCGGCCCGATGTGCTGCCGCCGAAATTGTCGCCTCGAACGGTCGCGTCGCTGCTCGGCTCGGTCGGCGATGTCGCTTTCGTGCTTGATGGCGGCGGCGTGGTGCTCGACATTGCGGTGTCCGATGCAGGACTCGCCAAGCAACCTTTTGTCGAGTCGGTCGGCCAGCCATGGATCGAGACGGTGACCGGGGAGAGGCGGCCCAAGGTCGAGGAAATGCTTGCCGATGCGGCAAAGCGGGTGCCCGCGCGCTGGCGCCAGGTGAATCACCCCGGCCCCGGCGGCGACGTTCCGGTGCGCTACCTCGTCATGGCGCTCGAAAAGGGGCGGTTCGTCGCGATCGGCCGCGACATGCGCGATGCCGCTGTGCTGCAGCAGAGATTGCTGCAGGCGCAGCAATCGCTCGAACGCGATTATCTGCGCCTGCGCCAGGTCGAGGCGCGCTACCGGCTGTTGTTCGATATGGCGCTCGAGCCGGTGCTGATCGTCGATGCCGCCACGCGGCGCATCCGCGAGGCCAATCCGGCCGCCCATCGCCTGCTGGCGGCAAAACCCGGCGCGCTGACCGACCAGCCGGTCAGCAGCATCGTCGATCCCGACGATCGCGAGGCGTTCGTCGCCTATCTCGGCGCGGCCGAAGCAGCGGACGACGTGCCGCCGATCGTCCTGCCGCTGCGTGCCCGGCGAGGTGAGGTGTCGCTGTCCGCGCGGCTGTTCCGCCAGGCCCGGACGGCCATGCTGCTTGTGCGGATCACGCCCGCCGAAAAGGCCGGTGCCGATGCCACACCCGACGCGCCTTGGACCGGCATTGTCGAGCGGATGCCGGACGCATTCGTGATGACCGACAAAGCGCTCAATATCCTGACGGCCAATGCCGCTTTCGTCGAACTCGCCCAGCTTCCCTCGCTCGATCGCGCGCGCGGCCACCGCCTCGACGCTTGGCTCGGCCGTCCGGGCGTCGACGTCGATCTGATCGTCGGCCAGCTGCGCGATCACGGCCCGGTCCGCAACATGGCGTCGGTGCTGCGCGGTGCCGATGGCGGCCAGGAAGAGATCGAAGTGTCGGCGGTCGCGGCGCCCTATGGCGACAGCGAATGTTATGGCTTCACGATCCGGTCGGTGGGGCGGCGGCTGCGCGACACGCCGTCGACGACCAACCAGCTGCCCCGATCGGTGGAGCAGTTGACCGAGCTGGTCGGACGAATGTCGCTCAAGGACATCGTGCGCGAATCGACCGATCTGATCGAGCGGCTCTGCATCGAGGCAGCCCTTGCCCATACCTCCGACAATCGCGCTTCGGCCGCCGAAATCCTGGGGGTCAGCCGCCAAAGCCTCTATTCGAAGCTCCACCGCCACGGCCTCGGCAATCTCGTCGGTGATGACAGCTGAGGCACGCGTCCATCGATACGGCTTGTGTCCAAAAAAAATGACAATCACGATTGACGCCCCCGCCTGTCAGGCATAGCCTCTCGCCATGGCCCGATTGACGGTATCCCACGCTTTTGTGCCGGTCCCACGGCCAAGAGACGTCGTCGAACTGCTGAAGCCGATCACCTGGTTTCCACCGATCTGGGCTTTCATGTGCGGGGTGGTATCATCGGGGGAGGCGTGGGGGCCGCGCTGGCCGTTCATCCTGCTCGGCATCCTGCTCACCGGTCCGCTCGTCTGCGGGACGAGCCAGGCGGTGAACGACTGGTTCGACCGGCATGTCGATGCGATCAACCAGCCGGATCGGCCGATCCCCTCGGGCCGGATTGCCGGGAATTGGGGGCTGCGGATCGCCTGCGCCGGGTCACTTATCTCGCTGGCCGCAGCGGCATTGGCCGGCGCCTGGGTGTTCGGCGCGACCTGCCTCGCCGTGGCAGCGGCCTGGGCCTATAGCGCGCCACCGTTCCGCGCGAAGATGAGCGGCATCTGGGGCCCCGGCCTCGTCGCGATCAGCTATGAAGGGCTGACCTGGTTCACCGGCGCGAGCGTGATGGCGGGCGGGCTCCCGTCGATGCCGGTGCTGGCCGTGTTGCTGCTCTACAGCCTCGGCGCGCACGGGATCATGACGCTCAACGATTTCAAGGCGGTCGATGGCGACCGCGCGATGGGGATCCGGTCGCTGCCGGTGACGCTCGGCATCGCCCGGGCGGTTCGGGTCGCCTGCTGGGTGATGGCGCTGCCACAGCTCGCGGTGATCGCGATCCTGTTGTCGCTCGGCCATGTCGGCGCGGGCGCAATCGTCGGCGCGCTGCTGGCCGGGCAGTTGGCGCTGATGCCGCGGCTGATCGCCGATCCGGTCGGCAGGACGCCCTGGTACAACGCGACGGGCACGACATTGTCGGTGCTGGGGATGCTCGTCTCCGCGCTGGGCCTCGGCGGGGTGTTGCCGATATGAAGGGGCTCGGCTGGTTCGGCATCGTCCGGCTCGGGTTGGTGCAATTCGCGATCGGCGCGATCGTGATGCTGTCGAGCTCGCTGCTCAACCGGTTGATGGTGGTCGAATATGGGTTGCCCGCCGCGATTCCGGCAGGGCTGGTCGCGTGGCATTATGCCGTCCAGCTGTCGCGGCCGATATGGGGACATGGGTCTGACCGGGGGATGCGACGCACGCCCTGGATCGTGATGGGCATGGCGCTGCTGGCCGGCGGTGCCATGCTGGCGGTCGCCTCGCTCGGCGAGCTGGGGCGTGGGAGCGTGATCGGCTATGCGATGGCCGTGGCGGGCTTTGCGGTGATCGGCGCCGGGGTCGGTGCGGCGGGCACGTCGCTGCTCGCCTTACTTGCGACCCGGGTTGCCCCCGAGCGCCGGGCCGCAGCGGCGGCGATCACCTGGATCATGATGATCGTCGGCATTGTCATCACCGCATCTGTCGCCGGACGGCTGATCGATCCCTTCTCGTTCGACCGGTTGGTCCGGGTTGCAGGCGGCGTCGCGGGTGGCGCCTTCATCGTCGCGATGATCGGCATCGTCGGGATCGAGGGCAGGGCGCCATTGCCGGTCGAGGCGCCTGTCGCCCGCCCGGCGCAGCGCTTCGGCGAAGCGCTTGGCGAAATGATGTCGGAGCCCGAGGCGCGTCATTTCACCGCCTTCGTGTTCTTCGCGATGCTGGCCTATTCGATGCAGGACCTGATCCTCGAGCCGTTCGCGGGTCTCGTCTTCGGCCTCACACCGGGCCAGTCCACGCAATTGTCCGGCACGCAGCATAGCGGCGTCCTGATCGGGATGATCCTGGTCGGGATCGGCGGCAGCGCGTTCGGCGGCGGCAGCCCGCGCATCTTGCGGCGGTGGATCGTCGGCGGCTGCATCGGATCGGCGCTGGCGCTGGTAGGGCTGTGCATGGCGGCCAGGGTGGGAGCCGGCTGGCCGCTCGCTGCCAATATCTGGCTGCTCGGTTTCGCCAATGGCGTTTTCGCGGTCGCCGCGATCGGCGCGATGATGAGTCTCGCAGGCTCGGCAGGGCCGGGCCGCGAAGGGGTGCGCATGGGCGTTTGGGGCGCGGCACAAGCGATCGCGTTCGGGCTGGGCGGCCTGATCGGGGCGGTCGGCGTCGACATCGCACGCTTCCTTACAGGTCAGACGAGCGATGCGTTTGCGCTCGTCTTTGCTGGCGAGGGCGCGCTGTTTCTGGCCGCGGCATGGCTGGCGGTCGGGGTTGGACGCGGCGCGATTGCGCGCAAGCAGGAGGCTTTGGCATGAAGCATGATTTCGACGTCGTCGTCATAGGCGGCGGCCCATCGGGCGCGACGGCGGCGACCGATCTCGCCCGGGCCGGCCATCATGTCCTGCTGCTTGATCGGGCCGGGCGCATCAAGCCCTGCGGTGGTGCGATCCCGCCGCGGCTGATCAAGGACTTCGACATCCCCGATCACCTGCTCGTCGCCCGGGCAACCGCCGCGCGCATGATCGCGCCATCCGCCAAATCGGTCGAGATGCCGGTCGGCGACGGCTTTGTCGGGATGGTCGATCGCGACGTTTTCGACGAATGGCTGCGGGCGCGTGCGGCGCTTGCCGGTGCGGAACGGCGGACCGGCACCTTCGAGCGGATCGACCGCGATCCCGACGGCACGGCCGTGGTCGTCTACACGCAAGCGCGCGGCGGCGCCGAGCAGCAGGTCCGCGTGCGCGCGGTGATCGGTGCCGATGGTGCCCGATCAGGTGTCGCGCGGCAAGCGATCAAGGGGGCGAAGACCAGATTCGTCTTCGCCTATCACGAAGTCATCAAGGCGCCGGCCACGCATCACGACTTCCGCGCGGAGCGTTGCGACGTCGTCTACCAGGGCGAGATTTCGCCCGACTTTTACGGCTGGGTCTTTCCGCACGGCGAAACCGCGAGCATCGGTGTCGGCAGCGCGAACAAGGGTTTTGCCCTGCGCGACTCCTGCGCGCGGTTGCGCGAACAGAGCGGACTCGCCGATTGCGAGACGATCCGCCGCGAAGGAGCACCCATCCCGCTCAAGCCACTGCGCCGGTGGGATAATGGCCGCGACGTCGTGGTCGCGGGCGATGCGGCGGGCGTCGTCGCGCCGGCTTCGGGCGAGGGGATCTATTATGCGATGGCCTGTGGCCGCGCCGCCGCCGACGCGGTCGGCGTTTTCCTGAAGACCGGCAGGGCGAGCGCGCTCGGCCAGGCGCGCAAACGCTTCATGCGCGCGCATGGCCGGGTATTCTGGGTGCTGGGGATGATGCAGCATTTCTGGTATCGCAGCGACAAGCGCCGCGAGCGTTTCGTCAAGATCTGCGAGGATCCGGACGTGCAGAAATTGACCTGGCAGGCCTATATGAACAAGGAACTGGTCCGGTCCGAACCGATGGCGCATGTGCGCGTGTTCG
>PKED01000017.1 GCA_002863155.1 Sphingomonadaceae bacterium | reverse complement strand
GAGCCCGTCGACGACCTGAGCGAGGAAGTTGACCCCGCCGACCTGTTCGGGACCCGCCGGGGCCGCGCCGCCGCCCCCGCCGAGCGCCAATGCCTTTTTCGCCTCTGCCAGCTCGCGTTCCAGCCGCCGCCGCTCGTCGACCAGCGCCGCCACGCGTGCGGGAACCTCGTCGGGCGCGGCCCGCAGCGCCGCTGCCGCCTCGCGCAACTTCTCGTCACGGTCGGCAAGCCACAGCCGCGCCGCCTCGCCGGTCAGCGCTTCGATCCGGCGGATCCCGCTCGACACCGCGCTTTCGCTGACGATCTTGAACAGCGCGATGTCGCCGAGCGCGTTCACATGGGTGCCACCGCACAGTTCGACCGAATAGGCGCGGTTGGTCTCGCCGCCCATGCTCAACACGCGGACTTCATCGCCGTATTTCTCACCGAACAACGCCATCGCGCCTGCCGCGATCGCATCGTCGGGAGTCATCAGCCGTGTCGTCACGGTGGCATTGCCACGGATCTGCGCGTTCACATCGGCCTCGACCTGAGCGATTTCGGCCGGGGTCATCGCCTGCTGGTGCGAAAAGTCGAAGCGGAACCGGTCGGGCGCAACGAGGCTGCCCTTCTGCGTCACATGCCCGCCGAGCCGCGCGCGCAGCGCCGCATGGAGCAGGTGCGTTGCCGAATGGTTGGCGCGGACCTGCGCGCGGCGTTCGGTATCGATCGCCAGCCGCACCGTATCGCCAACCGCGACCGACCCTGCCTCGATCACACTCTGGTGCGCGTGCAGCCGCCCGAGCGCCTTGGCGGTATCCTCGACCCGCGCCGACAGCCCGCCGTCGCCGGTGATCGTGCCCGCATCGCCCATTTGCCCGCCACTTTCGGCGTAGAACGGCGTCTGGTTGGTCAGGATGACGACCCGGTCGCCCGCCGCCGCCCGATCAATCCGCGCGCCGTCCTTGACGATCGCGATCACCTGCCCCTCGCCGGTGTCGGCGGTGTAGCCGGTGAATTCGGTGCCGCCCGCTTCCTCGGCGATATCGAACCACACTTCGTCGGAAGCGCGCTCGCCCGATCCCTTCCATGCCGCCCGCGCCGCGCGCTTCTGCTCCGCCATCGCCGCGTCGAACCCGGCACGATCGATGCCGAACCCTGCGCTGCGCAGCGCGTCCTCGGTCAGGTCATAGGGAAAGCCATAGGTGTCGTAGAGCTTGAACGCTGTCGCACCGGGCAGCGTCGCGCCGGGGGCCATCGTCGCGGTCGCCTCGTCGAGCAGCTTCAGACCGTTTTCGAGCGTACGGCGGAAACGCGTTTCCTCCTGCAGCAGCGTCGCCTCGATCAGCGGCTGCGCGCGGACAAGCTCGGGATAGGCCGCACCCATCTCGGCGACGAGCGCAGGGACCAGCCGGTGCATCAGTGGCGTCTTTGCCCCCAGGATATGCGCATGCCGCATAGCGCGGCGCATGATCCGCCGCAGCACGTATCCGCGCCCTTCATTGGCCGGCAGCACGCCATCGGCGACGAGAAACCCCGACGAGCGCAGATGATCGGCGATCACGCGGTGGCTCGCCTTGGCGGCGCCTTCGGCCTGTGTTCCCGTCAGCGCGGTGGAGGCCGCGATCAGCGCCTTGAAGGTATCGGTGTCGTAATTGTCGTGCACGCCCTGCAGCACCGCGGCGACCCGCTCGATCCCCATGCCGGTGTCGATCGACGGGCGCGGCAGCGGCGTGCGGCTGCCGTCGGCGGCCTGCTCGAACTGCATGAAGACGAGGTTCCAGATCTCGACGAAGCGGTCGCCGTCCTCATCCGGGCTTCCCGGCGGGCCCCCGGGAATGTGATCACCGTGATCGTAGAAGATTTCTGAACACGGTCCGCACGGTCCGGTATCGCCCATCGACCAGAAATTATCGTTTGTCGCGATGCGGATGATCCGATCGTCGGGCAGGCCCGCGATCTTCTTCCACAGATCATAGGCTTCGTCGTCGGTGTGATAGACGGTGACGGTCAGCCGGTTCGGGTCGATCCCCCATTCGCGAGTGATGAGGTTCCAGGCGAGCGTGATCGCGCGGTCCTTGAAATAATCGCCAAATGAGAAATTGCCGAGCATTTCGAAGAAGGTGTGATGCCGCGCGGTATAGCCGACATTGTCGAGGTCATTGTGCTTGCCGCCCGCGCGCACGCATTTCTGGCTCGACACCGCGGTCTGATAGGGGCGGCTTTCGAGGCCGGTGAACACGTTCTTGAACGGCACCATGCCCGCGTTGACGAACATCAGCGTCGGGTCGTTGTGCGGCACGAGCGGCGCGGAGGCGACGCGCGCATGCCCTTCGCGCTCGAAGTAATCGAGAAAGGAGCGGCGGATGTCGTTGGTCGAGGTCATTCGCACGATCTAGGGCGCGGCGGCGCCCGGCTCAAGCGAAACGGTTGCGGCGGCGTTCAGGGCTGCGGCGCGGCAGGCGCGGGATCATCCGCCAGGCGCCGCGCGCTGATGATCTTGACCGGCGCCGCGATGATCTGGCCCTTCATGCCGCCCTCGCCCTTGGCCGGATCGACCGGGGCATTGTAGATTTTCAGCACCACGTCCTGCCCGCCGACGACGTGGCCGAACGCCGCATAGCCGAGATTGTCGCCGCTCGCCTTCGGATCGGCATCGAGCGCGGGCTGATCGCCGACCATGATCGAGAAGTCGCCGGTCGCGGTGCCCGGCTCATAGCGCGCCATCGAGATCGTCCACGCCTTGTGCAGGATGCCGGTCTGCGTCGTCGGTTCGTGCGCGATCGGTTTCAGGACGCGCTTCGGATCGTTCGAGGTGCCGCCCTGGATCAGCCCGTTGGGCGCATCGCCCCAGGGCAGACGCAGCGCGCGGTAAAAGGTCGTGCCGTCGAACCGCTTCTGGTCGACATAGGCGACGAAATTCTCGGTGGTGATCGGCGCATGCTTGTGGTCGAGCTCGATAGTGATTGGGCCCAATTCGGTGGTGAGCACGACGCGGGCGATGTCGCCGATCGGTGCAGCCTTGGGCTGCGGCACAGGCTTGGCGAGTGGCGGAGCAGGAGCCCGTTTGCGCTGAGGGGTCGCTGTGGATGCAGCAGCGAGCCCAAGCGCGAAAAGGATTGCGGCAGCGAATCGGCGGATCATGCGCCGATCATGCCGCAGTCTTGCGCGCCTGTTGAGGTGGCTTTTCGGCGACGGTTTTCTTGAGCGCTGCGTTGATCTGGCCCAGCGCGAAAGCAAGATTTCGGACGTCGCTTTGCAATCGCTCGATCAACGCGTCGGATTCCTGCTGCTCGATCGTAAAATTTGTCCGCTTGGGACCCGAAGCATCCAGCGCAACGAGCTTGATCAACAGCATCCACCGCCGCTGACGATCGATCAGGACGGTGGCCACGCCGTGGCATAGCGCGGCCCGTAAAGCCTCATGCTCGCGAAACCTGGTCAACCTGGTGAGCGCACCCTTCCCCTCGACACCAAATGGCCCATCAGGCCCAATCGCTTCTTGCAGGTCGCTCAGGCGTTGGCCGAGCAGCTGTCGCATCTTCACACCCCCGCCGCGCCCGGGCACCGAATGCAATTTGACGAGCATCTCGGTGACGAGCGCTTCGCCTTGCGCCAAGATATCGACCGCTTCGCCGCGCCACTGATGCGCCGCGCGGATGGCCCTATCCCAACCAAGGTCGATACTCGGCTCGATCGGAGTGACGGCGTTCATCGCGTTCAGCTATCAGGTCAGTATTGAAAAGTTATTGCCCCCGCTACCCCAGCGGCGCGTCGGGCGATTTGGGTGGCACGCTGAACCATTGCGGCCCGCTCGGCGTCATGTGGAAGCAATCCTCGAGCCGCACGCCGAACTTGCCCGGCAGATAGATGCCCGGCTCGTTCGAAAAGCACATCCCCGCCGCCAGTTTCGTCATCTCGCCGCGCATGAGGTTGACCGGCTCGTGCCCGTCAAGGCCGATGCCGTGGCCGGTGCGGTGCGACAGACCCGGCAGCTTGTAGTCGGGGCCATAGCCCCATGCGGCATATTGCCGCCGCACAGCATCGTCGACGCTGCCCGCCGCCGCACCGATCTGTGCCGCCTTGAGCGCGATCTGCTGGCCCGCCGCGACCTGATCCCACACCCGGCGCTGCTCGGCGCTCGCGGCGCCATAAACGAAGGTGCGCGAGATGTCGGACTGATAGCCCTCGACCGAGCAGCCGCAATCCATCAGCACGATCTCGCCCTCCGCCACCTGCTGCGGCGCGCGGCTGCCGTGCGGATAGGCCGCCGCCTCGCCGATCAGCACCAGCGCAAAGCCGGGGTCGCCGCCCAGCTTCGCGGTCGCGGCGTTCATCAGCGCGCCGATATCGGCGGGCGTCATCCCCTTTTCCACCCGCGGCCAGGTCCAGCGGAAGGCGGCGATGGTGATGTCGCTCGCCTTCTGCATCAGCGCGATCTCGGCCGGCGACTTGATGCCGCGGCAGCCGCGCACCACCGGATTGGCGGAGACGATCCTTGCAGCGGGGAGCGCGCGGGCGAGCCCGTCCGACGCGAAGAAGCGCGCGGTTTCCTCGATCCCGATCGCGCCCGTCAGCTTGCGTTCGCGCAACCACGCGGCGATCAGCGCTGCCGGCGATTGGTCCTCCTGCCACACCCGCACGTCAGCCTCGATGCCGAGCGTCTGGCGGACCGAGGGCTCCTCGAAGAAGGGCGTGACAATCAGCGGCGGCCCCTCGACCGGCAGCACCGCCGCCGTCAGCCGTTCGGAGCGCCCCCAGCGCACGCCGGTGAAATAAACGAGGCTCGCGCCAGGCTCGATCAGCACCGCCGCAATGCCGTGCGCCTTCATCAGCGCCTGCGCCCGCGCCAGCCGCGCCGCGCGTTCGGCGCCGTCGATCGGACGTACGTCGCGGGTCATGTCGCTCAGCGCGGACAGGTCGGGCTCGGCCGCGCGCGCCACCGCCGATGCAAGGAACGGGGCGGCCGCCACGCCCGCGATCAGCGCCCGGCGATCGATCGTGAAGCCTTGACGCTGCATCGCCGTTCCTCTCTTTAGTCCCGTCCTCAAGCGATAGGGCGCTTGACCGCCGCGTCGCAATCCCCTTCGCTCCACACCGGCGATTTGCAGGAGTAACCCATGGCCAAGCGGCTGACCTTGTACATCATGATCGGCCTCGTGCTCGGGCTCTTCACCGGCTGGGTGATCAACACCGCGATCGCCGACGGTACGCCAGAGGCGACCGCGCGGCTGAAGGAGATCGCGGCCGGGTTCAAGATCGTTACCGACATCTTCCTGCGGCTGATCAAGATGATCATCGCGCCGCTGGTGTTTTCGACGCTCGTCGTCGGCATCGCGCATATGGGCGACACCGCCGCGCTCGGGCGGATCGGCGCGCGCACTATGGGCTGGTTCATCACGGCGTCGCTGATTTCGCTCAGCATGGGGCTGCTGCTGTTCCACGCGATCGAATGGATTGTCGATGCAGTCGCGCCGGGCCAGGGCTTCGGCTTCAAGCTGCCGCCGCCGACCGAGACGGTGGGGTTGGAGAAATCGGCGTTCAGCCTGTCGAACTTCATCACCCATATCGTGCCGACGTCGATCGTCGATGCGATGGCGTCGAACGAGATCATCCAGATCGTCGTCTTCTCGATCTTTGCCGGCGTCGCGCTGACCGCGATCGGCGAGCGCGGCCGGCCGATCGTGGCCGGGGCGGAGGCGCTGGCGGCGATGATGCTGCAGATCACCGATTATGTGATGCGCGCGGCACCCATCGCCGTGTTCGCGGCGATCACCGCGACGATCGCGGTCAACGGCCTTGGCATCATCGTCACGCTCGGGCTGTTCGTCGGCAGCTTCTATGTCGGGCTCGCCTGCCTGTGGCTGGTGCTGTTCGGCGCGGCGTTCGCGTTCATCGGCGCGCGCGCGGGATCGCTGATCCGCTATATCCGCGAACCTATCCTGCTCGCCTTTTCGACTGCGTCGTCGGAGGCGGCCTATCCGCGCACGCTGGAAGCGCTCGACCGGTTCGGGGTGCCCCCCAAGATCGCGAGCTTCGTGCTGCCGCTCGGCTATTCGTTCAATCTCGACGGATCGATGATGTATATGACGTTCGCGACGCTGTTCATCGCCCGCGTCTATGGCATCGACCTGTCGATCGGCACCCAGATCGTGATGCTGCTGATCCTGATGGTGACGTCAAAGGGGATTGCCGGCGTGCCGCGCGCCTCGCTCGTGGTGATCGCGGCGGTGATGGGGCAATTCGGCATTCCGGAGGCCGGGCTACTGCTGATTCTGCCGGTCGACCAGTTTCTCGACATGGGGCGCTCGGGCACCAATGTCGTCGGCAATGCCGTTGCGACCGCTGTGGTTGCGCGGTGGGAGGGTCAGCTCGACGCGCCCGAAGCGCCCGAGATCGAGCCGCCCCACGCGCCGTCGAGCCAGCCCGCCTAGCCGCCGCCCTCACGCATAGGCATAGGGCCCGCCCTTGGCGAGCGCGGTCCGATAGGCGGGACGCGCATGTATTTTCTGCAGCCAGCCGATCGTCGCCGGGCGCTGGCCATTGTCGAGCCCCGCCCGCGCCCGTGCGGCTTCGATCGGAAAGCTCATCATCACATCGGCGGCGCTGATCTCGTCGCCGGCGAACCAGGGCCGCTGCGCCAGTTCGGTTTCGACATAATCGAGATGGGTGTCGATCATCGGCTGGATCCGCTTCATCGCGGTCTTGCCGAACATCGGCACCCGGCTGAGCACCAGCTTCACGAGCAGCGGCGGCATCATCGACCCTTCAGCATAGTGCAGGAAGAAGCGGTAGCGGAGCACCGAATCGCGGTGCGCGGCGGGGCCGAAGCGGCCATCGGCCTTGGCGACCAGATACTCGACGATGGCGCCCGTCTCGGCGATCACCAGCCCGTCATCCTCGATCACCGGGGACTTCCCGAGCGGATGCACCGCCTTCAGCTCGGGCGGGGCGAGCATCGTCGCCTTGTTCCGTTCGTAGCGCCGGATCTCGTAGCCGAGGCCAAGCTCCTCGAGCAGCCAGAGAATGCGCTGCGAGCGCGAGTTTTCGAGGTGATGGACGATGATCGTCACGGGCAGTCTCCAGACGAAGCCGCCTGCCGGCGGCGGATGGGCAGGCGCGCGCTATAGCGTGGAGACGCGGCCCATGTCGAAGCCGCGGTCCCGACCGGTGCATGAATGGCGACGGGCAGCCCCTCAACGTCACTTCGAGTGACCCAAATGGCCACGATCGCAGGGTGGAGCCCCGGTGGCGCCCGGCAAATGAAAGGCCCGCCAGGCAAGGCGGGCCTTTCCAGTCTTGCGGCGCCGGGAGCATCGCCGCCATTCATCGCTTCGGGCGGACGCGGCACCGCGGCCGGCGCGGCATGCGTCCTCCCCCCATCACGTCACATCTCGTCGTCGTCGCCCTCACCCGGTTCGGGGCCGACCATCATTTCCTCGGCAACCTTGTCAGTCCGGGCGCGGATCGCGCGTTCGAGCCGATCGGCCATGTCGGGATTGTCGGTGAGATAGGTCTTGGCATTTTCGCGCCCCTGCCCGATCCGCACGCTGTCATAGGAGAACCAGGCGCCCGATTTCTCGACCAGCCCCGCCTTGACGCCGAGATCGAGCACTTCGCCGATCTTGGAAATGCCCTGGCCGTACATGATGTCGAATTCGACCTGCTTGAACGGCGGCGCGACCTTGTTCTTCACCACCTTCACCCGCGTCGTGTTGCCGACAATGTCGTCGCGATCCTTGATCTGCCCGGTGCGGCGGATGTCGAGCCGGACGCTCGCGTAGAATTTGAGCGCGTTGCCGCCGGTCGTGGTCTCCGGATTGCCGTACATCACGCCGATCTTCATCCGCAGCTGATTGATGAAGATGACCATGCACCGCGACCGGCTGATCGAGCCGGTAAGCTTGCGCAGCGACTGCGACATCAGCCGCGCCTGGAGGCCGACATGGCTGTCGCCCATCTCGCCCTCGATCTCGGCGCGGGGCACGAGCGCGGCCACCGAATCGACCACCAGCACGTCGATCGCATTTGATCGCACCAGCGTGTCGGTGATCTCCAGCGCCTGCTCGCCGGTATCGGGCTGCGACACGATCAGTTCGTCGATATCGACGCCGAGCTTCTTGGCATAGACCGGGTCGAGCGCGTGTTCGGCATCGACGAACGCGGCGGTTCCGCCGTTTTTCTGCGCCTCGGCGATCACGTGCAGCGCCAGCGTCGTCTTGCCCGAGCTTTCCGGGCCGTAGATTTCGATCACGCGACCGCGCGGCAGGCCGCCGACGCCGAGCGCGATATCGAGGCCGAGCGAGCCGGTCGAGATCGATTCGACCTGCATCGTCGCCTTGGCGCCGAGCTTCATCGCCGACCCCTTGCCGAATGCCCGGTCGATCTGGGCAAGCGCCGCATCGAGCGCCTTCTGCCGCTCGCCATTCGCCTTGTCGCTGTTCTTGTCGGAGGAAAGGGCCATATCGGTGTCGATAACCTTCAACTTGGCTGCCATTGTTGGTGCTCCTCGCTAGCCCGAACGCCTGAGCCGTTCAATGCTTGAGGGGGCATGTACCGCATATGTTCTTTAAGAACAAGAGCGGAACATATTGGATCGCAAATTTTGCCGAGGCGTGACCTATGGCTTTGGGAAATCTCGCGCTTGCGACGAGGCTAAGGCGGCGCAGGTTCAGGCGAGCGCGTCGAGCGCCTTGGCAACCGCGTCCATCGTGAACGGCTTGGCGAGCACCGGTCGCGCCTGATGCGGGCCCTCCACCCTGTCGCTGGTGCCGCCACTGGCGAACAGGAACGGTACGCCCGCTGCCGCCAGCGCATCGGCGATTGGGCCGCTCGTCTCGCCGCCACGCAGATTGACGTCGAGGATGGCCGCGTCGAGCCCACCCTGCGCGATCAGCGCGATCGCATCGGCGCAATTGTCGGCCGGTCCTACGACCCTGCGACCGAGCATCTCGAGAAAATCCTCAAGCATCATCGCGATGAGCGGTTCATCTTCGACGATCAGTACGCTGGCGGTCATGCGAGGCGCTTAACCGGTCGCCGGGCCGCCGCCAAGCATCATTTCGCGGCGAGCACGTCGCGCGTTGCCTCGGCAAGCTGCTGGACCGAAAAGGGTTTGGCCAGAAACGCGACATTGTCGATGTCGATCGACTTGCGCAGTTGCTCTTCGGCATAGCCCGACATGAACAGGATCGGCAGGTCGGGGTAACGCTGGCGCGCATGGCGGACCATGGTGGGGCCGTCCATCATCGGCATCACGACGTCGGAGATCAGCAGGTCGGGACGATCGGCGCTGGCGAGCAGCTCGAGTGCGGCCTCGCCATTCTCGGCCGTCAGGACGGTATAGCCCTGTCGCGCGAGCGCCCGTTCGGCCACCGCGCGAACCATGTCCTCATCCTCGACAAGCAGGATCGTGCCCGATCCCCACAACTCGGCCGGTTTGACCTTGGCCCGGCTGGCGCGTGGCGACGCAGCGGCGGCGGCATCGGCGCGGTGAACGGGCAGGTAGATGGTGAACACCGCCCCCTTCCCGGGCTTCGAGTCGGCGAAGATGTAGCCGCCGGATTGCTTGACGATGCCATAAACGGTCGACAGGCCGAGCCCGGTGCCCTTGCCGACTTCCTTAGTGGTGAAAAAGGGTTCGAAGATCTTGGGCAGGATGTCGGCGGGAATGCCGCTGCCGGTGTCCGACACGCGCAGCGCGGTGTAATCGGCGACGGGCATCGCCTCCGGCGTCATCTGGCGTTCGCTGGCGATGCGGGCAATATCGGCGGCGGGCACGGCGAGCGTCTCGATCGTCAGCGTCCCCCCGCCGCGCGACAGCATCGCGTCGCGCGCATTGACGCCCAGATTCATCACGACCTGCTCGAGCTGCCCCGGATCGGCGCGCACCGCCCCCAGATTGCGGCCATGCTTCACGACCAGCGTCACGGTTTCGCCGAGCAACCGCTTGAGCAGGTTCGACACTTCGGAAATGACGTCGGGCAGCTGCAGGATCTGCGGCCGCAGCGTCTGTTGCCGCGAAAAGGCGAGCAGCTGACGGGTCAGGCTCGCGGCCCGGTTCGAATTGAGCCGGATCTGCTGGATGTCGTCATAGTCGCTGTCGCCGGGCGAATGGCGCATCAGCATCAGGTCGCAATGCCCGATCACTGCGGTGAGGATATTGTTGAAATCATGCGCGACACCGCCGGCGAGCTGGCCGACCGCCTGCATCTTGGTCGCCTGCGCCACCTCGCGCTTGAGCCGGGTTTCCTCGCCATTGTCCTTCAGGCTCAGCAGCACCGCCGCGTCGCCAAAGCCGCGCGCGCCCGCGATCGACAGCGCGACCGGTTCGTCGGGGCGATCGCGCAGCCGAACCGCGATGTCGCTCGCCTGCGCGGCGCCCCCGGCAAAGCGGCGCACGGCATCGGCGACGGCGGCCTTGTCCTCGCGCACTACCAGATCGCCGGGGTAGAGCGGTGGCGATGCCAGATCGATCCCGGCGGCGCGGACGAACGCGTCGTTCATCTGGGTCAGCCGCCCCTCGCGGTCGACAAGCGCGATCCCGACCGGCATCAGCGAAACAAGATTCTTCACCTGCGCCGCCACCGACACGCCGGCAACGGGGCCGTCGGGCGATTCCTCATCGATCAGCGCGACGAGGATCGGCGCGGCATCGCCTTCCATGAACGGCACCTGCAGCACGCGCAGCGGCGTGCCGCCCATGCCTTCACGTTCGAAGCGGACCAGACCTTGGCTGTCGGTGATCAGGAAACGGGCAAAGTCGCGGCCGGCCACTGCCCCCTCTTCATAGCCCATCGCGCGGTGCCGGAACACGCGGTTGGCGGCCTTGATCCGCCCCTCTGGCCCGAGCAGCGCGACCATCAGCCCGGCGGCGGCAAGCCGGTTGCCGACCGGCCCTGACACCAATGCCTCGGCCCGCGCGACCAGGTCCATTCCTTCGGCCCCGCGGAACCGCCAGACGAGCATGTCGCCCGTCTGGCCGCTGCGCATGATCTGCGTCGAAATCGGCCCGCCAGGCGCGGTCAGGCGGGCGACGTCGCCCAAGCCGTCGCGCCACGCCGCCCGGCCCGCCGCGGCAAGCGCGGCGACACCGCTATCCCCGACCGGCAGATTGGGCGGCGTCGGATCACCGGCGAATAACGCGCGATAAGCGTAATTGGCGCAGACCAGACGTCCTCCGCGATCGGTGACGGCGACGGCATCGTCGCTTGCCTCCGCGAGGCTGTGCACGATCGACCAGTCGATCTCGGCGGCCGGCGCTTCGGTCTCCGGGCGCACGAGCCGCGCCGCGATCGCCGCGCCGCCAAGCAACAGACCACCGGCGAGGAAGCCGCCCGCGACCAGCGGATTGCCGAGCAACACGAGAATGACGACGGCCGCCGCCAGCCCCGCCGCACCAGCGGCGATCGCGGCGGCACGCGCCGATTGGCGAAAGGGCGGGGTCGACGCGGAAAGGCTGGCCATCGCCCCGTCATGCCCGCCCCGGCGGTGGCGTCAAGCTCCCGCTGCGCCCGGTCGCGGATAAGCCGGGCGCAGCGGCGACCGCGTCACCAGATGCGCACCCGCTCTTCCGGGGCCAGATACATTTTCTGGCCCGGCTTCGGGTCGAACGCGGCATACCAGGCATCGATGTTGCGCACCGTCCAGACGCGCTGCTGGGCGGGCGAGTGCGGATCGGTGAGCAGCCGGTTCCTCAGGTCATTGTCGCGGTGGCGCCGCTGCCACACTTGCGCATAGCCGAGGTAGAAGCGCTGGTCGCCGGTGAAGCCGCGGATCACCGGCGCGGGCTTGCCGCCCAGCGACTTGTGATAGGCATCGAGCGATGCCGCCAGCCCGGCGAGATCGGCGGTATTCTCGCCCAGCGTCAGCCCACCCTTCACATGGAAACCGGGCAGCGGTTCGTAGGCGTCGTACTGCGCGACGAGCCGGTCGGTACGCTGTTTGAACGCGGCGACATCGGCGGGCGTCCACCACGTCGCGAGCCGCCCCTTGGGATCGAACTTCGATCCCTGATCGTCGAAATGATGGCTGATCTCATGCCCGATCACCGCGCCGATGCCGCCATAATTGACCGCCGGATCGGCCTTGGGGTCGAAGAACGGCGGTTGCAGAATTGCAGCCGGGAACGTGATCGCGACTAGCGTCGGGTTCGCCTGCGCGTTCACGGTCATGGGGGCAAGGCCCCATTCCCAACGATAAACGGGCTTGCCGAGCTTGGTGATGTTGTAATTGTGCGCCCATTGATTGGCGCGCAGATGGTTGCCGAATGCGTCGTCGCGCTTGATCACCAACGCCGAATAGTCGCGCCAGCGGTCGGGATAGCCGATGCGCGGCACAAAGGCGGCAAGCTTGGCGTGCGCCTTCGCCTTGGTTTCGGGCGCCATCCAGTCGAGCTTGTCGATGCGAGCGTTCATCGCCGCGATGATGTTCTTGACGAGCGCGTCGGCGGCCGCCTTGGTCGCGGGCGGGAAATATTTGGCAACGTAGATCTTCGACACCTCATCGGTAATCGAAGCCGACGTCCAGTTGACGGCGCGTTTCCAGCGCAGCTGTTGCTCGGGCGTCCCGCGCAGTTCGGTGCCAAAAAAGGCGAAACTTTCCTTGTCGAACGCCGTCGGCAGCACCGGCGCAAATTCATTGAGCGAACGGATGATCAGCTGATCCTTCAGCACCTCGATCGGCGCGTCGGCGATCACCTTGGCGATTCCCGCAACCGCGCTCGGCTGACCGACGACGACGCTATCGGTCGGGGTGCCGACGCCCTTGAAATAGGTCACGAAATCGAAACCGGGCGCCATCTCCACGAGTTGCGCGACCGACATCTTGTTATAGGTCTTGTCGGCATCGCGGCTCTGGATATTGGTCCAGTGCGCCTGCGCGATCTGCGTTTCCAGATCGACCACGGCCTTGGCGCGCGCCTCCGCATTGGGCTCGCCGGCAAGCGTGAACATCCGCGCGATATGGCCCTGATAGGCGGCCTTGGTCGCCTGGAGCTTGGCGTCGCTGCTCAGATAATAATCGCGATTGGGCATGCCGAGCCCGGCCTGGCGCACGCTGACGACATAGCTGTCGGGGTCTTTGGCGTCGGTCGACACGCCGGTACCGAACGGAACCAAGACACCGTTGCGGTCGGCCTCGACGGCAAGCGCGACATAATCGGCCTTTGTCGAAGCCGCCTTGATCCGCGCCAGCCAGGGCTGGATGGGCGCCAGCCCCTTGGCCTCGATCGTCGCGGTGTCGAGATAGGCGACATAGGCGCTGCCAATCTTGGAGGAAGGGCTTTTCGCCGCCGCTTCAAGCAGCCCCCTGGTCCGGATCAGCGACAAGTCGGCAAGCGTGTCGAACGCGCCGAAACTTGGCTTGTCATTGGGGATTTCGGTGCGTTTCACCCAATTGCCGTCGGCGAAATCGAAGAAATTGTCGCCCGGTGCCACGCTGCGGTCCATGCCGGTCTCGTCGAAGCCGAAATCGCCGATGGCCGGCTTGTTCGCAGCCGGTTTGCCGGGCGCAGCGAACGCCATGCCGGCGACGATTGCAGCGAGCGCGGCGCCCGAAGTGATTGTGGCGATCGTCTTGCGGTGCATCATTTCCTCCCTGAATGGTCTGGCGCGCGCGGCACCCCTGAATGCAGGAAGGGGCGACACCATCCGGCGCCGCCCCTTCGCGTTCGATATCTTACCAGATCCGCACCCTGGCATCCGGCGCCAGATACTGCTTCTGGCCCGGCTTGGCGCCGAACGCGGCATACCATGGATCGAGGTTGCGCACCGTCGCGGTCCGATATTCGCCGGGCGAATGCGGATCGCTCAGCAACTGCGACCGCAGCGCCTGTTCGCGGTACTTGGTCCGCCACACCTGCGCCCAGCCAAGGTAGAAGCGCTGGTCGCCGGTCATCCCGTCGATCACTGGCGCCGGCTTGCCGCCCAGCGACTTGTGATAGGCATCGATCGCCACCGACAGGCCGGCCAGATCGGCGATATTCTCGCCCAGCGTGAGCCCACCCTGAATTTTCTGGCCGGGCAGCGGTTCGTAGCCGTCATATTGCGCGACGAGCTGGGCCGTCAGCTTGTCGAACGCCGCGACATCGGCGGGCGTCCACCAATCCGTCAGCTTGCCGGTAGGATCGTATTTGCGACCCTGATCGTCGAAATGATGGCTGATCTCATGCCCGATCACCGCGCCGATGCC
>PKED01000221.1 GCA_002863155.1 Sphingomonadaceae bacterium | reverse complement strand
AAAGGTCCTACGTCTCCGAGTTGCTCGACGTGCGCAACAAGCTCTCGCACAACGAGAACTTCACCTACGACGACGCCGAGCGCGCTCTTGATTCCATGCGGCGGCTGATGGAAGCGATCAGCGCTGGGGAAGCGGCCGATCAGATCGGCAAGATGCGCGACACCATCCTGCGGACCAAGTTTTCCGAGCTGGCGCGCAATGAGGAGCGCCGGAAGACCCAGCGCCTCGAAATCTCGGTGGAGACTGTGGCCGGACTGCTGCCGTGGCGCGAGGTGGTCGAACCGCATCAGGACGTAGCGACCGGGGAATTCCAGCAGGCCGAATTCGCGGCCGACCTTGCCAAGGTGCATTCGGGCAGCGCGCCTGCGGAATACCGCGAGCCAAAGCAGTTCTTTAGTCGCACATACCTGACCGAAGGCCTGAGCACGCTACTTCTGGGTGCGGCCAAGCGCCTATCTGGCAACGGCGGTGATCCGGTTGTCGAACTGCAGACAAACTTTGGCGGCGGCAAGACCCACTCGATGCTGGCGCTCTATCACATGGCGGGGCCGACACAGGTTCAGGACCTTTCCGGTCTCGACCAGCTGCTCGAGCGCGAAGGGCTAAGCGTTCCCGAAGGCATCAACCGCGCCGTGCTTGTCGGCACGTCGCGTGGTCCGCAGGATGTGCTGAATGCCGATGGCGGTCGCAAGATCCGGACGACGTGGGGCGAACTCGCATGGCAGCTCGGCGGCCCGGAAGCCTTCGACATGATCGCGGAAAACGACGCCAATGGCATCGCACCGGGTTCGCACTTGCTCGAGGAAATCTTCAAGAAGTGCGCACCATGCCTGATCCTGATCGATGAATGGGTCGCCTATCTCCGCCAGATCTACAAGGTGGAGGGCCTTCCCTCGGGATCGTTCGATGCAAACCTATCATTCGTCCAGTCGCTGACTGAGGCGGTAAAGGCCAGCCCCAGAACGCTGTTGGTGGCATCGCTGCCGGCGTCGCAGATCGAAGTGGGCGGAGAGGGTGGCCAGGAAGCGTTGGCGCGCCTGAAACAGACATTCAGCCGCGTGGAATCGTCGTGGCGTCCTGCGAGCCAGGAAGAGAGCTACGAGATTGTTCGTCGACGCCTGTTCAAGGAAATCTCGGGCGACAAGTTCCATCATCGTGACAATACGTTGAAGCAATTCGCCAAGCTCTATCGGGACAATACCAACGATTTCCCGCAGGGCTGCGCGGACGAGGATTACCGGCGCAAGCTCGAAAAAGCCTATCCGATCCACCCCGAGCTGTTTGACCAGCTCTACACCAGCTGGGGTTCGCTGGAGAAATTTCAGCGAACGCGCGGTGTGCTGCGACTGATGGCTCAGGCAATCCACGAGCTATGGATGAGCGGCGACCCTTCGGTGATGATCATGCCTGGTAGCGTTGCGGTCAGTTCTCCGCGCGTCGAGCCAGAGCTGCTTCACTACCTCGATCTCAGCTGGCAGTCGATTATCGCGGGCGACGTGGATGGAACTGCATCGACGCCTTACAAGATCGATCAATCGGCACCGAACCTGAACCGCTATTCGGCCACCCGGCGCGTCGCCCGAGCGATCTTCATGGGCACCGCACCGACGCACCAGCAGCAGAATACCGGGCTAGACGATAAGCAGATCAACCTCGGTGTTGTGCAGCCGGGAGAGCGTCCTGCGATTTTCGGCGACGCCTTGCGGCGGCTGACGAACCAAGCGAAGTTCATGCATGCGGATCTGGGCCGCTATTGGTATTCGATGTCGGCCAGCCTCAACCGCATTGCGACCGACCGTGCTGCGCAGATCGAGTCCGCGCTGGTCGATGTGACGATCGACGCGGAACTCACCAAATACGTGAACGCCTTAGCGGACCGGGGACATTTCGATGCGGTGCAGGTAGCCCCGTCCGGCTCCGCCGAAGTGCCCGACGAGGCAGGCGGTGTTCGTGCTGTGGTGCTTGGGGTGGCGCATGCCCACAATGGCCGGGACGGTTCGGAAGCCTTGACCGAGGCGAAAGAGATACTCTTGCAGCGCGGGAGCACGCCGCGGGTTTATCGAAACATGTTGGTTTTCATATCCGCCGACGCGCGCCAGCTGGACAATCTCAAAGACGCGGTGCGGGCATGGCTTGCTTGGACCGAAATCGTCCGCGACACAGACCGCCTGAACCTCACGCAGAGTGATAGCGCGCTTGCAAAGACAAAGCTGACCGAAGCCAACGAAACTGTGAAGACCCGCCTCAAGGAGGCATGGTGTTATCTGCACTACCCAGCGCAGGAGAGCGCGCAATCTGAAGTCGAATGGGTGTCAGGCAAGATCCCTGCTCAGGACGGACTGCTGGCGCGCGCCAGCAAGAAGTTGGTTGGCGAAGAGGGTCTGCTGACCGAACTCGGACCCACGAGGCTAGATCGCGACCTTCAGAAGTACATCTGGAACGGGAAACCCCATCTCTCGCTCCGAGACCTGAGGGAATACCTCAATCGCTATATCTACCTGCCGCGTCTCAAGAATCAGGACGTGCTGATCCGATCGGTACAGTCAGCTGTAGCCGGAATGTTGCCTGGCCCATTCGCCTATGCGGAACGATGGGACGACGCTGCGGGCGCTTATCTTGGCTTGGCCATCGATCATGCCAACAATGCCATGGTCGTCATTGATGGCGATAGCGTGATCATAAAGCCGGACGCAGCCGAAGCTCATCGCCCGAAACCTGCAGAACCGGTAGCGACCGATTCCGGTGCACCGCAAGCAGGGGCACCTACAATGCCTGGGGAGCAGGCTCCTGCGCAGCTTACCCCCACACCGTCCGAGCGCAACCCGACCCGGTTCAGTGGGGTAGTTGCGATTTCGCCCGACCGTCCGGCCCGCGACATGCATCAGATTGTCGAGGCGATTGTTGAGCAATTGACCACGCTCCCAGGAAGCAAGGTAACTTTGCGGCTTGAAATCGATGCTGAAGTGCCGGGTGGTCTGGACCGTGCAAAAGTTCGGACCCTCATCGAGAATGCGAACACTCTCGGGTTTTCGGAGAAGGCCGTAGAGTAGCCACATCTTTTTGTCATAGTGAACGGCAACTGCCCCTATTGGCTCGCTTTGAGCGATAGGGGCAGTAACAGTTTCTTGGCAGTGAGTTTCTGTCTGCGGATGAAACGTATCTCGCGTATCCCAGCCTAACTAATTTCTCATTACGAATATGGCTGGACGCTGGCTCAACTTCTTGATTTAAAAAGCGAGGGGAGCGGTTCAGCATGACGATTGAGGTGCGGCAATTACGATACGCAGTTCTTACGGCGGAAATGAGTAGCCTTTCCCGAGCCGCAGCAGCTCTCCACATGCGGCAATCAACGCTCAGCCAGCGTGTCACCCAGCTCGAAGATCAGCTCGGTATCAAGCTTTTCACCCGGTCGACCCGCGGCGCAGAGCCGACTGAAATGGGTAAAGTGTTCATCGAAACCGCACGTCGCATCCTAACGGATATCGACAATCTGCAAACCACGGCACGTGCAGTCAGCTATGGCGAACAGGGCCGCCTTGCGGTGGGCTACAGTTCATCGTTGATGGCCGGAAACCTCAAGCAGACCTTTGCTGACTATTTGACTCGGTTCCCCGACGTGCAGTTCGACGGGGTGGAGGCAGGGCCTGAAAAGCTTATGCATTCCCTGCAATCACGAACAATCGATGTCGCGGTCGCACCGACCGGCATGGAAGAGAGTGGCGTCCGCTCACGTCGGGTTTGGTCGGATCGGCTCATGGTCACCCTTCTCGATGGCCACCGGTTGCTCGAAAATGATCGAATCTATTGGACCGACCTTCGGCGAGAGGTTTTCGTTGTGCCGAGCGGCGGCATAGGGCCGATCGTCGCCAACCTCCTTGCGGCTCGTCTCACCGAGCAGGGCTATCGTCCAAACATCATCACCCAGGACACCAGTCTTGAAAGCGTCCTCAGCATAGTATCGGTCGGACGCTTCATCACTGTGGTGACCGAAGCATCGCAAGGAGTCACCTGGCCTGACCTCAATTTCCGGGAAGTCCATGACCAGAACGGCACGGCGCGGCTGGAATTCTCGGTCTACTGGCGCGACGATAATGAAAATCCCGCTCTGCAGCGCTTTTTCACCCTCATCAATGAACGCTACCCTGTCTGAATCGACTTTCGAGCCTTCGAGAAACCTCGGTCGGTAGTGACGAAGCGCTCCAGCATGGGCGGGATGAGCCGCTCGACTGTGGGGGCACCTTTGGGATCCCCGCCGTTCACCGCAAGCGCGTACGCCGTCAGATCCCGATGCAGTCGCGCTGATATTTCCAAGGTAAGCCGGACGGGCTTTTCGTCTGCGAGATCAGCGAGTTTAAGGCGGGTCATCAGGGCACTCCTTGTTAGAATGGTTCGAGGACCAGATCGCGTGTGACCACAATCCTCAAGGCGAACCCTGGTCGTACAGTCAGGGTCGGCGGTACGTTGAGCTGGCGTTGCACCACCTGCCGTCCGGTTTGGTTGACCGTATCCTGGGTCCCGAAACGCAACGCGCGGACGAGGTCGCTATCGTCGCTGGCGACGAGTTCTGTCCCCGCTCCCAATAAGGTGGAAATCAGGGCGGCCTTCAGCATGTTGCCCCAGTGATAATCGGTGCGGTCTTCAAGACCTGCCATGCCGGCGACATCCGCGCCCGGCAGGCGGTCGAGCAAGATCGAATGACCACCCGGAAAAATGAGCCGATCCCATGCCAGCAGCACACGGTTCTGGCCTGCTGCGACATCACTGTCATACTCGCCGATCAGGCGTGATCCCTGCGGTATCAGCAGAATGCGTCCAGTCGGGCTGTCATAGACATTCTGAGTCACCTGCGCCGTGATCTGGCCGGGCAGATCTGAACGAATGCCGGTGATCAGCGCTGCGGGAATGATGCTGCCAGCCTGCACGACATGGGGAGAGCTGAGACGCATGATCCGTTCCGGGCTTTCCGTCACGCGACTTCCGCGCTGTTCAAGAAATCCACGGCGGTTGGAGGTCGGCGTCGGCGGGGGCACCTGAGAAGCGGCGGGGACGTCGTTCGGGATTGCCGACTGCAGACCACCAGCTGAAGGCGTGCGGTTGTCACTATTGCCAGTGCTGCCAGCCAGGAAAAGCTGACTCGTTCGCGCACTGTCGCGTTCCTGCGCGGCTCGTTCCCGCGCCTGCTCAGCGGCTGCACGCCTCGGATCCGGCGTTGGCGTGCCATTGGCTGGCGATCCGATTGAGGGGATCGGGACATTTTGACCATCCTGTTGTGCAGCGACGATCGGCCTTCCCAGATCACCCGGTAGCGGAGGCCCTAGTTTGGGGACATCGTTATAACTTGCAGGGGCGCCTGTTACCTGATCAGCGCGATTGCGACTGTTGGTATCGTAGAGGTTTTCCGGCGGTACAGGCGTCTTGGGCTGAAGGGCGTAAATTAACGAACCGCCAATAGCGACGCTGGCAGCCACGCCAAGCGTTGCAAGAGCCTTGCGCGATAGCCGCATTACGCGTGGGGGCTCTCCGCCAAGGCGAAAGCCGTCCGGGCTGGACGGCGCCACCGGGGCTTCCTCGTTCAGCTTGTCGGACTCGTCCTCGCGCTGGTCGTCGGCAGACGGCGGATCAATATGGGATGGCGTTTTCATGCCCGCCCCCTGCTGCGGGGAATTTCGCGTACGATGCGAACCTGACGGACATTGCGGCCAGCACCGAGGCGCAGCTCGGCCTTATCGAACAACCGGTCGACAACCATGTAGCGTCCTTGCACCCGATAGTTGACGAGTTCCGCCGAACCGTTTGCACCGACTACGAACAAAGGAGGCATATCGCCGTTGGCGATGCTTGCCGGAAACTCGATGAAGACCTGCCGCCCATCATCAAAGACACGCACCGGTCGCCATGTCGGCCGGTCTCCTGACAAGCGATAGTCAAAGCTCAGAGACGAAAAGTCGATCCCAGCGGCAATCGGGGCGCTGCGCTCGGTCTCGGCTTCAGCGTTGCGCAGAGCAATCAGGGCGTCCTGCGGATAGGTCCATGAGACCGCTGCCATATAGGTGGAAGTCGTGGCGCTCAGTTCCAGGTGATAGGTGCGGCGATTGGTGTTGATCACGAGATTGGTGCTGATATCGGCCCGCGTCGGCTTCACCAAAATGTGGACGCGGCGCATCAGGCCGCTGCCGCTCACCGTATCTCCAATGATCCAGCGGACCGTATCGCCCGACGCGACCGGCCCCGGCCCAACCAGCTCCTCTCCTTCCTGGAGCATGATATTGGTGACATGCCCCGGCGAGGTGTAAATCTGGAACAGGGCACCTTCAGCATAGGCATATTGCTGGATCGCATTGAAATAGCTTGCCCGCTCCGGTTGTACGCGCGCCGCAGCATTCGCACGCCCGATGCGTGTGCGCGGGTCTGTGGGCTCGGGTGTGGCCACCGGCGGCTGCGCCAAAGAACGTGCGGGAGCCTCGCTGGCGAAAACGGGGACAGGCATGCCGCCGATCGCGATTGCCGAGAGAAGGATCGAAAAGCGCAGCACGCGCGAATGGGGGATCATTGGCTAAGCTCCTTTGACCAGTTGATGGCGTTGACAAACAGGCCGAGCGGATTCTTTCGCAGGGCGTCCGGGGTACGTGGCGGCTGCACGACTGTGGTCAGAATGGCAGACCAACGAGAGGTTTCGATCAGCGCCCCGTCCTGGTAGCGCCGCTCGGTCCATGCGACGCGGAAGCTGTCGTTCGATGCACGGATGACGCTTGAGACATCCACTGCGACCTGGACCTTGCCGACTTGGGCGAATGGATCGTTGCCGCGCGCATAGTCATTGAGTGCCTGTGCGCCCCGATCAGTGGTGAAGTCGTAAGCTCTCAGCCAGTCCTGCCGAAGCACAATGGGATCGGCCGGAATGGAGCGCACCTGCTCAATGAAACGGGCGAGGTGGAAGGCCATTTGCGGATCGGTTGGACGAAAATCGGCATCTGCCGGCGCAATGGCCTGAGCCTGTCCCAATTTGTCGACCTCGACCACCCAAGGGGTGATTGTGCCGCGTGCGGATTGCCAGACCAGACCTCCTGCGAGCCCACCCGAGAGAACGAGACAGCCAAAAAAGGCGAGGCGCCAGTTCTTGGCCTGAACACGGGCCGAACCGATCCGGTCATCCCAGACCTGGGCTGCGCGTTGGTACGGAGTGATCGGTTCGGGACTGGTACCATAGCGGATGGATGGGCGTCGGAACATGGGAAGGACCTCTTGAGTGATTCAGCTCTTGTCAGTGATGTCGGGGCCTTGACCGCTGGAGTGGCTATCGCCGCCCTTGAGCGTGTGCGCCGCAATCGAGGCGCCCTGGCTCATCGCCTGCCGCTGCCGCATGGCAGTGGCCCAAGCCGGTGGGCCATCGGAGGATGAAGCTGCGGCGGCGCTTTTCGGCGCGCCTCCCCTTGCCGCAGCATAGTTGGCCTTGAGGTTGTCGGCGGCACGCCTGAGGGGCGAGGTCGCTGCGCCTGCTGCGGACTTTGCGACGTTGCCGAGGCCAGAGGTGACGGCAGCTCTGCCAAACTTCCCGGCGGCCCCAGCCGAGTAGGCGCCGGAAGCCCCACCTGCGGCGCGAGCACCGCCACTGGCGGCACCAGCCATGGCTGATCCTGCGGCACCGGCGGCGAGTTTCGCACCAGCGATGCCGCCAGCGAGAGTTGCGCCGGCAGCGATCGCCGTTCCGGCAGCAGCTCCTGCACCGAGTTGTGGGCCCCCTGCAACGATCCCATTGGCGATGCTCGGTCCGAAGATGCCCAGGCCAAGAAGCGTCAACGCGGCAAGGGCGATGGCCATTACCTGCTGAATGTCGGGTTCGACCCCCAGGCCAGCGTTGATGAACTGTGCGAACAATGTCGTGCCGATGCCGGTGATGACGGCCAGCACCAGCACCTTGATCCCGGAGGAAATGATGTGGCCGAGCACGCGTTCGGCCATGAAGGCAGTGCGTCCGAAGAAGGCGAAAGGCAGCAGGACAAACCCCGCCAGGGTGACCAACTTGAACTCGATGATTGTGACGAAGACCTGGATCGCCAGCACGAAGAACGCGATGACGACGATCAGCCACGCGATCAGAAGGATCAGGATCTGCACGAAGTTGGTGAAAAGACCGACGGGGCCAACCAGGTCCGCTGTCGCATCGAGCAGGGGCTGGCCGGCGTCGAGACCGGTGGCAGCAACGACGCCAGGGCGCATGAAATCGCCCATGGCCATGCCGCTACCGCTGGCCTGAAGCCCGAGTCCGGCAAAGCTCTGAAGCATGATCCCGGCAAGGCTAGAGAAATTGCCGATAATGAATGCGAAGGTGCCGATGTAGAGCGTCTTCTTGATGAGCCGCTGCAGCACATCTTCGTCCGTTCCCCAGGCCCAGAAAAGCGCGGCAATGGTCACATCGATGACGATCAGGGTCGAGGAGAGGAACGCCACTTCGCCGCCGAGCAGGCCAAAGCCACTGTCGATGTACTGGGTGAAGACCGCCAGAAACTGGTCGATTACGCCGGTGTCATTCATGGCTGACGGCCCCTTCCGTGGAAAAATCGCGTGCGTTGGCGACCATCTGGGCTTGCCCCGCCGAGAGGGCCGAGCCTTTGTAGCGTCCGTTGAACACTTGCTGGACGTCGGTCACCTCGTAGGCGATCCGCTGCGCCTGGTTGAGCAACTGCCGAGTCTGGTCGACTTGGCTCTGCAGCGTCTCAATCGTCGAGATCGGCAGACTGGTCAGATTGCGCGCTTCGTTGATCAGGCTCGTGGCCTGATTCTGAATCTGCTGGATCTGGTTGTTGATCTGCTGAAGCGACCGGGCGGCCGTCATCACGTTCTGGGCATAGTTGGAGGGGTCATAGACTATCCCTCCGAACTGGGCATGGGCCGGGACAGCCACGATCGCGGTGCTGACCATCGCGGCGGCAAGGCTGACACCTTCATGCAATGCATCAAGCAGCCTCAACCATTGCACCAAACGCCAGCGTTCGGACGGCCCCGGGTCGAGGGAAACTGGTCGATGACGCAGCCGACCAAGATGAATATGTTCATGGAAAGCCGACATTGCGGTTTTGCGCAGTTCCCAAAAGGTGTCCGCAGGCAGCATATAGGTGAGCGGGTCAGTATCGGATGCTCCTGTTGGGATAGTCAGCCGATAGCGTCGTCCGCTCGATGTCAGCACCAGATGTGACGCTTGATCGGCGATATGGCTGGCGATGACCGTCGCACCTTTTCCAGCGGTAAGCTTATTGAAGCTGCCGGTCATGGCTGGATCCGGTTGCAGCCGGATGATTGTAGCGGATGCGGAAGGGTCCCAGATGGCGGGGCTTTGCGTGGCGGTATGTTCAGGGTCGGCCGCGAAAGACCAACCCCCAGTGCTTGGCCAGACGTTTGCGCGCTATCGGCGCTGCGTTGATGGCACGAGCATATTGTTCGCGATAATCAGGATTGCGGCGCAGGAATTCCTGCGCGAAGTCCGCACGGTCATGTGCTTCAAAGGCTTTGGCGTAACTCTCCGAACGCCAGTCGGGCTTCTCCTCCATCACAGCTCTCCTGTGAGGTTTTTTGGAGTCGGACGATCATGCTACCGGCAAGGGCCGAGAAGTGCTCGAGTCTGTGGCGCGCTATCTGCGAGGCAGGCACAATCGATTGCGCCAGAACGGTGGAAGCTTCGGAGTTTAGTTCGCGCGCGGGTCCAGCAAATGACGGTAGCCACTCTGCGTCATCCATTTGGCACGAGCAAGGTGGCTGTCGTGAACCAGCTTGGCGCGCTTGGGCTCTTTGGCGGGGTCGATTGCAAAGATGATCGCCGCAGCTTCTTCCCATGATGCGCCGTCTTTCTCAGCGTCGAGAAGGCGCAGATATGTCACTAGGTGGCGCTCGTCATAAGCACTCAGCCGGTCCATCAACGGTGGTTGATCTTCAAAATCAGGAGCCGACATAGGTCCCTCCTTGGCGCTCTGCCAGTTTAATGGCTGCCTCATCGCAAGGCGAGCGGAGAAGCAGGTCATCCTTCTCCCTAAATCGCGAGAGCGTTATGCATCTTTCCGCATAACGCTCGGACCATCCCATGTCACGCCGCGCAGGAGCAGGCACCAGCATCTGCTTGCTGCGGTTGAGAAATTGTAAATTTGTGTTGCTGGTTCGGTGGAGTGGAGACGACTTCCGGTCAATGATCCGCTTGGTCATCAAAGAAGCGGGCCGGAGCGACTCCAAGTTCTTCTGCGAGTCGTTCGATGGTGTCGAGCGTCGGCGAATTGGCCGCGCGTTCAAGAAGGCCAACATAGTTGCGGTTGATTCCGGCACGATGCGCCAATTCCTCCTGCGAAAGCCCACTGGCGTGACGCATTCGCCTTAAATTCGTCGCAAAAATCTCCCGAAGCTTCATGCCTCGTGGGTCGGCGGAAGCCTAATATACTGCCACCCAATATACTAGGGATTCGTCATCGCCCGGTGTTACCCGGGCGATGACTTCGTGGTTCAGCTATCGCTGCGTCGGGCAGGGCGGTTCCAGACCAGATCGTGGCTACCGTCTTCGGCTTCGAAGAGCTGGGCGAAGATGGGGGCCACAAAGCTCGGATCATCAAGTTTGACCGAGAGGTAGGGCCGGTCATCCTGGGTGCGCTTTTCCCATGCGGCACCGATCCCGACATCGCCGACCAGGACGCGGTGGCTGGGAGCGTTGGAGCTGGTGCTTTCTTCTGCGACGATGCGAACCGATTTGGCCTGCAGTGCAAGAGTGGCGATCTGGCCCCGGAGCTCTCCCGAAACCTTCTTGAAGTTGCCGATCTTTGCCATGGGTATTTCCTTTTCCGTTTGTCGGACCGCTCCAGTGCGGCCTCGATGCGCGGATAAAGGTCAGTCAGTGGCAGACGCTGCAGCGTCAGCCCGTAGCGTTAGCAAAGGACGGGGTGATCGGTCTTTCTTGCCTCGCGAGGAACGGCGGCACGCCGGGGGAAGAAAGTCCGAAACGCACCGTTGCGGCAAGTATGCCAAGCGAAGCGTATTGCTGACATAGGCGCGTGTCGAAAGAGGCCGTACTGGTGCGATCCTGCAGGAAATGGCGTCCTTGGCGCAGATCGCAGTTTCACCGTGGTCAGGCTTCCGGTTCAGACGGCGTTGAAGCCAGCCAAATCCCATGGCGTTGTAACGAACGCTCTCAGCCAGCACAGCCTTGCCCCCTATTCGCTGATGATCGTCCGGGCCGGATGAGGATTGCTGCTCATCGACCGGTCGTCTACTGAGTTTGCGCTTTTATGATCGCTGCCACCCATCACACTTCGCCAGGCTGAAGCGGATGTGGCGAACGCTGCAATCGAACCGAGAATTGCCAACACAGAGCTGCTGTTTGTTGCCAACGAACCAAGGCTGTGCGCGGCCTGATATCCGGCGAAAGCAGCAGGCACAGCAAAAAGCAGCGCGATCACCAGCTTGAGCAACGGAGATCGGGTAAAAGCGACCAGAAGTTGGCCGATGAGCAGCGTGGCGATGCCAGCGCCAAAGGCAGCGAGGATTGCTGCCGGATAGCCGAATTCGTGGCGGAGTATGGCAAAGCCAGTGCCGATCGCGACGCATACTGGCAGGGCGAGGCTGGCGAGCCGGAAAAGCAGCCATAGCATGTAAAAGCCTGCAGCGGCCCCAAGGATGAGGAAAATGGTCATATGCGTCCCTTGTCTGGACGCGCTCGCCACCACCACCTCAGCGCAATCTGCACTTCGAGTTTAGCACGACGGAAGTTGGTTCGAAAAGTCCGATTCTGCCTAAGGTCAACGGGCGAAAGGGTCATATTCACGAACGACCTGTTCGGGGTCGCCATCGAATTCATCGGCGGGGATTACGAAATATCCTTGGCCGGTCTTGATGAGGACGATCACCGTCATCAGCGTCCGGGAGAGGTTCCAGCCAAGCGATTGTGCAGTTGCAAGTGGCATGATGCGGCTCCTGTCGAGGAGCGGGACCAACCCGCTCGACAGTCGCCCCACGGGCCGGAGACTGGACGCAATCACCGCAGCGAAGCTGCGGCCGCACGCGCATGCGTAGCGGACCCTTCACGGGTTGATTGAAGGAGGACAGGCTTCGAGCCCAGGGATCAGCGGCTAAACGAGTGGTTGGTTCTGCGCAGGAGCGGGCAAATCACTGCACTGGCACTCCAGCATGCATGGCCTAATCCATCTGCCGGACGTGCAATTGTACATCTGGATGAGAAGTGAGCACGCCTGAGTTGTCCCCAGCTGGATTTGGCCCGATGACAATGTGGTGACAATCGTTGGAAACTCGCCCGTTGTCACCAGCGCCTCGCGAGCTTCGCGAGGTTCAAACAATTGGTTTTCCGTGGGAAAACTGGAGCGGGCGAAGGGAATCATTCGTTACCGTCGTTTCTAAAGGCGCGCGTCTGAGGCCGGAGGCCGACGTCTGGCCTCACCGTACGGCGCGCCACAATCATGCGGGATCCTCGGGTGCGGGAATCGTCAGGCCATAATCGGCCTTCAGCATATCGACGATACGAACCAGGGCGCGGTGGATGCTCAGTTCGTTGGCGCCGAATTTGTAGTGGCCGGTGATCAGCGCTTCGGGCTCGAGATCATCGACGCGCGCCTTGCGCTTCTCCTCATTGCCGTCGCGGATGTAGGTGACAGGGTATCGGAACGACCGTCCTTCGCCCTCCCAGACGCCCCAGGCGCTGTAGTTCTGGATGTTAGCATTGTAGCACTCTGAACCGATGATCGCCTCCATCCGCACCAGGATGTCGCGAATGGGACCGACCTTAGCGCGGGTACGCTTAACGTAGCGATAGCCCTCGACCGCCTGTTCCACCGTCTCAAGCTGCATGGCGAACCAGTCATGCTCGGCGGCGGCCTTGCGTTTGTGTTCGTCAATGAAGTCGGTCGGGACATCGTCGGGCGCGAGGGTGGCCAGGGCTTTGAAGGCCTCGACCTCCTCCGAGACAAAGCCGCAAATATCTTCCCAGGTGGTGTGGTATTCCTTGGCCTCTGTGAGGATCGCAGGCTTGTGGTCCGCAGCCTCCCCGTAATCGAGGGCTTCCAGCCCTCGGTAAGCGGTGGTCTCCGCGTCGATCGCATACTGCTGCATCTCCCGATCCCCCGGCCATTCTTTGCGGGCGACGCGCTTGATCGCGGTCAGGATTTCGGAAGGAATATCGTCAGCCATATCGGTTCTTACTCATGTGATTATCGACAGCCATGCGCGAGCGATCATGGTGTTGGTGTCACTTCCAGCAAAAGATAGTGTAGCGAAGTCGTCCCATCCGCCCACTGGAACTGGTAGTCGTGCGCCAGCGTGATAGGCGGACCGAAGTCTCCGCCAGTATTGTAAATCAGGGTCTTTCCGGCCTGATAAGTCGCCCCGTTGCGAAAGTCGAAATCGCTGGTCGCGAGGGAATACACTTCGTTGCTGACGTAGTGCAGGTGGTCGGTCGCGACGATCATGAAGCCGACATCCGCGACGTCACCGCAGCTTTCAAGGCGAGCAATGTCTTTGAAGACCTCGTAGCAATTGTTGGGCTCTCGATGGTTCTTCCGCTTGAAGAATTTGAGCTCGATCGCGCATCGCCACTGTCGACCATCATCGTCAGTGAGCCGGAACCACACATCGATGCGGCCGCGCTTTGGGCCACCGATCTCTCTGCCCATCAGCGCGGGGTACGTCAGGAGATGGTCAGCCGCTGGATGGCCGACAAGCGCGAGGCAATTCGGGAGGAGATTGCCGATCGCCTTGTCGAGCCGAGCCTCGGGTCGATCAGCGGCCCGGACATCGGCGGTGCGGCCGACGTGCGCGCGACTTACCGGCCCTCTGCGCTACCGAGCTCGCAAGGTCAGGGAGCTGGACCTGGCGCTCCCCCCACCATCACGAAGATCGAGGAGGGTGCCGCCGCGCTCGAACAAGAGCGAGGTGCTATCGCGGCCGGGCGTGCGCTGCACGTCCAGGCCGGTGCCGATGTCCGTCAGAATGTCGGAAAGGAACTCAATCGGGGATTTTTCACGGACCCGAATCTGCGGAAGTGACGCCTAGATCGGTAGCGCCCAGAAGACGTATGCGACGAAGCCCACCAAAAGCACCGTAGCGATTATGCGGCCGATGACTTCGCCGCGTGAAGCATCATCGGGCAGCGGCGCAGCAAAGTCTTCTTCTCCCGGCTCCCAACGGTAAGTCGAAATGGGGCCACCTTCGTCTTTCGACGTGGCTGCAAAAGTCGAACTGTCCCA
>PKED01000155.1 GCA_002863155.1 Sphingomonadaceae bacterium | reverse complement strand
GTCGGCGGTTCGCCGGGGCGCATCACGCGGTAGATGTCGGACAGCGCCTGCTCGCGCTCCTCGGCCTTGTCGACCTTCAGCGTGTTGCGGATCCACGGACCCGTCGCGACATGATCGATGTCGAGCAGCTCGATCCGGTCGATCCCGGCCTTGTCGAGCAGTTCCAGATTCTCGGCCGACACTTCGTCGCCCGCCTCGATATAGATCTGGCCGGTCGCTTCGTTGATCAGATCATAGGCGCTGTAGCGGCCGAAGATTTCTTCGGTCGGGATCAGCAGGTCGCTCAGCCCGTCCTTGGCCGCCTTGTTCGCGGCGCGCGGGCTGATCTTCTGGCCGCTGGCGAACACGATCTCGCCGGTCTTGGCGTCGATGATGTCGTACATCGGCTTCTGGCCGCGCCAGTTTTCGGCCTGGAACGGGATGATCCAGCCACCCTGGCCGCGCACGAAGGTGACGCGGTTGTAGAAATAGTTGAGGATTTCCTCCGACGTCAGGCCAAGCGCGTACAACAGCGCCGTCACCGGCAGCTTGCGCTTGCGGTCGATGCGGACGTTGACGATGTCCTTGGCGTCGAATTCGAAATCGAGCCAGCTGCCGCGATACGGGATGACGCGCGCAGCGAAGAGATATTTGCCCGAAGCGTGCGTTTTGCCACGGTCATGGTCGAACAACACGCCCGGCGAGCGGTGCATCTGCGACACGATCACGCGTTCGGTGCCGTTGATGATGAAGGTGCCGTTCTGGGTCATGAGCGGCATGTCGCCCATGTAAACGTCCTGCTCCTTGATATCGAGCACCGAGCGGGCTTCGGTATCGGCGTCGACTTCGAACACGATCAGGCGCAGCGTAACGCGCATCGGCGCGGCATAGGTGATGCCGCGCTGGCGGCATTCGTCGGTATCGAATTTGGGGGGTTCCAGCTCGTAATTGACGAAATCGAGCTCGGCGGTGCCGGCGAAATCGCGGATCGGGAACACCGACCGCAGCGTCTTTTCAAGACCGGAGACATAGCCGATCGAAGGATCGGAACGCAGAAACTGTTCGTAGCTTTCGCGCTGAACCTCGATCAGGTTCGGCATCTGCACCACTTCGTGGATGTTGCCGAAAACCTTGCGGATGCGGCGCTTTGCGGTGCCGCTTTCGATAGCCTTGGTCGCCATAAGCTGGGAAACGCCCTTTTCAGACACTGGTTCGCGGCCGGAAGCCTCCGGCCGGGGCACGCGTCAAAGACACAAAAAGCTGCGCGTCCCGGCAGGACCGCAGCTTGGAGCGTCGTTGAAACCGCATTTCCCTATTCGATCGAAACGCTGCGCGACGGCGTCTCATTTCCCGGGAGATGTGGCAGAGGCGGCGATATAGGAAAGCGGCGACGCGGTGTCAATCGACCCAGCGAGGATCGGGGCGGCACCGTTGATGCCGCCCCGAACAGTTTATCGAAGTACCGGCGCGCCGAACCCGAAGCGGCGGTCTGGCTTTCCGAACGAATAGGTGACCTGCTTGGCTTCGTCCGGCTGACGCTGCTCGACCGGCGCCGTTTCGCGGTGCTCGACCGGCGTCGCGGCCGTCGGGGCTGCCGCAAGCGCCTCGCGGCGGTCGAGGAAGCGCGCATGGCGCATGCGGGCCCGGCGGGTGAGGAACGGGTTATCCGCCGTGGGTCCAACAAGGGCGGCGGCTTCGTGGCGTCCAACGGTGCCGCGCTCCGCAAGGATAGGTGCCGCGACCGGGGCGGGTGTCACAGGCTCCCTGACCGCTACTGGAGCGACCGATTGCGGCAGCGGTTCGACCGCTTCCGGCTCGATCTCTTCCCGGCGGCGGCGCATCGCCAGTCCAGCGACGCCTGCCAGCCCCAGCAAACCGGCGCCGGCCGCACCACCAATCAGCATCCAGTTGGGATCAGTTTCACTTGGCCTGGCCGGTGCCGTGGCGCGCGGTGCTGGAGCCGGCGCGATCGGCGCGGCAACGACCGGGGCATTAGGCACCGTCGGCGCAGTTTTCACAGGCTGCTCTACGGGGGTAGCGTTGTTTGTAGCCGTCACCGGCGGGGCGGTGCGAGCCGGCGTAGCGCGCTTCGGCGCCGCAGTCGTGGCACGCGGTGCGGCTGGCGTCGCTGCCTTGCGACGCGGCGTCGCGGGGACCGGGTCGAGTTCGGGAACCTTGAGCTGGAAAGGCTCCGGGGCCGGCGTCTGCACCACGGGTGCGGGCGCCGGCGCTTCCACGATCGGGCTTGGCGTCTGGGTCGGCGCCGTAACCACCGGCGGTGCTTGTGTCACGGGTGCGTCCTGCGCAAAGGCGGGCGCGGCGATGCCGGTGGCAAGGGCGCCTAACGCCGTCGCGACCAGCTTGCGGGTGCTCTGTTTCTTGCTCATAGCCCGGGCACAACGCCGCTGGGATTGGATGGCACCCGCGCTTCGGATGAACGGAGCCGGGAGAGCGATGGGCCGAGCACGGCGGCGACCGACGGCATCCTCGTTGTCGGACGTTCAGAAACATGGGGCTAGGGGCCAGGGCGTGGGGAAGTTCGGATCCGCTTCGATCGCGTGGGCGGCGACCATGGTCGCTTGGCCGGTTTCGGCGATGTCGTTGCAGGATAATCAGACCACGCCGGTGATCGAGAATTACTCGCTGCCAGGTCGCGTCACCATTCCCGCGCCTACGCCTACGCCTACGCCTGCTCCGACGCCGACGCCGACGCCAACGCCAACGGCCGTACCGCCGCCTTCGACCGCGCCGACGCCTGCGCCCACGGCGCGCACGACACCGACCGTGTCGGCACCGTCAGCCGAACGGCAGGTAAGGCCGCAACCGATCGCGCCGACGCCTGCCCCGTCGCCGACGCCGGTCCCGGCCGAGCAGCCGCAGGCGGCTATGCCGGCGCCGACAGCCTCTTCCTCACCGGTTCCGGCGCCTATCGATGCCGGGGAGGCCGATGCCGACAGTCCGATCGCGCCCTGGCTGATCGGCGGCGGCGTTGCGCTCGTGATGCTGGTTGCCGCCGCGATTGGCTGGCAGCGCCGTCGGCGGCGGTCGATAGACGAGGCTGAGGTAGCGCCGACGATCGCTGCGAGCGACCCGGCGCCGCTTCCGCCGACGCCGACGGCGGAGCATGAGGCTCTGGCTCCGGTCACGCCCGCACCCACCATACGCCCCGCGGTCGAGCTCGATTTCATCGTCCAGCGCGCCGGCATCCGCGACGGCCACGCCGCAGTCGAGTTCGGGATCGCCATCCGTAACACGGGGCAGGCGACCGCGCGTGCCGTCAGAATCCAGGTGCGGCTGACCACTGCGGGCCCCGGCCAGGACGCCGCGCTGGCGGCGCTTCACGCGCAGCCGATCGACCGGCCGATGGTCGCGCCGTTCGCGCTCGAGCCCGGCGCCGATGCCGAATTTTCGGCAACGGCAGTCTTGCCCGCCGATCAGATCAACCGGCTGTCGATGGCGGGCCGCCCGATGTTCGTGCCGGTGATCGTACTTGCCGCCAGCTATCGCTGGGACGGGGGCGGCGTCGCCGAACTGGGCGTCGACTATCTGCTCGGCGTCGAACGTCCCGGACAAGCCAGGCTCGCGCCGCTCTGGCTCGACGGCATGCCCGAGATGGTCGGCGGAATCGGGATGCGGCTGCACGGCCCGGTGCGCAAGCGCTAGCGGGTCGGGCAGGGTCGGGGGCTTGAACGTCGCGCGATTGCTGACACTATGCCCGCCATCTCGACCCTCTGCCGGAGCCGCAACCCGATGAAAAACCGCCTTCCGCTGATCGCGCTCGCCGCGAGCCTTGCCCTTGCCCCGGCGCTCGCCCAGCAGGCGCCGGTAGCGCCGGGCGGCGACGTGCCCGCGCGCTTCGCGCCGCCGACCGCCGCCAACGACTATATCAAGCGCGAGGCGATGGTGCCGATGCGCGACGGGGTGAAGCTCTACACCGTCATCGTCTATCCAAAGGGGATCACCAACGCGCCGATCGTGTTGACTCGCACGCCCTATAACGCATCGGCGCGCGCCAACCGGATGGACAGTCCCCGGCTGCTGTCGACACTGCCCTTGTCCGACGAGCCGTTCGTGAAGGCGGGCTATATCCGCGTCTATCAGGATGTGCGCGGCAAGTATAAGTCGGAAGGGGATTATGTCGTCACGCGCCCGCCGATCGGCCCGCTCAATCCGACCACGACCGACCATACGACCGATGCCTATGACACGATCGACTGGCTGGTGAACAAGGCCAACTTGCCCGAATCCAACGGGCGGGTGGGGATGATCGGCTCTTCCTATGAAGGCTTCACCGTGGTCGCGGCCTTGCTGAAGCCGCATCCCGCGCTCAAGGTCGCGGCGCCCGAAAGCCCGATGATCGACGGCTGGATGGGCGACGACTGGTTTCACCACGGCGCGTTCCGCCTTGCCAATATCGGCTGGATCGCGAGCCAGACCGGTTACAAGGGGGCGGGCGAGGATCCCGCGACCGGCATCTACGACAATTACGAGGAGTTTCGCCGTCTGGGCGGCGCGTCCGAATGGGCGAAGCTGTCCGGCTTCGACCAGCTGCCGGCATGGAAACGGATGACCGACCACCCCGCCTATGACGATTTCTGGGAGGGGCAGGCGCTCGACAAGCTGCTCGCGGCCAATCCGTCCGACATTCCGACGATCTGGGAGCAGGGGCTGTGGGACCAGGAGGATATTTACGGCGCGATCGTCGCCTGGGAAGCGCTCAAGGCGAAGGGCAAGCTGGGCAATAACTTCCTCGTGATGGGGCCGTGGCGCCACAGCCAGATCAACCGCGAGGGCCGCTCGCTCGGCCCGCTCCAGTGGAACGGCGACACCGCCGCGCAATTCCGCGAGGAAATGGTGCTGCCGCTGTTCAACCAGTATCTGAAGGACGGCCCCGCCGTGTCGTTGCCGGCGGCAACGCTCTACAACACCGGTGAAGATCGTTGGGACAAGTTCGCGCAGTGGCCGCTGGCGTGCGAACGCGGTTGCCCGTCGCCGCTCAAGCCGATCTACCTGGCCGGAGACGGGGCGCTGTCGTTCGCGCAAGGCACGGCAGGCGGCGACAGCTATGTCAGCGATCCTGCCAAGCCGGTGCCGCATCTGCCCCGCCCGGTGAATTTCGGCGACGGGCGCTGGGCCGACTGGCTGGTAAGCGACCAGCGCGGGGTCGACGGTCGCCCCGATGTGATGACCTATCAGACGGAGGTGCTGACCAAGCCGGTGCGCGTGTCTGGCGTGCCGATCGCCGACATCTTCGCCAAGACGACCGGGACCGACGGCGACTTCGTCGTCAAGGTGATCGACGTCTATCCCGACGAAGTGCCGGGCAATGCGAAGATGGGCGGCTATCAGCTGGCGATCAGCCTCGACATTTTCCGCGGGCGCTATCGTGACAGCTTCGCCAGGCCGAGCGCGATCCCGGCCGGCAAGATTCAGGAATATAAGTTCCGCCTGCCTGCGGTGAACCATGTGTTCCAGCCCGGCCACCGGATCATGGTGCAGGTGCAGTCGAGCCTGTTCCCGCTCTACGACCGCAATCCCCAGACTTTCGTCCCCAACATCTTCTTTGCGACCAAGGCGGATTTCAAACCCGCCACGGTCACGCTGATGCGTGGCGGTGCGCAGCCAAGCCGCGTCTGGTTGCCGGTGGTACGCTGAGGCCAATCGCGGCGGTGCGGTTTCACCGGCAAAGCGTGCGCCTGCCGCCCGCATGATCGCCGCGCAGTTGCGGTTCGCGCGGCATTCGTTAATCGAGCCCGCGATGGTCGAGGGAGAGTTTGCCATGCGTTCGATGATGATTGCTGCCGCCCTGATCGGCCTGCCGGCCCCGCTGTTCGCCCAGGCTGCTCCCGACGTTGTGCAGCCGCCGGCCGCGACTGCCGCCGGCGAAGGCGTGCTGAAGCTGAAAAGCGCCAATGATTTCGATACCACCGTCGCGCGCATCAAGGCCGATGTGGCGGCAAAGGGCGTGATGCACTTCGCGACCATCGACCAGCAGAAGCTGGCGGATGGGGCCGGGATCAAGCTCCGCCGCTCGACGCTGATCCTGTTCGGCAATCCGCCGCTCGGCATCCAGTTCCTCACCGCCAATCCGCTGGCCGGGCTCGACTGGCCGGTACGGATGCTGGTGAGCGAGGACGCTGACGGCACCGTGACGATCGCCTGGAACGACTTTGGCTGGATCGCCAAGCGCTATGGGATCAAGAACCGCGACGCGCAGTTCAAGATGGCGACCGAAGTTGCCGGATCGGTGGCTCAGGCCGGCGCCAAGCGCTGAACCGCTGACGGCGGTTAGGCCGCGCTTGAAGGCTGCGAAGCCGCACAGCGCCGCCTGACGGCGGTCGAACCAAAAGATAAGGGGCAGCACCGCAGTCGGTGCCGCCCCTATTTGTGGCGGCCGAAATATCCGGCCGCCATTGTCGATGCTGCTTACTTGATCTCGACAGTCGCGCCGGCTTCTTCCAGCTGCTTCTTGATCTTTTCGGCTTCGTCCTTCGACACGCCTTCCTTGACGGCCTTCGGAGCCGATTCGACCAGCGTCTTGGCTTCGGTCAGGCCGAGCGCGGTGATCGCACGGACTTCCTTGATGACGTTGATCTTCTTGCCGCCGTCGCCGGTCAGGATGACGTCGAATTCGGTCTGCTCTTCAGCAGCCGGGGCAGCGGCGCCACCGCCAGCCGCCGGGCCCGCAACGGCAACCGCCGCAGCGGCCGAAACGCCCCACTTTTCTTCCAGCATCTTCGACAGCTCGGCGGCTTCGAGGACGGTCAGTGCGCTCAGGCTTTCAACCAGCGCGTTCAGGTCTGCCATGTTCATTCTCCGATATCGGGGCAATCGGCCCCATCAATGTTGGTTCAAAACGAATTGCCCGAAAATCAGGCTGCTTCCTTCTCCGCGTAGGCCGAAAGGACGCGCGCGATCTGCGCCGCCGGTGCCTGCGTGACGGTCGCGAGCTTGGTGGCAGGTGCCACCAGCAGGCCCACGATCTTCGCGCGCAGTTCATCGAGCGACGGCATCGTTGCGAGTGCCTTCACGCCTTCGACGTCGAGGACGGTCGCACCCATCGCCCCGCCGACGATTTCGAACTTGTCGTTCGACTTCGCGAATTCGACGACCACCTTGGCCGCCGCGACGGGATCGATCGAGGTGGCAAGGCCGACCGGCCCGGTGAGCAGATCGCCCAGCGAGAGATAGTCGGTGCCACCGAGCGCGATCTTGGCAAGCTTGTTCTTCGAGACCTTGTAGCTCGCGCCGGCGTCGCGCATCTTGTTCCGCAACGCAGTGGACTGCGCGACGGTCATGCCGAGGTTACGGGTGACGACCACCACGTTCACCTCGGAAAAGGTGCGGTTCAGATCGGCGACGAGGTCGGCCTTTTGAGCACGATCCATGCCATTCTCCACGTTCAAATGACGCCCAGGCACGGGCCGGGGCGCCGGTTAATCCGGGATGGGCAGGGGGCGGACCCCCGTTCCAGCCGGGCTTGTCCGTCAAAGGGGGTGGATCGCGGCGTGAACCACGGCAGACCGCGCAAGGGAGAACCCCGGCGTTCGGTCGGAAATTCCAGTCCCCGTCTGGGCAGGAAATTAAGCGGGCGTCGGTTGTGACCTGGCCTGCACCTGCCGTCTCGGACGGTAACCCGACGCAGGCAACGCTGTGCCGGGTGAGCGCGCGCCAATACAGCGCGCGGCCGAAATGTCAACGTCTGCCGATCAGGGCTTGGGCTTGCCGTCCTTCGTCCATTGCGGCGTGAAGTTGCCATAGGCGAGCCACTTCACCGGCGCGATCAGCGACTGGATGGCGTTGGTCATGAAGGTGAAGTCGATATTCTCGACGGTGTCGGTCGGCTGATGATAGGTAGGCACGAGCGCCCAGCCCGACACGGTGTGCGCGACAATCCCTTGGCGGGCGAGGGCATAATTGTCCGATCGCTGGAAGAAATTCTGTTCGGGATAGGGGTCGGCGGTCACAAGAGCGCCATGTGCTTTCATCGCCGCGCCGAAGTCGGATCGCTCGTAGCCGGTCATCATCATCACGCCCTTGGGCAGTTTCGGATCCTGCGCACCGATCATCTCGAACTCGAGATTGGCGACGATGTCGCTGAGCGGCACTGGCGGATGCTTGCCGAAATAGGTCGACCCGAACAGGCCGATTTCCTCGCTGCCATAGGCGATGAACAACAGGCTGCGGCGCGGGCGGCGCCCTGTTGCCATGGCCTTGGCGATTTCTAGCACTGCGACGGTGCCCGACGCATCGTCGTTCGCGCCGTGCATCACCGTGCCATTGGGCAGCACGCCCAGATGATCGAGGTGAGCCGAAAACAACAGCGTGCCCGCTTTGGGATCGGACCCCTGAATATAGCCGATCGCATTGGTCGTGATGCTTTCCTCGCGCACGACATCGGGCAGGGTGAGTTTCATGTCGGCGCCGGGCTTGGTGGCGAGCGCGGTCAGCGTTTCTGCCGGTAGTGTGGCAACGGAAATCCCTGCGGCGGGTGTCTCACCCTCCAGAAACACCGGCAGGCGGGGGGCATTGCCCTGCGACGCGAGCTGGCCCTTGGTCATCGCGCTTTCGGCGAGAATGAGCAGCTTGACCTTCTTCGCGCGCGCAGCACCGAACAGTGCAAAGGGCGGCCCCTTGAAGGTCGGGACCAGCACGATATCGGCGGCGGGCATGTCGGCGGGCTTCTCGCCGACGAAAACGGCCGTTTTCCCGCTGATCGATTCACCGCTGCCGACAATCAGCGACAGCTTTGCCACCGGTGCGCCAGCGGCCGTCAGGATGGGATCGCCTTTCAGCTTAAGCCTAATCACCTTGGCAGGCTGGAGATAACCCGTCATGCCGGGCGCGTGCTTCAGCCCGAACTGCGCAAATTGCGAGGCGACATAAGCGGCTGCAATCGCCTCGTCGCCGGTCGCGCTGCCGCGTCCGCGCAGCTCGTCGCCCGCGAGGAACTTCTCGTGCGCCATCACCGACTCGACGCGGACTTTATATGCCGCCGACTTGGATCGCTTCGCCTCGAGTGCGCAAGGCTGGCCGACCATCGCGGCCAACGCCAGCGCCGTCGTCGCCGCTCTGATTGCCAGTGTCGAGATTTGCCGCATGAAGCCCCTCCGCTCGGTGTCTTGCGGGGTTAATGCGGTCCGGGCGGGCGCGCAAGGAGGTCGCGCGGACACAAAAAAGCCGGGGCGTGCACCCCGGCTTTCTTTACGTCGGCAAACCGTTCGGCGACCGGTGTCGCCGGGTTTCGGTCGATCAGGCGGCCACTTCGGTGGTGTCGACCTTCACGCCTGCACCCATGGTCGAGCTTACGGCGATCTTCTTGACATATTTGCCCTTGGCACCCGCGGGCTTCGCCTTGATCAGCGCATCGACCAGCGCGTCGAAATTCGCGCGCAGGTCTTCGGCGGGGAAGCTCGCCTTGCCGATGCCCGAGTGAATGATCCCGGCCTTTTCGACGCGATACTCGATCTGGCCGCCCTTGGCGTCCTTGACCGCCTGCGCGACGTTCATCGTCACCGTGCCGAGCTTCGGGTTCGGCATCAGGCCCTTGGGGCCCAGCACCTTGCCGAGGCGACCAACGATGCCCATCATGTCGGGCGTCGCGATGCAGCGGTCGAAGTCGATCGTACCACCCTGGACGAGTTCCATCAGGTCTTCGGCCCCGACGACATCCGCGCCTGCTTCGCGCGCTTCGTCAGCCTTGGCGCCCTTGGCGAACACGCCGACGCGCACCGTCTTGCCGGTGCCCTTGGGCAGGGTGACGACGCCGCGGACCATCTGGTCGGCGTGGCGCGGATCGACGCCGAGGTTGAGCGCAACCTCGATCGTTTCGTCGAACTTGGCGGTCGCGTTGGCGCGGGCGAGCGCGATCGCCTCGTCGATCGTGTAGAGCTTGTCGCGGTCGACAGCGGCGGCGAGGGTCTTTGCCTTCTTGGTCAGCTTGGCCATCGGATCAGCCCTCCACCACTTCGAGGCCCATCGCGCGGGCCGAGCCCTCGATGATGCGCGTCGCGGCTTCGATATCGTTCGCGTTCAGGTCCTTCATCTTGGCCTGGGCGATCTCGCTCAGCTTCGAGCGCGCGATCTTGCCCGCCGACACCTTGCCCGGCTCCTTCGAGCCAGACTTCAGGTTTGCGGCCTTCTTGATAAGGTAGGTCGCCGGCGGCGTCTTCGTCTCGAACGAGAAGCTGCGGTCGGCATAAACGGTGATGACGGTCGGCAGCGGCGTGCCGGCTTCCTGATCGCCCGTCTGCGCGTTGAACGCCTTGCAGAATTCCATGATGTTGACGCCGCGCTGGCCCAGCGCAGGGCCGATCGGCGGCGAGGGGTTGGCCTTGCCTGCAGGTACCTGCAGCTTGATATAGCCGGTAATCTTCTTTGCCATTCTTCTCACTCTGTTGCGCGACCGGGACGGACCCGACCGGGTTCAAGCTTAGCGGTTCAAGCGGCGAGCCTCGGCCCGCCTCCCGCGCGAATTCCATTGCTGTCGCTTTGGAAGGGCGGGCGCATAGCGGAAACGGCAGCGCCGCGCAACGATGGATTGGCTTGGCAGCCGCAAAGACTTGGCATGGCTGGACGCGGCGCCGCATCACCCCATATCGTGACCCGGAACGATCCAATGGGAGTACCCGCATGACCGACGCCGCTGACACCGCCGCGAATAATCAGCCCGCCGGCTATGTGCCGCCGGCGGTCTGGACGTGGGAACCAGGCAATGGGGGCGCGTTCGCCAACATCAACCGCCCCGTGTCTGGCGCGACGCACGACAAGGTGCTGCCGGTCGGCAAGCATCCGCTGCAGCTCTATTCGCTCGGCACGCCCAATGGCGTCAAAGTCACCATCATGCTCGAAGAGCTTCTTACCGCCGGGCACGGTGGCGCCGAGTACGACGCCTGGCTGATCAAGATCGGCGAGGGAGACCAGTTCGGCAGCGGCTTTGTCGAGATCAACCCGAATTCGAAGATTCCCGCGATGGTCGATCGCTCGGTCGACCCGCACATCCATCTGTTCGAAAGCGGATCGATGCTCATCTACCTTGCGGAAAAATTCGGTGCCTTCCTGCCGACCGACCCGCACAAACGCGCGGCGACGATCAACTGGCTGATGTGGCAGATGGGATCGGCGCCGTTCCTGGGCGGTGGCTTCGGCCATTTCTATGCCTATGCGCCGTTCAAGATCCAGTACGCGATCGATCGCTATGCGATGGAAGTGAAGCGCCAGCTCCACGTTCTCGACACCCATTTGGCTAAACACGAGTATATGGCCGGCGACCAATACACGATCGCCGATATGGCGATCTATCCCTGGTACGGCGCGGGCATCCGCGTCGCCTACAACAATGCCCGGGAATTTCTGGGCGTCGACGACTACCCGAACCTGGCGCGCTGGACCGATCAGATCGGCGAACGGGTGCCCGTGCAGCGTGGTGCCCGAGTCAACCGCGTGATCGGCGATCCGGCCAAGCAGCTGGCCGAGCGCCACGACGCGAGCGATTTCGATCGCGTGGTGGAGGCGGCTCCCGCCGAATGACGCTGGCGCGACGCGGGCGTTAATCCCGCGTCGTCGGATGGGATCGGCCCGTAGGCGACCCTCCGTCCGAGCTTGCGCGTCTCTGAATTAGCTCGCGCTGATTCAGTGCGGGCCGCGTCTTATTTTACGCGCTCGACCTGCTCGAAATCGAGTTCGACGGGCGTCGCGCGGCCGAAGATCGATACCGATACCTTGACCTTCGACTTGTCGAAATCGAGTTCCTCGACGGTGCCGTTGAAGCTCGCGAACGGGCCGTCGAGCACCTTGACCGCATCGCCGATCTCGTAATCGACCTTGACCTGCTGCTTCGACGTCGTGGTCTGGACGTCGTCCTTGGTCGACAGCATCCGCGCTGCTTCGGTGTCGCTGATCGGTTGCGGCTTGCCCATCGACCCGAGGAAGCCCGTCACCTTCGGCGTGTTCTTGACGAGGTGGTAGACGTCGTCGTTCATGTCGAGCTTGGCGAGCACATAGCCCGGCATGAATTTACGCTCGACCTGGATCTTCTTGCCGCGCCGCGCCTCGGTAACCGTCTCGGTCGGCACTTCGACCGCCTCGACCAGCCGGTCGAGCCCCATCCGGGTCGCCTCGGCCATAATCGAATCGCGGACCTTGCCCTCGAAACCCGAATAAGCGTGAATGATGTACCAGCGTGCCATTATTCTGTGTGTCCGCCCTTATTTCGCCAGCAGCAGCAAAGCAGCCACGATGCGGTCGAAAAACGCATCAATGGCAAAGAAGAAGAGGCCGAGCAGCGTGGTCATCACCACCACCATCAACCCGGTCTGCCAGGTTTCCGCCCAGCTCGGCCAGACGACCTTCTTGGTTTCAGTCTGGACCTGTTTGATGAATTCCCCGGGACTCGTCTTTGCCACGTCAGCTTCCTCAATTTTCCTCGACCGGACATAGGGCCGCCGTCCGGTCCCGCAAAGGGCACCGACGACGATTCATCCCGATTTCGGATTAGCGGGCGGTCTAGCGCCGATCGCCGCAGATCGCAAGCCGGGCATTGAGCAGGCGTGACCGGTGCTGAATCGATGGCAGGGGAGCTCGGATTCGAACCGAGGGCCTTCGGTTTTGGAGACCGACGCTCTAACCAGCTGAGCTACACCCCTGTGCGGCAGATGCCTTTAGCGGGCTGCAAGCGGCTCGGCAAGCAGTTGCAGCGCTCAGGCGGCCGCCGAGGTGTCGTTTGCGGGGCGGGCGGTGAGCCGGCGCGCTTCCTCGACCGGCAGCGGGCGCCCGAAATAATAGCCCTGCACCTTGGCGCAGCCGAGTTCCTGGATCATCCGGTGCTCGGCCTCGGTTTCGACGCCTTCGGCAGTGGTCGCCATGCCGAGGCTCTGGGCGAGCGCGACGACGGCACGGATGATGGCGATCGCCTCGGGCCGGCCCTTCGAGGCGGCTTGAACGAAGCTGCGATCGATCTTGATGGTCGAGAAGCGGGTGCGGCTGAGATAGCCCAGCGACGAATATCCCGTCCCGAAATCGTCAAGCGACAGCCGCACGCCAAGATCGAGGATGCGCTCGAGCACCTGCACGGCGGAGGTGCCTTCGCGCATGAACACGCTTTCGGTGACCTCGAGCTCGAGCCTGTCGGCGGGCAGGCCGCTGTTCGACAGGGCCGAGATGACGATGCTGACGAAGCTTGGATTCAGCAATTGCTCTGCCGAGACATTGACTGACAGCCTGATATTTGCCGGCCAGCTTGCCGCCTCGGTGCAGGCGGTCCGGAGCACCCATTCGCCGATCGAGCCGATCAGCCGCGTCTCTTCGGCGATCGGGATGAATTTGGCGGGCGAGATCACGCCGAGCGCTGGATGGTGCCACCGCAGCAGCGCTTCGAAGCCGACCATCTCACCCTTGTCCGCATCGACGACCGGCTGGTAGTTCAGCGACAGTTCGTCATTGGTCAGGGCCTTGCGCAGCGCGAGCTCGAGGACGCGGCGCTCCTCGGCCTGGGCGTGCAATTGCGGCTCATAGGTGTTGAAGATGCCGCCGCCCGCGTCCTTTGACCGATAGAGCGCGAGGTCCGACGAGCGGACCAGCGTTTCCGCCGTCCGGCCATCACGCGGGCCGACCGCGACGCCCAAGCTGGCGCCGATGTGCAGCGTGTTCTGGTCGATCTCATAAGGGGCCGAAATCGCCTCGATCGTGCGGCGGGCAAGCGTTTCGAGGCGCGACAAGTCTGTCGCGTCGCGCACGACGATCGCGAATTCGTCGCCGCCGAGCCGGCCAACCATCTCGTTCTCGGACACCAGCTGGGTCAGCCGCTGTGCGACGCGACCGAGCAGGCGGTCGCCAAGCGGCGTTACACGCGCGACCTCATGGATGGGCTCACGCGCCAGCAGATGGGGCGCCAGCCCTCTAATCGGGGCCCCCGGCAACATCATCAGCGTCCACCGCGCCCTCCCGGGCCCCAGCAAAAGCACTGCATAGAGGTCCGCGAGGCGTACAAGCGTGCGACCGAGCTGGAGCCAACGCACGGGTATGCAAGTTGTTCTTCTTTTTGGCGAAAGCAATCTGGGAGGACGAGGGCAAACGTTCAAAACAATCTCCCTACACTTTTCAGCAGGTTACTTCACTTCTTATAGAGGAAGAGTGTGGTTTATGTAAGATGGCTGTGTCCAGAGATGGTAATTTTGTTTGTGGGGGTGATGATGAAGGTTCAATATTTGTCAAAGCTGTGAGCACTGGAGAGACGCTTGCGGATTACTATTACAATCGCGTCAAAACCCAGGGCTTATCGCTTTCGTTTAGCCCATGCGAAAATTACATTTTTCCCAAATT
>PKED01000044.1 GCA_002863155.1 Sphingomonadaceae bacterium | reverse complement strand
CACTCCAATTTCATGGTGGCATCACAGAAAGAAATCAATGGCGTGCTGGCATATGGACTCATGGGCTCGGTTAATGTGATCCCACCAGGATTTTCCCTTGAGACGGTGGTCGTGCTGGGCAGAGGCATCAATAGTGCTATGGACACTTGGGGCGACGTCTTGCTTGCCAAGTCTGGCAAGATTGCCACAGCCCCTCCCCGACCCAAAGAGCACAAAGCATCACTGACAGATGTCTTGCTCTCTCGGCTATCCTGCACAAGCCCGCGGCTCACCGCAGGCACGCGTTCTAGCCGTCCCCTCTCGGGCGGCAGGACTGCCGGCGCGCGGCGAGGCACCGACTTCAAGCAGCGTGTTGGATCGCGTCGCGCGCACAAGGGCGGCGATATAGTCGACGATCTCGTCCACCAGCCGCACCGACTCGACCGTCGCCATCGCCGCGGCCAGCGTCGCGCGGTCAGTCTGGGCGGCGATGCCGGCATGCGCGTCGGCGCCGCCACTGCCGCCGCCATGCTGGGCGATGATTGCGCGTTCCTCGGCCAGGTCGGGGTAGCTGACCCGGTGTTTGAACAGGAACCGGTCGAGCTGCGCTTCGGGCAGCGGATAGACGCCCTGATGCTCGATCGGGTTCTGGGTCGCGACCACCATGAACGTCGCGCTCAGCGGGTGGGTGGTGCCGTCGAACGTCACCGATCGTTCCTGCATCGCCTCCAGCAGCGCCGCCTGGGTTTTGGGCGGGGTGCGGTTGATCTCGTCCGCCAGCAGCAGGTCGCAGAAGACCGGCCCCTTGGTCAGCGTGAATTCGCCGGTGCGGAAATTGTAGATCGTGCCGCCGACGACGTCGCCGGGCATCAGATCGGGCGTGAACTGGATGCGGCCGTAATCGACGCCGATCGCGGCGGCGAAACAGCGCGCGGTCAGCGTCTTGGCGGTGCCCGGCGGGCCTTCGAGCAAGATGTGCCCGCCCGCGAACAGCGCGGTCAGCATCAGGTCGAGCGTATCCGCCTGTCCCGTGATCGCCTTGGCGATTTCGCCGCGAATGGCCTGGCCTAGTGCCCGGACGTCATCAACTGTCACGCTTCCTCCTCTGGATCCACTCATTCAGGGCCCGTGCGGCCGCATGCAGGCGCGGCTCGTCGCGGGTCGATGTCGTTTGTGCAGCGAGCGCGCTGAACGTCGCATCGCCGTCGTTCGCATGGCGATCGAGCCACGCGTCGAGCGCGTCGGGCGACAGCCCCGTCGGCGCGCCGAGCATGATGCCCGCCCGCTGGCGCATCAGTACGGCGTAGCGCTCGCCCAGCGCACCCAGCCGACCGGCGCGCCGATAGAGGCGGGCGGTGGTATCGGCGAGCGCGGATTTGCCGAAGGCGATCGCGCGATCCTCGGCCAGCGGCGGCCCGAAGCGGATCAGCCCGCGCGCGATCGCAAGCGCGGCGGCCGCGATCAGCGCGAGTGTCAGCGCGAGAAAGGGCGGCTCGACCAGCAGTTTTTGCAGGCTCAACTTGCTCCCGGCGCCCAGCAGCGTGAGGTCGAACATCACCGCGCCGTCATCGCCCTGCAGGCGGTGGAGCAGCCGGAGCGCGGCGGCGGCACGGGTGCGGTCGGCGATCCCCTTGTTGTTCAGGAAATCCGGGTCGGTCAGGATGTAATGCGGCTGGTCGCGCATCTTGGCGACGATCGCGTGACCGGCGGCATCGACGACTTCGGCCGGATCGGCATCGTTGATCCACTGCATGTCCGTGGGCGCCGGGACCGAGAGCCCCTCGATATCGACCGGCGGCTGATCGCCGTTGCTCCAGCCGATCCGGGCATCGGCGACCTTGCGCAGCGCAGCGTCGATCGCCGATCGATCGAGCCGCCCCAATGCCTCATCCCATCCCTGATGGTCGGGGCGCGGGATGACATTCCATTTCGGCAGCACGAACAGCGTCGGCTTGGCGGCGCGGCGCTCGACCAGCCTAGCGACCGCTTCCTGCGGCAAAGCGGGGGTGAGCGGCACGATGAGCAGTGCGTCTTCATCGAGCTGCGCTTCGTCGCGGGCCATGATCGGCGCCGCGCCGGTGAGCCCGAGCAGCTTGGCGATGCCGGCATAGCCGACGCCGCTTTTGGACAGGGGCGTCGGGCCGCCCTCTCCGGCAAGGCGGAAATCGGGGGCATAGGTCGACAGCAGGAAAAAGGCCGCCGCCGCCAGCAAGCTGGCAAAAGCCGCCCAGAAGACCGTCCTGGTGCTGAAGGCGTTCGAATCGTTCACGCGGCGACGGGCTGCCCGCTCCAGGCGCCGCGCAGCGCGAAATCGGCATAGGCGTCGCGCGCCCGTTGCCATCCGGTGGCGCCGACGGGCGCGCGGGCGAACAGCGCACTTTCGGTGACGACCGCGATCGTCGCGAAGGCCTGGCGCGCGCGATCGGGCAGGGTGGGGGAGGCGGCGATGTCGCGCGCGGTGAGCGAGGGGCGCACGAAGCCGGGCATCCGCTCGCCGATATCCTCGACGCTGCGGCGCAGGATCAGGTGCACCGCGCCGTCATAATCGCCGCGCGCGGCCAGCGCTTCCGCCTCCGCCAGCAGGATGCGCGCCTGCGCGGCGTCGGGGGCAAGGGCATCGGCCTCTTCGGCGTCGGCCACGCTGCGCTGCCAGGGCCATCGCCAGGCGATGCCGCTCGCCTCGACGGCGATCAGCGCGATGATGAACACCGCCCCCAGAATTATCACGCCCCAGAAGAGATAGACCAGATAGGGACCTATAAATTCAAGAAACTGGGAAAGCGGGCGAAGCCAGGCGGGTGGTTTTGGCGGCGTAAACCGGTTGAGGTCGAACTGGATGCTGCGATCCGCCAGCAATTGGGCATGGGCGCGCGCGACATCGGGCGAAATCTGCGCGCCGACCGCCATCGAATGCCCCGCCTGAACCGCTGATTGCGACGCCGTCACCTGCCCTCCCGTCGCAGTCGACACTGTCCAAACAGTCGATCATTAGCAAGCACATAACAGGCTGGACAGGGCGATACGGCGGCGGCAAGCTTCGTACGGGCAGGCATGAGATGATGAACGGGGGCAAATATCGTGGCGACCAATTTTACAACAATGGATGAAAAAATTCAGATCGGCCGCGTCTTCAGCAGCATGTTCGGCGTTATCGGACGCAATCCGGGCGTGATACTGGGGCTGTCACTGTTGATAAGCGGCATGCCGCAAGCGTTGATCCAATATTACCAGGTCGAACGGTTCGGGATTAACGGAATCGGTCCGGATTTTAGTCAATTGCCTGAGTATCTCACAATTGTTCTGTCTGGCGTCGCGATCGCCATCATCCTGGGCGCCCTGTTGAACGCCATGATCAGCCGCGCCGCGATCGTTGATCTGAGTGATGGACGCGCAAGTTTTGGCGATTGCCTGTCGGCCGCGTTGCCAGCGATCCTCCCGGTGATCGGCATCGGCATCCTGAGCGGATTGGCGGTCGCCATCGGCATGATCTTTCTGATCGTCCCCGGCATCTATCTGTGGCTGGGCTGGTCGGTGGCGATCCCGATCCTGATTCAGGAGCGGACCGGGGTGTTCGGCAGCATGTCGCGCAGTCGCGAGCTGACGCGCGGCAATCGCTGGCGATTGTTCGCCCTGTTTCTGATTATCGTCGTGATGGTCTGGATCGTGCAGGTTGCATTCGGTCTTTTGAGCTTTTTCGGCGCGTCGCTTGGTCAGGCAAGCCTGTCCCTCGCGGTTGCCGCCGCCATCAACGGCACTGTCTCCAGCGTGCTGATCACGACCGCGGCTGCGGTTTCGTATATCGAGCTGCGGCGCGTGAAGGAGGGAACGTCGATCGACGAGCTCGCGCAGGTTTTTGCCTGACGTCCGCCGCCCCGAAGTGTCGGCACCCCGGGGCTTGCGTGGTCGGGAATGCTCGGTTAGGTTCATGCTTCGTTCCGCTTGAAGGGGTCTGAGGCGTTTGGATCTGATCACCATCCTGATCGTCGTCGCTGCGCTGATCGCCGGGCTCGCCGCCGGCTGGCTGGTCGGGCGCGGCGAAGCGGCGACGGCACGGGCCGAACGCGACGCGCGAACCGACGAGTTTCGCCGCGCGATCACCGAACTTGCCGCCGCGGAAGAACGGGCGCGGGCGGCGGATGCGCTTGCATCGACGCTCGACCGTGTCCGTAGCGAGCGCGAGGCGGCGGTGATGGAGATCGCGACGCTTAAGGCCGAAAGTGCTGCGTTCGAGGCGCGGCTTGCCGAACTGCGCGACGCCAAGGAAATGATGGGTGCGCAGTTCGCCGAGGTGTCCGGCAAGCTGCTCAACGAAGCGCAGGAGCTGTTCCTGCGCCGCGCCGACGAACGTTTCCGCCAGTCGGAGGAAGTCGCGGGACAGAATCTGCGGCAGATGCTGGCGCCCGTCAGCGAGCGGCTGACCCGCTATGAAGAGACGGTGAAGCAGGTCGAGACCGAGCGGGCGAGTGCCTTCGACCAGCTGAAAGGCCAGCTGGAGGGGCTGCGGATCGGCCAGGAACGCGTGTCGAGCGAGGCCGCGAAACTCGTCAACTCGCTGCGCAACGCGCCCAAGGCGCGCGGGCGCTGGGGCGAACAGCAGCTGCGCAACGTGCTCGAGACCTGCGGTCTGTCCGAACATGCCGACTTCCAGACCGAGGTCAGCGTGAGCACCGACGACGGGCGGCTGCGCCCCGACGTCATTATCCGCATCCCCGGCGGGCGGTTGCTCGTGGTCGATGCCAAAGTCTCGCTCAACGCCTATCAGGATGCGTTCGAGGCGGAGGACGAGGCTGGGCGACTGGCGGGCCTTGCCGCGCATGCGGCGTCAATGCGCGCGCATGTGACCGCGCTCGGCGCCAAATCCTATGAAGCGCAGTTCCGCGAAGCCGTCGATTTCGTGGTGATGTTCGTGCCGGGCGAACATTTCGTCTCGGCCGCGCTCGAACAGGATCCAAAACTGTGGGACGACGCGTTCGCCCGCAAGGTGCTGATCGCGACGCCGACCAATCTGGTCGCGGTCGCCAAGACGATCGCGGCGGTGTGGCGGCAGGAAAATCTCGCCCGGCAGGCGGCCGAGATCGGGCGGCTGGGCAAGGAACTGTACGAACGGCTCGCCAAGGTTGCCGACGACATGAACAAGGTTGGCCGGGGGCTGAACAGCGCGGTTGGCAATTTCAACGCCTTCGCCAATTCCTTCAACAGCCGGCTGGTGGTGACCGGCAAGAAGTTCCGCGATCTCGACATTGAAACCGGCACGCGCGAGATCGAGGAAGTCGAGCCTGTCGAGGCGCTGGCGCGGGTGGGCGACACGCCCCTGCTGTTCGATCCGCAGGATGCGGGCGGTTAGCTCCGCGTAAACCCCTGATCGCTATCTTCGGCGCTGTTTCCAGCAGGAAGGTGCCGAATGACCGTGCCGATGATCGACCTCGCCAATGCGCTGAAGGCCCGCGCGGCGGTGTCCGCCGACGATGTCCTTGCGATCCGCCGCGTCGTCTGGCCCGACGGCAAGCTCGACGCGAGCGAGGCCGATGCGATCTTTGCGCTGAACGACGCGATCACCGATCCGCCGGTCGAATGGGTCGATTTCCTTGTCGAGGCGATGACGGCCTTCGTCGTCCGCCAGCAGGCGCCGACCGGCTATGTCGATGAAGCCAATGCCGCATGGCTGATGGCGCGGATCGATGCCGATGGCCGCGTCGAATCGCGCGCCGAACTGGAACTGCTGGTCAAGATCCTCGAAGTCGCGGTGAACGTCCCCGACGCGCTCAAGGCCTATGCGCTCCGCCAGATCGAGGTCGCGGTGACGCAAGGCACCGGGCCGACCCGCCGGGGCGCGCTCGATCCGGGGTCGATCAACGCGACCGAAGTCGCCCTGCTGCGCCGGATGCTGTTCGCCGCTGCCGGCGATGGCCCGGCATGTATCAGCCGCGCGGAGGCCGAGCTGCTGTTCCGGCTGAAGGCGGCGACAAAGGATGCCGCGAATGCGCCCGAATGGAAGACGCTGTTCGTCCAGGCGGTCGGCAACCACCTGATGGCGCATAGCGATTACCACCCCTTGAGCCGCGAACGCGCGACCGAGCTTGACGCCTTCATGCGCGACAACCGCGTCAATATCGGCGGCTTGCTGGGCCGGATTGCCGAAAAGATGGTGCAGGGCGGCCTTGGCGAGGCGCTTCGCGCGCGGCCCGCAACGCCCGATCACGACGCCGCCGTCGCCGACGACCGCGCGATCACCGACGACGAAGCTGCCTGGCTGAGGACGCAGATCGATGCCGACGGGGCGCTCGACGATTTCGAACAGGCACTGCTGAATTTCATCGCCGACGAAAGCGGACGCGCCGCTTTCTGAAGCCCCATCCCGGTCGATCGGTCAGTCGTCGTCGGGTGGCTCGTTGCCCTCGACCACCCAGCTGTGATCCTCGGTCAGCTCGTCGGCGATCCGGCGACCGGCCGCATCGCGCGCGGGGCGGAAACGAAATCGCTCGGTGACGAGGCGGCAGGTCGTCGCGTCGAGCTCGCCATTGCCGCTCGACCGGACCACGCGGCACTGCGTCACCCGACCGCGATCGGTGATGACGTAGCGGATCGTCACCGTGCCGCCGATATGCGCGCGCAGCGGCCCGACCGGATAGTCACGCCCGGTGATCCGCCCGGCGATCTGGATGGCATCGCTGCCGCCGCCGCCATCGCCATCGCCGCCATCGCCACTGCCGAAGCCATTGCCTTCGCCGCCCGCCCCGGTGCCGGGGCCGGCGACGGGCGCGGCGCCGCTCGACGGATCGTTGCCGAGCGCGGGCAGGGGCGCTGTCGTGATCGGCGGCGGTGGCACCGGCGGCGGCACCACGGGCGGCGGCACGACCAGCGCGACCGCACGCGACACCCGGTTGGGCGGCGCGGCGGCGCCGCTCGGACGGGGCGCGCGGCGCGGCGCGGGGCGCGTGACCGGCTTGGGCGGATCCGGGACGATGATCGTGAACTGGGACAGCGCTTCGGGCGTCGGCATGGTCAGGGGCGGCGCCAGCCCCCAGAGCAGCAGCGCGCCGAACGCACCGGTCAGCACGGCGGCGGCAAGCCCGGCCCGGGCGCGGTCGCGATCATCGGTCAGGCGGTGCATCGGGTCTCAACGCGCGGGGGCGCCTGCGCGGTTCCGAGGCGCGGCGGCTCAACCGCCGATCCGGTCGAGCACCGCATAGGCCATTACCGCCGTCGCGACGGCGGCGTTCAGGCTGTCGGCCTTGCCGCGCATGGGTATCTTGACGAGCGTGTCGCATGCGGCGGCATAGTCGTCGGGCATGCCCTGGGCTTCGTTGCCGGTCAGCAGGAAGCAGGGCGCGGCATAGGCGGCGGCGCGGTAATCGGTCTTGGTATCGAGGCTGAGGCCGACGAGCTGCCCCGGTCCGCTGCGCAGCCACGCGAGGAACGGCGCCCAGTCGGTCTGCACCACCGGCACCGTGAACAGCGCGCCCATGCTGGCGCGCACCGCCTCGACCGAAAAGGGATCGACACAGGCACCGATCAGGATCAGCCCGCCCGCGCCGACCGCATCGCCGGTGCGCAGGATCGTGCCGAGATTGCCGGGATCGCGCAGCCGCTCGGCGACCAGCCAGATCGGCGCGGCGGCGCGATCGAGCGTGTCGAGCGTGGCGGCGAATTCGGCGAACACACCGACGACCGCCTGTGGATTGTCCTTGCCCGACAGCTTCGAAAGGATATCGGCCGTCGTCTCGATCGCCTCGCCGCCCGCCGCCTCGACGTCTGTCACCAGTGCCCGGACGAGCGGATGGGCGGCACTGTCGCGGGCAAAGAACAGGTAGCGTGGCAGGCGCCCGGTTTCGCGCGCCTCGGTCAGGATGCGCAGCCCTTCGGCCAGGAACAGCCCTTCGTCCCGGCGGTGGCGCTTGTCGCGCAACGACCGCATCTGCTTGATCAGCGGGTTGGAATAGGCCGTGATCTCACGCGGCATGTCGGCCCGGCGCCTGCGCGTTATTCCTCGTCAAACTTGGCCTCGACCAGCGCGGCGAGCTGCGAGACCCCGGCTTCGGCGCCGTCGCCCGAGGCGCTGATCGTGATCGAATCGCCCTTGGCTGCGCCCAGCATCATCAGGCCCATGATCGACGTGCCGGTGACCGCCACCCCGTCCTTCTCGACCATCACCGTGCAGGGCAGGCCGGCCGCCAGCGTCACGAACTTGGCGCTCGCCCGGGCATGGAGCCCGCGCTTGTTGCTGATCGGAACGGTGCGGCGAACGTCGGTCACGCGGCTGCTTCACCCAATAGCTGGGAGGCGACCGAGATGTATTTGCGCCCGGCATCGCGGGCGGCAGCGACGGCTTCGGCCACCTTCATCGCCTTGCGCGCGCCTTCGAGCCGGATCAGCATCGGCAGGTTGATCCCAGCGATCACTTCGACCCTGCCCGGTTCCATCAGCGAGATCGCCAGGTTGGACGGGGTGCCGCCGAACAGGTCGGTCAGCACGATTACCCCGGCGCCGGCGTCGACCCGCTTGATCGCATCGGCAATGTCGGTGCGCCGCCCCTCCATGTCGTCATCGGGAGCGATCGCGATCGAGGCGATATTTTCCTGCTTGCCGACGACATGTTCCATAGCCGCGACGAACTCCTCCGCGAGGCGACCGTGGGTTACGAGTACCAGCCCAATCATCAGCAACCACTCACTTCACTTGCGTCCCCGGTTGTGGCGTCCGGTCCCGGTCGGGGACCATCGGCGCCCCTTCGAGCGAATCCTGCGGTGCAGCCCCGAGATCGCGATGCGCGACCGTGGGCGAAAAACCCGCCGCACGCAACCGGGCGGCGGTACGCTCGGCGACATGGACTGACCGGTGCCGCCCTCCGGTACAGCCGAACGCGATCGTTACATAGCTTTTTCCTTCGGCGCGGTAGCGCGGGAGGAGCAGCAACAGCAGCTGGTCGATCGCCGCCATCGCCTCGGTATAAGCGGGGTCGTCGGCAACATAGCGCGCAACGGCGGGGTCGAGCCCGGTGCCCGGCCGCAGCGCCTCGTCCCAATGCGGATTGCGCAGGAACCGCATGTCGAGCACCAGATCGGCATCGCGCGGCAGCCCGCGAGCAAAGCCGAACGACATGACCGACAAGGTCGGTTCGCCAAGGCCGGCGCGCGCAAAGGTCGTCCGGATCTGCGCGGCCAGTGCGTTCGAACCGAGGCTGGTCGTATCGATCAGCCGGTTCGCCCAGTTGCGCAGCGGCGCAAGCAGCTCGCGTTCCTGCGCGATGCCGTCGGCCGCCGGCCGGTCGAGCGCGAGCGGGTGGCGGCGCCGCGTCTCCGAATAGCGCCGCTCGAGCTCTGCCCCCGCGCAATCGAGGAACAGCGTGCCGATGTCATGGCCGTCGTCGCTGCGCAGCCGGTTGATCAACCGGATCAGCCGGTCGGGGTCGAAATCGCGGGTCTGCGCGCCGATGCCGATGGCAAGCGGTCGGTCGGCGTCGTCGCCGCGCCCGCCCGGCATCGGCGCGAGCAGCCGGTCGATCAGGCGGACCGGCAGATTGTCGAGCACTTCCCAGCCCATGTCTTCCAGCGCGTTGAGCACGGTCGACTTGCCCGCGCCCGACATGCCGGTGACGAGAAGGATATCGCGTGGATTGTCCCGGATCATGCCTTGGCGCGGGCGGCGAGCGCCATTTCGACCTTGATCGGTGACGATGCATAATGGCCCTCGACCGCGACGACCGGGATGCGGACACCGGCGATGGTGCGGATCGGCATGTCGGGCGGCATCCGTTCGACATCGTCGCTCAGCTCGACCAGCAGCGCGACGGGTACGCGTTCGACATAGGCCATCGGCAGGATGCCGATCCCGCGGACTTCGATCTTGCCGGCGATATTGGCAGGCGGTGTCGCGACCAGGCGGCTGCCGTCGCGGATCACCAGCGTATAGTCGTCGCTGACGAGCTTCGCCCCGCGATCGATCAGGCGGAGCGCGAGATCGGACTTGCCGGCGCCCGAACGCCCCTCGATCAGCACGGCACGGCCATCGATGGCGACGCAAGACACATGAAGCGTCTCGGAAGAAACAACGGTCATGCGGTGCTCCTGCGTCAATTGGCTTCGGTCATGGGCAGCGTGACGACGAACCGCGCGCCGCTCAGGCGGTCTTCGCGCGATTCGACGGCGATCGAACCCTGATGCCCGTCGACGATCGTCCGCGCAATGGCCAGACCGAGTCCGGAATGACGGCCGAACGCCTCGGATTGGGGCCGGATCGAATGAAAGCGCCGGAAGATCGCGTCGCGCGCTTCCTCCGGAACGCCCGGCCCCTCGTCCTCGACCCGCACCACCACGTGCCGATCGGCGACCGACAGGCCGATGGTGATCAGCCCGCGATCGGGCGAAAAGGAAATCGCATTGTCGATCAGGTTTTCGAAAACGCGCTCCAGCCGCGCGCCTTCGCCCATGACGAGCAGCGGCGTCTCGGCCGTGCGGTCGATCTTCATCCGGACACCGCGCTCGATGCCGCGCGTTTCGCGTGAGATCAGGAGTGCCGCCAGCATCGCGCCGATATCGACCGGTTCGAACTTGGCCCGGCTGAGTTGCGCATCGAGCCGCGACGCTTCGGAGATATCGCTGATCAGCCGATCGAGCCGATGAATGTCGTCGCGGATTACCGCGAGCAGCTGTTCCTGAAGTTCGGGCTGGCGAACGCTGGCAAGGCTGTCGACCGCCGATCGGAGCGACGCGAGCGGGTTCTTCAGTTCGTGGGTCACGTCGGCGGCAAAGGCTTCGGTCGCGTCGATCCGCGCCCGGAGCGCCTGGCTCATGTCCGATACGGCACGCGCCAGGCTGCCGATCTCGTCGCGCCGGTCGGGCAGGCGGGGGACGACGACTTCGCGGGCGCGGCCCAGCCGCACGCGCACCGCCGCGCGGGCGAGGCGGCGCAGCGGGCCGACGATCGTGCGCGCGAGGAACAGCGACAGATAGATCGAGACGATCGTCACGACGAGCAGCACCAGCGACAGGCGGAACCGCTCGATCCGGACGGTCGCGGTGATGTCGCGCGCGTTGATCGCGGTCATCAAGACCTGCCCCCCGGCAAGCGGGGCGGCGGCGGTGATCACAGGGGTGCGGTCGGGCGCGCGCCAGACACTAGCCACGGCGGCATGGTGCGCACGGGCGAAGTCGACGTCGGGCCATGCCGTGCCGCGTGGGCGCTCGCGATAGAGCGGCGGGCGCTGGGCGCTGACGACTGTGTCGATCACCGCGTCGAGGAACCGCCCGGCGGCAGGGCCCGGCCCGTCCTTGTCGGGATCGACCAGCACGAAATTGCGCAGGCCCATCGCCCGCGAGTCGGCGATTTCGGCGCCGTTCGGGGCAAACAGCCGCAGCCGGGTGCCGGTGTCACGCGCGAGTTCAAGGGCAAGCGCCTTGCGGTCGGTCTCGGGCACGGCGGCCAGCGCGGCGGCCATCAGATGTGCTTCGCGCATCGCCTGCGCAACGCGGCTGTCGACGATCCGGCTGCGGTAGGAATCGAGATAGAAGAACCCGCCCGCGAGCATCGCGAGCGCGAATATATTGACCGCGAGGATCCGGCGGGTGAGCGAAACGCGGCCCGACCAGCGCAGCGACAGGTCGCGATCCGCGTCAATCCTCGGAATAACGGTATCCGGCACCGTAAAGCGTCTCGATCGCGTCGAAATCGGGGTCGACCTGGCGGAACTTGCGCCGCACCCGCTTGATATGGCTGTCGATGGTGCGATCGTCGACGTAGATGTCGTCCTGATACGCCGCATCCATCAACTGGTTGCGGTTCTTGACGATGCCGGGACGCTGGGCGAGCGTTTCGAGGATCAGGAATTCGGTGACGGTGAGGGTGACGGGCTTGCCGTCCCAGGTCACGCGGTGGCGGGCCGGGTCCATCGCCAGCCGCCCGCGTTCGAGGATTTCGGCAGGCGGTGGCGCCTCCGCCCCCGGAACGGGTGGCTGCGACAGCTCTGCCCGGCGCAGGATCGCGCGGATGCGGGCGATCAGCAGGCGCTGCGAAAACGGCTTGGCGATATAGTCGTCGGCGCCCATCGCCAGCCCGAGCGCTTCGTCCAGCTCATCGTCCTTGCTGGTCAGGAAGATCACCGGCATCGCCGATTTCTCGCGCAGCCGGCGCAACAGTTCGAGCCCGTCCATGCGCGGCATCTTGATGTCGAAGATCGCGAGGTCGGGCGGATTGTCGATCAGCGCCTTCAGCGCGGTCTCGCCGTCCGAATAAACGCGCGTCACGAACCCTTCGGCCTGGAGCGCGATCGATACCGAGGTCAGAATGTTGCGGTCGTCGTCGACGAGCGCGATCGTAGCCGTCATCGGCGGGAACCATCCCTGGAAGTTGCGTCGCTGGCCTAGGCCAAAGCGTGCCCGGGCTCAACTCCGTCAACCATGATCGGCATTTGACCCGGGGCGAAGGCGGCGATATGCGGCCCGGAAGCATACGTATGCGCAGCGGCGCGACGAGAGTTTTTAGGAGAGAATGACGTGACCGGACGACGCCCCACTGCGGGACTCGAGGCGCAAGGCATCGCGACGCAGGCGACGATCCACTGGAACCTGATCACCGCGCCGCTGGTCGAGCAGGCACTTGCTCGGGGGGAGGGCGTGCTTGCCGATGGCGGGCCTTTGGTCGTCGAGACCGGCCGCCACACCGGGCGATCGGCGCAGGACAAGTTCATCGTCCGCGATGCCGAAACCGAAGACACGATCTGGTGGGGCAAATCGAACAAGCCGATGGCGCCGGCGCATTTCGCGGCGCTGAAGGCCGATTTCCTCGCCGCGCTGGGTGAAAAGGACACGCTGTTCGTTCAGGACCTCTATGGCGGGTCGCAGCCCGAGCACCGCGTGCGGGTGCGCGTGATCAACGAACTCGCGTGGCACAATCTGTTCATCCGCACGATGCTCGTCCGTCCGCGCGCTGACGAGCTCGCGGATTTCGCGCCCGACTATACCATCATCGACCTGCCGAGCTTCGTCGCCGATCCCGCTCGTCATGGCAGCCGCGGCGATACCGTGATCGCGGTCAGTTTCAGCGAGAAGCTGATCCTGATCGGCGGCACCAAATATGCCGGCGAGATGAAGAAGTCGGTGTTCGGCCTGCTCAACTATCTGCTGCCGGTGCAGGGCATCATGCCGATGCATTGTTCGGCCAATATCGGCCCGAAGGGCGACACGGCGGTGTTCTTTGGCTTGTCGGGCACGGGCAAGACGACGCTGTCGGCCGATGCGAGCCGTACGCTGATCGGCGATGACGAGCATGGCTGGTCGGACACCGCGGTCTTCAATTTCGAAGGCGGCTGCTACGCCAAGATGATCCGTCTGTCGGCGGACGCCGAGCCGGAGATCTATGCGACCACCAGCCGGTTTGGCACGGTGCTCGAAAATGTGGTGATCGATCCCGAAACGCGTGTGCTCGACCTCGACGATGCGCGCCTCGCCGAAAATACGCGCGGCGCCTATCCGATCGACTTCATTCCCAATGCCTCGGCGGAGAATATGGGGCCGGTGCCGCGCAACATCGTGATGCTGACGGCGGACGCTTACGGCGTGCTGCCGCCGATCGCGAAGCTGACGCCCGACCAGGCGATGTACCACTTCCTGTCGGGCTATACCGCGCGCGTGGCGGGTACCGAAATCGGCGTGACCGAGCCGGAGGCGACCTTTTCGACCTGCTTCGGCGCGCCGTTCATGCCGCGCCACCCAAGCGTCTATGGCAATTTGCTGAAGGAGCGGATCGCCAAGGGCGGCGTATCTTGCTGGCTGGTCAATACCGGCTGGACCGGCGGCAAATACGGCGTCGGCAGCCGCATGCCGATCAAGGCGACCCGCGCGCTGCTGAATGCCGCGCTCGAAGGGCGGCTCGACGATGTCGCATTCCGCACCGATCCGAATTTCGGCTTCAAGGTGCCGGTCGCGGTGCCCGGCGTCGATTCTGCGATCCTCGATCCGCGCGAAACCTGGGCCGACAAGCATGACTATGACGCGACCGCGGCAAGGCTGGTCGACCAGTTCGTCGAAAATTTCGCGCAATTCGCCGAGCATGTCGACGAGGGCGTCCGACAATCGGCCCCCAAGGTGAAGCAAGCCGCCTGAAGGCCCGATCGCGTCGGGCCATCCTTTCAAGGAATGCCCGACATGACCGACCATCCGCCCCGCCTGTTCGCTACCGACGCCGATGTGAGTCGCATCGGTGAAGGGCTGCTCGACCGCAGTCTGCCGCGCCCCGACTGGACGCACGAGGCGCATCTCGCCGCCTGCCTCTATCTGCTGCGCGAGCGGCCCGACATCGATATCGATCTGCGGATCGCGTCGATCATTTCGGGCTATAACGCGGCGGTCGGCGGGGTGAACGACGATGATCAGGGCTATCACGATACAATCACGCGCGCGTTCGTGCATGGCGTGCGGGTGCATCTTGCAAACGGGGCGCCCGCCGGACTGGCCAACTCGGTCAACGCGCTGCTGACCTCGGCGATCGGCGCGCGCGACTGGCCATTGCGGTTCTACAGCCGCGAGCGGTTGTTTTCGGTGGCCGCGCGCCGCAGCTTTGTGCCGCCAGACCTCGCACCATTCCCGCCGCTGTGATAAGGTCGGCGCGCCAATCAAAACGGAGCGAGACGATGGGAATGCTCGACGGATTACTCGCTCAGCTGGGGCCGGACTTCGACATCGCCAACATGGCGACCAAGGTCGGGATCAGTCATGAGCAGGCGGAAGCGGCGGTAAAGTCGCTCGGCCTTGCCCATCAGGCGCCCGGCGACACGGTGGCGACGGCGGCCGCCGACACCGGCCTGTCGCCCGACATCCTGCAGCAGATCGTCGGTCATATCGGCGGCGAGGGGTCGCTCTCGCGTTTCGCGTCAATGCTGAACGAGGGCGGCGCGGGCGGTATGCTCGGCCAGGTGACCGGGATGCTCGATCGTGACGGCGACGGCAATCCGCTCAACGACATCGCCGGACTTGCAGGCGGGCTGCTCGGCGGCAAGGCATAAGGCGGTGACAGGCGGGCGCGGCGCGGCAACTGGCCGACCCCGCGCCCTTTATCGTCAGTGGGTGAGCTCTTCGGGGGTGGTCCCGCCATGCGCGGCGAGGCGGGTCATCACCTGTTCGTGCAGCCAGATATTCATTTCCGCGCTGCCGTCCCTCGCGCCGGTATAGCCGAGCTCGTCGGCAAGCTGCTTGCGATTGTCGAGGCTGGGATCGAGACCGATCAGCTTCATCAGGTCGACGATCGACGTCTGCCAGTTCAGCTTCGACCCGGTCGTGTCGGCAATCTGGC
>PKED01000213.1 GCA_002863155.1 Sphingomonadaceae bacterium | reverse complement strand
AAGCGCCGCGGCGCGTCCAAGACCGAGGCAAACCCGCAAAATTAAGGCCCGAATGCGCCACCGGGGGGAGGGGATTGCGCATTCGGGCCTATGGACTTGGATAGTGAGAGCGGGGGGGCAAAATTCACTATCCGAACAGTAGAACGCAGATATCGAAAAGCGGTTCCTGACTTTTTCAAACTTTTTTCGCGATAGCGGGAACGGGCAACATCAGTCCCTGCCGGTCACCATCACGACAATTTCAAACGCGCCGACCAGCGGGTCGTGATGCAGTTTTGAGCGTAGCTGCCGGGACAGTCCCTCGATCACCCGACCATAGCGTTCGGCGAGCTCGGCCTGGAGCATTTCACCCTCGACCAGCGCGGGCGAGCTTATCCGCAATCTGGCGCGGTTGGGTTCGTCGGGCTTCAGCGACAGCCGGATCGCGGCATTGGAATGAACTTTCATCGCAAGTTCGACGAGCTCGGTAATCAGGAAAGCGACCGGTGTCGCGACGTCCTGGTTGGTCATGAAGCTTTCAAGGTCGAGCGTGATTGTCAGCCCGGATCCCTCTGGCGCGGTGGCGCGGATGTTCGATGCAAGGTCGCCGATCACCGAGCGCAGGCTCATCCCGCGCGATTCGTCGATTTCGGCAAAATGGTTGCGGTGGACGACCGCCAGCGCATCGACCCGGCGCTGGATCGACGCATAGGCCGCGCTTGCCTCCGCGCTGCGGGCGCCACGTGCGTGGAAGTTGATGAGGCTGGAAATGACCTGGAGGTTGTTCTTCACGCGGTGATGGACTTCGCGGGTGAGTGCGGTCTGGCGGATCAGCCCTTCGGCCAGCCCCGCTTCGTGCGAGGCGACGGTGCGGCTGATCGCGCGAAACGTCTCGCCCAAATCGCGGATCTCGAGCGCGGGCGACTGGCGTGCCTCCGCCGAATCGATTTCCTGGCCGGGCACATAGGTCGCGACGCGCAGCCGAAGGTCGCGCAAGGGCCGGATCAGCAGGCGATCGACGACGAACCAGCCGATGCTGGCGGCGGCCGCCCACATCAGCAGCGGCAGCAGCATCGTGATGATCACCGATGGCGAGAGCGGCGCGCTGCGCACGCTCATTTCGAACAACAGCCCGTTGATGCCGAGCGGGACGCCGATCGTCTCGGTCCGGTCGAGCGCGCCCAGATCGGCCATCGATTCGAGCATCAGCCGGTTGGGACGCTGCACCAGCTGCGACGCATAGGGCGGCGTGAAGCCGGTCGGCCGGGCAATCTGGGCGAGGGCACTTGCCGGAAAATTTGCGACCGCATGCAGCCGACCGCTGCGCCCGGTCAGCGCTAGCGACAACCCTGTCGCCGTGATCGCCGCGGCAATCGGTGCGCCGGGGGCGGGTTGGCCCATCGGCAGTGGGGCAGTCGCTGGCGTCCCGCACAGGACCGCGCCCTCGCTATCGGTAATGGAGAAGCGGGCGCCGCTCGCCAATTGCTCCGAAAATACGCCCTGCACGCGGGCGCAGCTGGGAGCATTTTCGGGGTCACTGTCGAGCGCGTCGAGCGCCACGCCGAGCGCGGTCATGTCGCCGACCAGCTCGATGCTCAGCGCGCGCGCGCTTTCAGTGGCGGCGACACGCAATTGCGATCGCGTCTCGGCATCGGATAGCCGGGTGGTCTGGCGCGCCGCGAACAACGCGATCAGCGCGAGCGGCAGCAGTGCTGCGCTTAGGATCAGGAATAACTTCGTACCGGTCGGGAGGCGCGTGATCCTGCCCATCGGCCGCCGCGCGGCGCGAGGCTCATCAGGCGATCCATGCATGACCGCTCATTAATCGAGTTTGCCGAGCAGATCGAGCAGCTCGGTGGGAATCGGTTCCTCGACCGCAGCCTGGTACACCGATCGCAGTGACTGACCCATTGCCCGATCGTCGGTGCTGCGCTTGTCGGCGCGCTTTTTGGGCGCCTGCTTCGATGGATCGCGAGTAGATTTCAACGAATTCGTCCCCCAATCGACCGGATCGCGTTGCCCAGCGATGTGCGGCAACGACAGCGGCCTGCAAATTTGGGTGCGGGTCGCCTAGCCAGTGAAACCAAAAAGCCTCTCGTTAGTTCCGTCTGCGAAGCAAAAACACAAATCGATTTTTCATCGATAGGGTTGGCGCCTGCAAAATGCATTGCAAAGGGAACGCCGCATCGTAACAACCCGGTGCGCGTCCGGTCAGGGAGATTAAGACGATCATGTCGCTTGGACAACAACTTGCCCCGCATCTGCCGTTTCTGCGGCGCTATGGCCGCGCGCTTACCGGCAGCCAGACCCAGGGCGACCGCTATGTGCGGGCAACGCTGGAGGCAATCGTTGCCGCGCCGGACCAGTTCCCGCGCGATGTCGATCCGCGGCTGGGGCTCTACCGGATGTTTCAGGGCATCTGGTCATCGGCCAATTTCGAGGACGATTCCCAGCTCGATGGTATCCCGGCGAGCGACCATGAATCGATCGCGCGCGCGCGTCTGGCGCGGATGACGCCGCTGTCGCGCCAGGCGCTGCTGCTGACCGCCATGGAGGGCTTTGCGCCCGAAGACGCCGCCTATCTGATCGAAGTCGAGATCGAGGAGGTCGATACGCTGGTCGCCGATGCGCTTGCCGAGATCGAGCAGCAAACCCGCGCGCGGGTATTGATCGTCGAGGACGAACCGATCATCGCGATGGATATCGAAACGATCGTGCGCGACCTTGGCCATGACGTGACGAGCGTCGCGGTAACGCGCGACGAAGCCGTTGCGTCGGCGCTGGCGGACCGCCCCGGCCTCGTCCTGGCGGACATCCAGCTGGCCGACGACAGCTCGGGCATCGATGCGGTCAAAGACATCCTGGCCCAGTTCCAGGTACCGGTGGTGTTCATTACCGCGTTTCCCGAGCGACTGCTGACCGGCGAACGGCCCGAGCCGACCTTCCTGATCACCAAGCCGTTCCAGCGTTCCACGGTGAAGGCGGCGATCAGCCAGGCGCTGTTTTTCAATGAGGCGACGCTGCCTGCGGCCTGATTTCGGGCAGATCGTCATGGGGGTGAGTTCGGCACGGACCCAAAACGGCTTTGCTGCGTTGACGCACCATGGCTAATCCCGAACCGACCCCCCATATCAGCACCGAAGACGCGCGCGGCGGCACGACACCGCACGTCACGCGCTACGTCCTTGCTGTGTCGCTGGTGCTTGTCATCATCCTGTTCGTCTGGCTTTTCGCGGCGGGTTGAGGCGTTTTCGGCAAGTGACCGGCAGGAAGCCGAGGGGGCGTTATGCGCCGCGACTGGGATGGATCGAAACGGCATGAGCGACGCTGAGATCGACGACGACGAGGTGGCGATCGGCCCGGCCGACGAGCGGATCGCGCTGTCGGACGCCGAGTTCAAGGCGCAGCTGGCGCAGGTCATCCCGCATCTTCGCGCGTTCGGTCGATCGGTGTCGGGCAGTCGCGATCTTGCCGACGATCTGGTGCAGGAAACGCTGATGAAGGCATGGGCCGCCCGGTCGCGCTTTCAGGCGGGCACCAACATGCGCGCCTGGACGTTCATCATCCTGCGTAATCTCTATCTCTCGCAGATGCGGCGCTCGCGTTTTCGCGGCGAGTGGGACGATCTGGTCGCCGACCGTATTCTTGCGGCACCGGCCGGTCAGGACAAGCAGATCGAGCTTGCCGACATGCAGCGCGCGCTCATGCATCTGCCGCAGCCGCAGCGCGAGGCGCTGATCCTGGTCGGCGCGGGCGGTTTCGCCTATGAAGAAGCAGCGGAGATTTGCGGCGTGGCGGTCGGCACCATCAAGAGCCGGGTCGCGCGCGGTCGCGTCGCGCTGGAAACGCTCTTGACCGATGGCTCGCTGCCGTCACGCCGATCGCACAGCACCCGCGACGGTCAGTCGGCGCTCGATACGATCATGACCGATGTCGAGGAACTCAGCCGCCAGAGTTGATACGGCGGCCTGGCGCCTCGTCGAGCGCCGCCAACAGCTCGATCCAACCGTCGGGCATGCAATTGTCGTTGCCGAATGCACGCGACAGCGCACCGGTCAGCGCATCGCCCGGGCGCGGGGCCGGAACGATCTGCATGTGCCGGTCTGACGACATATCTGCGTTGCTATTCATGCAGTCTATAACGGCCGATCGCTGAGTTTGTTGCCAAAATGCGAAGGAAGCGGCACGTCCTGCGGGGTGAGCCGGGTATGATCGACGCGATGTCGCCAGACATTTTCCACGACGCGCTTGCGCGGGCGCGGGCGCATGCGCCGTTTCTGGCCCAGCTGCTCGACCGCGAACCCGAATTGGCGGACTCGCTGATGCGGGGCTTGCTCCCCGATCTGGGCCTCGTGTCGTCGATCGATCCCGACCTGCCCGTCGGCCGCGCGCTCCGGCTCGCCCGGCAAAGGCTCGCGCTGACCGTGGCGATCGGCGATCTGGCGGGTGTGCTCGATCTGACGGCGGTGACCGGCGCACTGTCGGCGTTTGCCGACCGCGCACTCGACACCGCGATCCGCGCCGCGATTGCCGAGCGCACGCCCGATGCGGCCCCGATCGGCTTTGCGGCGATCGCGCTCGGCAAACAGGGCAGCCACGAACTCAACTATTCGTCCGACATCGATCCGATCCTGATCTTCGATCCCGACACGTTGCCGCGCCGCGGGCGCGAGGAACCGGGCGATGCGGCCGTCAGGATCGGCAGGCGGGTGATCGAGCTGCTGCAGGCGCGCGATGCCGATGGCTATGTGCTGCGTGTCGACCTGCGGTTGCGTCCTTCGCCCGAAGCGACGCCGATCGTGCTGCCGGTCGATGCCGCCATTTCGCATTACGAGTCGGCGGCGCTGCCCTGGGAGCGGGCGGCCTTCATCCGAGCCCGGGCGGCGGCGGGCGACCTGACGCTGGGCTGGCGCTTCCTCGCCGCGATCCAGCCCTTTGTCTGGCGACGCGCGCTCGATTTCGGCGCGATCCGTGATATCCGCGCGATATCGAAACGGATCCGCGATCATCATGCGCAGGGGCAGGCGCTCGGTCCCGGCTATGACCTGAAGCGCGGGCGCGGCGGCATTCGCGAGGTCGAATTCTTCGCGCAGATCCATCAGCTGATCCATGGTGGCCGCGATCCGTTGGTGCGCGCGCCGGCGACGCGCGATGCGCTGGCCGCGCTCGCCCGGCAGGGGTGGATCGATGCCGATGACGCTGCCGCGCTGGGCGATGCCTATACGCTCTACCGCACGATCGAGCACCGGGTGCAGATGGTCGAGGATCGCCAGACCCATATGCTGCCGACCGGGCAGGCACTCGACTCGCTCGCGGCGCTACATGGCATGGCCGATGGCGGCGTGCTGCTCGCGGCACTCGCGCCGCATGTCGCGCGAACCGACCGCGTCTATGCCGCGCTCGAGCCGGAGGAGCAGCCGGGGCTTTCGCTCGATCGGGTGACGCTGGCCGGGGAACTCGCAGCGGCGGGATTTGCCGGCGAAACCGCGTCGCGCGCGGTCGAGCGGATCGAGCAGTGGCGAGCGGGCGCTTATCCTGCGCTCCGCAGCCCGGCGGCACGCGGCGCGCTCGAGGCGGTGCTGCCGGGCCTCACCCGGGCGCTGGGCCAGGCAGCGGACCCGGCGGCGGCGATCCTGCGGCTCGACCGAATCCTCGCCAAGCTGCCGAGCGCGATCAATTTCTTCCGCCTGCTGGAGGCGAACCCGCCGCTTGCCGTCCTGCTTGGCGCGATCCTCAGCCATGCGCCGCCGCTGGCCGACGCCCTGGGGCGACGGCCCGACCTGTTCGACGCGCTGCTCGACGCCAGTGCGCTCGACCCGGTTGGCGATGTCGCGACGCTGGCAGGACAGATGGCCCCGCGCGGCGCTGGCACGCCTTATGAACTGGTGCTCGATCATGCCCGCCGCGTGGTCGGCGAGCAGCGCTTCGCGCTCGGCGTTCAGCTGGTTGCCCATGCCGCTGACCCGCTCGAAGTCGCAGGCGGCCATGCGCGCGTAGCCGAGGCGGTGATCGGCGTCATTGCGCGCGCGACGATCGATGATTTCGCGGCCGCGCACGGCACCGTGCCGGGCAGCGAGCTCGTCATCCTGGCGCTCGGGCGGCTGGGCGGCGGGGTGCTGACCCATGCGTCCGACCTCGACCTGATCTACCTCTTTACAGGCGACTATGCGGCGGAATCGGTCGGGCCGAAGCCGCTCGGCGCGGTCCTATACTATAACCGGCTGGCACAGCGTCTGACGGCGGCGCTGTCGGTGCCGACGCCGGCGGGGTCGCTTTATGAGATCGACACAAGGCTGCGACCCTCGGGAACGCAGGGGCCGCTGGTCGTGTCGATGACGGCGTTCGACCGGTATCAGCGCGAATCGGCCTGGACCTGGGAGCATATGGCGCTCACCCGCGCGCGGCCGATCTTCGGGTCGGGCGCGGCTCGCGCCGAAGCGCAGGGCGTGATCGACGCCGTGCTGGGCGGCGCACGCCCTGAGCGCGATCTGGCGGTGGAGGCGAGCGCGATGCGCGCCGATATCGCGACGCACAAGCCGCCCGCCGGGCCGCTCGACGTGAAGCTGCTGCCCGGCGGGCTCGTCGACCTGGAATTCGCGGTCCACCTGACCCAGCTGGCGTACCGCGCGGGTTTGGACCCCGATCTGGGCCGCGCGATCGATGACCTCGTTGCGCGCGGTCTGGTCCCGCCGGCGTTGCGCGGCGCGCATGATTTCCTCACCCGGCTGCTGGTGATCAACCGGCTGGTCGCGCCCGATGGCGGCGTGCCGGGCACGGCCACGCAGGCGCTGATCGTCGCGGCTATGGGCATCGATGATTGGCCGGGGCTGGTTGCACGGCTCGATGCGACGCGGCAGGAAGTGCGCGACGCTTGGCAATTGGCAATCGAAAGGGCCGGAAATGGCATTGACTGAAGGCGCGACGCTTCCCGACCTGACGCTGACCGCGAGCGACGGCAGCCCGCTCGCCCTGTCGACGTTCATCGGCGCGCCGCTGGTGCTGTATTTCTATCCCAAGGACGACACGCCCGGCTGCACCCGCGAAGCGCAGGATTTCAGCGCCGAGGCGGAGGCGTTCGCCGCGCTGGGCGCAAAGGTCGTCGGTGTATCCAAAGACCCTCCGGCCAAGCACCAGAAATTCGCCGCCAAATATGATCTGAAGGTCATGCTGGCGACCGATGCCGAGGGCGAGGTGATGGAAGCGTTTGGCGCCTGGGTCGAAAAAAGCATGTATGGCAAAAAATATATGGGCATCGAGCGCTCGACCTATCTGTTCGATGCCGCGGGCAAGCTCGTTCGTGTGTGGCCCAAGGTAAAGGTGGCCGGCCATGCCGCCGAGGTGCTGGAGGCCGCCCGTGCGCTCGGCTGAACTGGCGGCCCAGAATCATTCCGGCTGAGTTACGGCGCCCGTGCGGCGGTGGATCGGCGGCGGACGGCGCCCGAATATTGCGACAAGATGAACGACTCGCCGTGCCAGGCGTTCGACCCACCCCAGACCGACGCCGATGCTATTGCCGAGACGCGGCGCCTTCGGCCAGACAGGCTGTGACGAAGCGGCGGAGGGGCTGCCCGCGATAATCAGGCGTTGGTTGGCGCCTTCATTCTGTGCCGGGGACAAATGGTCACGATTGCAACAAAGCCGATTGCGCGACTTCTGGCGCAGTTTCGCGATAGCTTTAAGACGCGTGACTTCATCTTCCACGACGGTCGCGATTTGCGCCGTTTTAGCATCGCCGGTCGGACTCAGGCCGCGCTCGTTGGTGTTGCCGGCATTACGTTGTGCTTTTCGGCCTATGGGGTCGTCCATGCCGCCGTCGGCGCCGCGCAGTTGACCGGCGCGCTCGGTACGTCGCATTCGCCCGAGGCCAAGCTGGCCCGGCTCCAGGGCGAGCTCGCCTCGATGCAGGTCAAGGTCGACCGGATCAAGCATGCGGCGCAGGTCCATGCGACACGGATCGAACAGCGCCAGGCGCTGATAGCAGCGGTTCTGTCGGGCAAGGCTGACCGCAAGCTGGCGCTCAACACGCCGCTGATCGACCGCGCGACGGCCGCGGTCGCCGCCGATGTCGTCGCGCCGTTCGAGCGGGTCGAGCAGCGCCAGGTCGCGCTCGCGCTGCAGGTTCGGCGAGTGGCCGAGCTGCGTTACTATCGCGCGGCGAGCCATTTCCGGCGGCTTGGCATTGCACCTGAGCGGCTGGTAAAGGGCGGCGCAGTCGGCGGCCCCTATGAACCCGTCAACACCGGCACCCAGACCGTGTCCGACGCCAATGCCGATGCCCAGTTCCGGTCGCTGTTCATGACGTGGAAGAAGCTGGAAACGCTTGAAAAGGCGGTGATCGCCATCCCCGCGACGCAGCCGGTGAGCAACGTCGTGTTCAGCAGCCTGTTCGGCGTGCGCAGCGATCCTTTCCGCGGATCGGCAGCGATGCACGCCGGGGTCGATATTCCCGGCGCGATCGGTACGCCCGTCTATGCGACCGCCGACGGTATCGTTGCCCGTGCCGAGCGCTCCGGCGGCTACGGTAATCTGGTCGAGGTCAATCACGGCCGCGGCATTGCGACCCGCTATGGTCATTTGTCGAAGATTCTGGTGGCGCCGAACACCCGCGTCACGCGCGGCCAGCTGATCGCACTGATGGGGTCGACCGGCCGGTCGACGGGCAGCCATCTCCATTACGAAGTCCGGATCGACGGGCAGGCCGTCAACCCGATGCCTTTCCTGCAAACCGCGGACTATCTCGCACCGGCGCGCGAGCTGAAGCCGGTGCAGGTCGTCGCCGGGCCGACCGACGCCGCCAACTGACCGCCGCCAGAGCGGCCAGCGGCTCGGTTCGCGAAGGATCGTTGCCGTCGGCGGTGCGAGCCCCTATCTGACGGAGCATGACCCCGACGCTCCACCCCGATCTTTCGCTCAGCGCCAGCGCGGCCGCGCGCGTGGCCGCGATCGCCGAACGGCAGGGCAAGCCTGCGATCCTGCGGCTGTCGGTCGAAGGCGGCGGCTGTTCGGGCTTCCAGTATAAGTTCGGATTGGCCGAATCGATCGAGGCCGATGATGCGGTCGCAGAGACCGCAGGGGTGCGCCTGGTGGTCGATTCGATAAGTCTGGACTTGGTGCGCGGCGCGGCGGTCGATTTCGTCGAGACGCTCGGCGGGACCGCGTTCCGCGTCGACAATCCGCAGGCAGCCTCGGGCTGTGGCTGCGGATCGAGCTTCGCGGTCTGATCCGCAGCCCGTGAAGATCGTCACGTTCAACGTCAACGGGATCAAGGCCCGGCTGCCGCGGCTGATCGAATATCTGACCGAGCAACAGCCCGACATCGTCTGCCTTCAGGAACTGAAATCGGCCGATGAGGGCCTGCCGACGCGCGATATCGAGGCCGCCGGCTATGGCGCGGTATGGCACGGGCAAAAGGGCTTCAACGGCGTCGCGATTCTGGCGCGCGGCACAACGCCGGTCGAACGGCAGAAGGGTCTGGCCGGCGAGCCCGAAGATGAGCACAGCCGCTATATCGAGGCAGAGGTCGACGGGATCGTCGTCGCGTCGATCTACCTCCCCAACGGGAACCCGCAGCCGGGGCCGAAATTCGATTACAAGCTGCGGTGGATCGATCGGCTTCGCGCGCGTGCACAGGCGTTGCTTGCCGACGAGCGGCCGACCGTGCTGGCGGGCGATTATAATGTCATCCCGAACGACGACGACACATTTTCGGTGCCCGCAATGGCCAGCGACGCGCTGATGCAGCCCGAGAGCCGGGCGGGTTATCGTTCGCTGGTGGCGCAGGGGTGGACCGACGCGCTGCGGACGCGCCATCCGCGCGGTGGGGTGTGGACGTTCTGGGACTATCAGGCCGGTGCCTGGCAGCGTGACGCCGGCTTTCGCATCGACCATCTGCTGCTCAGCCCGCAGGCCGCCGATCGTCTGGTCGATGCCGGTGTCGACAAGGATTATCGCGGTCGCGAAAAGGCCAGCGATCACGCCCCGACCTGGGTCACGCTGCGCGACCGCTGACGCGGCGCGATTTCCAATCCTTGGCATGAAACGCCAAACATTGGTGCACCACCGTTGCAATACGGTGACACGACAGCTGCTAAGTCATTGATAGAAAAGACGCCAACCTCTGGCACGCTTGATGCAACTCTTTCGGTGCGGCGCTTGAGCCGCGATTGATCCGGGAGGTCTTCGATGGTTATGCGTACTCGTTTCATCGGCAGCGTGGGTGCCGCTCTCGCCGCCGGCCTGCTCGTCACCGCGATCGCTCCGGCATCGGCGGCGCCGCAGCCCAGCCGTGCCGCTCAGACCGAAGAAGCGTCGGGTAACACCGCTGCGGCGGCAGCGCCCAAAGCCGACAAGCGCCAATATTGCATCCGCTACACGCCGACCGGAACGCGGATCGAACGAAAGACCTGCAAGACCAAGGCCGATTGGCTGGCCGATGGCGTCGATATCGACAACCCCGAGCAGTGATATCGGTGCGGCCGCGGCGATCAGGCGATCGTCGCGGCCAAGCGCCCGCAGGGGCCACTCAAAGCGTGCGGGCGTAGATCTGATAGACCCGATTGACGCGGCTTTCGATGGCATCGGCAATCGCGTTCATGCCCTGGTTGTCGTCGAGCACCCAGCCGATCTCGCCGCGTGACGCACCGTATTTGGCCACCGATGCGCGGCGGATATATTCGATCATCATGAAGGCGAGCTGGCTTGCCATCCGCGACGACTGGAGTTTCTTCACCACGCCCATCAGCGGGACGCGCATCGTCCGGACGCGCGGACGCCGCAGCCACAGCAGCAGTTTTGCCCAGCCGAACGGAAACAGATTGCCTTTCAACGGCGCGATCGCTTCGTTCAGGTCGGGCAGGGTGATCATGAACGCGACCGGCTCGCCGTCGAGCTCGGCGATCCGGATCAGGTCGTTGAACACGATCGGCTTCAGCTTCTTGCCGACATCGGCGATCTCGGGCGGAGTCAGTGGCACGAAGCCCCAATTGTCCGCCCAGGCATCGTTCAGGATCGCCAGGATGATCCCCGCTTCGCGCTCGAACTGGTTGCGATCGACTTCGCGGATGCGGATCCGCGCATTTTTCTCGCCCGCCGCCACGATGCGCTGGACGATCGGCGGAAAGCCGCGGGTGATGTCGAGCTCATAGGTCAGCAGCTGCTTTTCGGGCGTGTAGCCGGCGGATTCGATCCAGCCCTGATAGCGCGCGGGATGGTGCCCCATCATCACGGTCGGCGGATGGTCGTGCCCCTTGATGAGCAGCCCCGGCTCTTCCCAGATCGACATGCTGACCGGGCCGAGTGCACGCTTCATCCCCTGATCGCGCAGCCAGGCTTCCGCACGAGCGATCAGCGCATGGGCGACAGCTTCGTCGGTGGCGTCGAACAGCCCCCAAAAGCCAACTCCGGGGCCAAAGCCGCGCCCTTCGGGCATCTCGAGCGCCAGCGTGTCGAGATGTGCCGAAATCCGCCCGACCGCGATGCCGCCGCGTTCGGCGATGAACAATTGCGCCTTGGCGTGGCTGAACCAGCCATTCTTTTCGGGCGTGATCAGCCCGATCGCTTCACTTTTCAGCGGCGCTACCCAATTGGGATCGTCGGCGTTCAGCTTGAAGGCGATATCGACGAACGCCTTGCGGTCGGCTTTGGTGTCGACCGTGCGAATGGAGATCGGTGTCGTGGCCAAGTCTGTTGCTTTCATCAGTCGCTGCCGCGCAGTCCGGCGTCCGGGCGTCGCTGTCAAGCTTCGCCATGGCGGCGGCGGCGTGATGCCCGTCCAATGCCACCGTGTCGCCACTTTTTCCGGCCAAGGCGGGCACCATGGATAGCCTTTCCCTGAAGCCCGCCATTGCCGACGTGCCGGCCCGTGCGCCTGCGCGACCGGTGTCGGGGCGGATCGCCGACGACATGGCGATGCTGCGCGCCGCCGCCGAACTGACGCGCGATCTGCACCTTGCCAATCCGCGCATCTACTGGACGGATTTCCTGCTGTCGGTCGCGATCGGCTATGCCGGGTTCGTCGCGGCGGTGATGCTGGCATCGCCCGCGCTCGCGGTGCTTGCCGGGCTCGTGTCGATGCTGGCGCTCTACCGCGCCGAAAGCTTCATCCACGAAGTCAGCCATATGAAGCATGCGACCCTGCCGGGTTTCCGGCTCGCTTGGAACCTGTTCATCGGCATTCCGATGATGGTGCCGTCGTTCATGTATGAAGGCGTCCACAATCTGCACCATGCGCGGACCCGGTACGGCACGGTCGACGATCCCGAATATCTGCCGCTCGCGCTGATGAAGCCGTGGACGCTGCCAGCGTTCATCCTGGCCTCGCTGCTGGCGCCGATCGCACTGATCTTCCGCTTTGCGGTGCTGGGGCCGCTGTCGTTGCTGATTCCGTCGCTGCGGCGCGCGGTCGTCGCGCGTTATTCGGGTCTGGCGATCAACCCGCAGTTCCAGCGGCGCGCGCCCGAGGGCGAGGCAAAGGCCCTGTGGAACCGTCTGGAGATCGCGACGAGCATCTGGGCCGTGGCGCTGGTGGCGACGGTTGCCAGCGGCATCATCCCGCTGCGCGTGTTCCTGATCTTTCTCGCCATCGCGTCGGCGGTCGCGGTGGTCAATCAGGTGCGCACGCTCGTCGCCCATCTCTGGGAGAATGACGGCGAGGCGATGACCGTGACCGCCCAGTATCTCGATTCGGTCAACGTGCCGCCGCCGGCGCTACTGCCGGTGCTGTGGGCGCCGGTGGGCCTGCGCTATCACGCGTTGCATCACCTGATCCCGAGCGTGCCCTATCACGCGCTGGGCGAGGCGCATCGCCGGCTGAAGGCGACGCTCGACGGGCAATCGCCCTATCACCGCGCCAATTACAAGGGGCTGCCCGGTCTGGTGTTGAAGATCGCGCGGAGCACGGTCGCGCGCGGGCGCTGATCATTCCTCGGTCCGGACGAGCAGCACTTCGCCGATCAGCAGGAACAGCAGGAACGGCGCCCAGGCGGCGAGCCAGGGCGGGTAGACGCCCAGATTGCCCAGCGCGAGCGCGAAATTGTCGGCCATGAAATAGAGGAAGCCGAGCATCATCCCGATCACCGCGCGGATGAACAGCTTGCCCGATCGCGCCAGCCCGAACGCGGCGACCGCGCCGAGCAACGGCATCAGCACGGCCGACAGCGGCCCCGACAATTTGTGCCACAGCGCGCCTTCCAGCGCCTTGGTCGGGCGGCCGGCGTCACGCAGATCCTCGATCGCCCGGTCGAGTGCGCCGAACGACAGCCCCTCGGCATTGACGTTGCTGAGCGTGAACTGATCGGGCCGGATACCACGCCCGACGACGATCGCGCCAAGCTGGGTCACTTTACCGCTACGCACGTCGAAGCGGACGGCCGGGCCGATCCGCCAGCCGTCACCGTCGCGCATCCCGCGGGGCGCCCGGACGACGGCCTGCAGCGTGCCGTCGACGCGGTCGTAGATGGTGATGTCGCGCAGCCGCGCGGCGTTGGCGCGGCCCGACACATGCGCGACCGACACCAGATCGTCGCCGTCGCGCACCCAGATGTTCACGCGGTCGCCGCGATCGACCGGAAGCGGCGCGTAGCCGAGCTTCTTCCACTGATCGAGCGTGGCGGTCGCGCGCGAGACGATCCGGTCGTTGAAGCTGAACGACACCAGCGCCACGCCGAACGCCGCGAGGATCAGCGGCGCGAGCACCTGGTGTGCCGACAGCCCCGATGACTTCATCGCGATGACTTCACTGTTCGCGTTCAGCTGGCTCAGACCGAGAATCGTGCCGAGCAGCACGGAGAAAGGCAGGAAGTTGGCGATGATCTGCGGCGTGCGCAGGCTGACATAGCGCCAGACTTCGGCATCGCCATTCCCCTTATAGGCAAGGATCCGGCCGGACTCGCCCAGCAGGTCGAGCGTCTGGAGGATCAGTACCAGCCCCGCGAGCACCACCAGCGTGCGGACAAGGAACATCCGCGCCATGTAGAAGGCGAGCGAGTGGGAGGGAAACCAGCCGGCCAGCATCAGGCAGCACTCGGCCGGCGGCGGCCGGGCATGCGCGCGGAGATGAGCTTCGCGAGCTTGGACGCGCTCCGCTCCAGGAACGCGATCGGCTGGCCGCCGGGGATATAGGCGACGGTATAGTACATCCAGCCCACCAGCCCCGCGAACAGCGCAAACGGCACCCAGAGCGCGATGAAGGGGTCGATCAGGCCGAGCGACCCCAGCGACTGCGCATATTCGTTGATCTTGTGATAGGTGACGATGATGACGATCGACAGGAACACGCCCAGCGCTGAGGAGGAGCGCTTGGGCGGCACCCCGAGCGCGATCGCGAGCATCGGCAGCAGGAAGATCGTCGCGACCTCGACCAGGCGAAAATGCAGCGCCGCGCGGCTGGTGTCGCGCAGTTCGTCGGGCGCGGCCCGGTCGCCGCCGATCCGGACCAGCTCGGGCAGCGTCAGTTCGAGGTTGCGCCCGCCGCGCCCGCGAAAATTCTCGACCTTGGGCAGGGGGATCGGCAGATCGTGCGAGGTGAAGGTCAGCACGCGCGGCGCCTTGAAACTGGGATCGGCGTTGACCAGTGTCCCGTTCGACAGGCGAAAGATGATTTCGTCGGGATTGTCGGTCGCGAGGAAGCGTCCTGCCGCTGCCGTCACCGCAATCCAGCCGCCATTAGGCGTCGACTTGTGGACGAAGATGCCCTTCAGGTTGCGGCCCGAATCCTGGCTCTCTTCGATCCGGACGGTCGCGCCGTTGGGAAAATTGGTGAACTCGCCGACCTTGATCGAGGCGCCGAGCGCGCCGGTGCGCAGCTCGAACTGCAATTGTTCGTAGCCATAGCGCGCCCATGGCTGGACATAGCCGACAATGGCGAGATTGATCAGCGCAAGGCCCAGCGCGAACATATAGGGCACCCGCAGCAGCCGGTTGTAGCCGATGCCGACCGCGCGCAGCACATCGAGCTCCGACGAGGTCGCGAGGCGTCGGAACGCGAGCAGCACCCCGAGCAGCAGGCCGATCGGAATGCCCAGCCCCAGATATTCGGGCAGCAGATTGGCGAGCAATTGCCACACGACGCTGACCGGACCGCCCTCGGTCGCGACGAAATCGAACAGGATGCGCATCCGGTCGAGCGCGAGCAGCATCGATGCGATGACGAGATTGGCGATCAGCGGCACCGCGATCAGCCTGGCCATGTAGCGATCGATCGATGTCATGCGGAACGCTGATGGCCTGTACGGTGGGTGGAACACGCGGTCCCCCCGGCTATAGGCCCGCTTTCCCCCGCCGTCAGCACCGAAATGCAGCGCTGCGGCAGAGCATCAGGCGATGGCGCCGACCCCGCGCCCCGCCTGTTCGAACATCGCCAGAATGCGCGCCACCTGCTCGCTGCTATGCTCGGCGCAGAGCGAACAGCGCAGCAGATAGGTGCCGGCAGGCGTCGCCGGCGGCCGCGCCATGTTGACGTACAGCCCGCTGTCGAGCAGCGCCTGCCACATCGCCACCGCCTGATCCTGATCGTCAAGGATGATCGCGATGATCGCCGACTGCGGCGTTTCGGTGCCGAG
>PKED01000129.1 GCA_002863155.1 Sphingomonadaceae bacterium | reverse complement strand
GCGCGATCGCGCGGCTGCTCTGCTGCAACGAACAAGACGATCAGTGTGTCCCGATCGGCAAAGTCCGCGTCTGCGACTCCAAGGGCATCATCGCGCCCGTGCTCGAAACGGTTCAGGATCAACCGGCCCACGCGATCCTGGCGACCGATATCGAGGCGGCGCTGGCCCCGTTCGATCTGCGTAATCAGCTCAGCTCCAACCGGACGCAGGGCATCCCCAACATGATTGCGCTGATTCGCGACACCGCCGCGCGCTACGCGGTCGGCTGAGGCCCGACGCCGAGCTCTGCGGCGACGTCGCGGAGATCGGCCCCTCTGGCAACCAGTCGCCACCGCGTGGGATCGGCGGCGTTCACCACCGTCACCGCGCCGCGCGGACATACGCCAAGGCACTTCACCTCGACGACTCCGATCCGTGCCTTGCGGAAGCGCTTGACGCCGAGATAGGCCTTGAGGGCCTTGGCGAGCCGCTGCTTGCCCTTCTTGCCGAAGCCGCCATCGAGCCGCTTGGAACATTTCGCACAGACGAGGAGCGCGGTTTCCCCCTCCGATTTGACGAGCCGGGTCAATCGGGCTTCCACTGCCGGTTGTCCTCGGCCACGCGCAGCACGTCATAGGCGGCCTGGATCGCCTGGAACCGTGCCGCCGCTTCTGCATCGTCGGGCCGGACATCGGGATGGTTGGCCTTGGCGAGCCGCCGCCACGCGGCCTTCACCGCATCGAAATCCGAATCGGGCGGCAGGTCGAGCACCTCGAGTGCGCGCATCTCGTCGCGGGACCGGCTGCCGTCGCCGGGACCAGCCCAGCCATAATGGCGCGCCTCGGCATAACCATCGGCGGTTCGCGTCTCATCCGCCTCGCGCGCGGCAGCTTCCTCGGCGGTCAGGCCTTCGAAATAATTCCAGCCGGCATTGTATTCAGCCGCGTGGCGCTCGCAGAAATACCAGCGTTCGGGGCTGTTCGGCGATTTGGGCGCCGGGCATTTGCCCGGTTCGGCACAGCCATGGCGGTCGCACAGCCGCACCTCCACGGTGTCGCGCGACGATCCATAGCCGCGCCAGCGCGGGAATCCCCAATCATTGGAGCGGGAGGTCGTGCGGGCCATGGGGCGGACATAGGCCGCTTGACGCGCGGCGCAACCCGCCGATCAATTGATCAGGGAAAAGTTGACCGCCATCCGCTGTGCGCGGCAACCGACGCCGCCTGAGGGGCGATAGCTTGTTGTGAAGCGCGCACTCTTCACTGTGTCGATGCCGGCAGTAGTGAAGACGAAGGGCGGGTAGCTGACAATCGACCGCGCCTGAGGCACCAAGCCGTCGGCGCCGATGTCGAGCTCATTGATCGTCCAGCCTTCAAAACCCCATCTGTGCGCCTCTTCCGGAAATTCTTTGGCATTGCCGAGCAATTTTGGCGCGGCATCGACGACCGCGCATTGCTGGGCGTCGAGCCCGCTCATTTCAAAGGATCGCCTTGCGGCTTCGCGCTGACCCTGTCTAGCTTGCACGGCGGCAAGACGGATCAACGCACCAACCTTGAACGCATCGGTTGCAGGCAGTGCCGTATCCTGCGCAATCGGCTCGAGGAAGCGGGCCGCCTCGTCATTCTGCTTGCGGCTCAGGCGATCGGCGATCAGCAGCCGGATTGCAGCGCGCGCGCGGGGATCGTCGCGATAGACCGGGCTCTCGAGCAGAGCCTCGAGCCCTGCCCGATATTGCGCGGCCGAGCGGCGGTCGACCTGTGCTGTCTCGAGCGTCCGGGTCGCCAGGCTCAGGCGGGCGACGGGTGGGGCAGCAGGGTCGAGCAGCGCCAGGGCCTGTTCGGCGTAGCGGTGGGCATCTTCGCGCGGCGTCCCCGGATTGTCGGCCAGCGAGGCCAGCGTCGCTACCAGCGGTGCGCCGGCCTTGGTGCCTTGCCGCTCAAGGTCGGCGAGCCGGGCCAGATCGCGACTGCGCCTTGCGAGGGTAGTCAGCCGCTCCGCGTCAGGCGCCCCATTGTCCTGAAGCCAGCGGCTGAGCTCGTTGTCGAGCACGCCGGTCAACGAGGGATGGGGAAACGCCGTCGAGCAGCGCAGTTCGACCCGCACCTTCTTGCGGAAAAAAGGGGGCAGCGTTTTCAACTTGGCGGGATCGAACGACCACTCACGGGCGCCGCGCGCGAACGCCAGCCCTGCGGCGGCGCCGCCAACGGCATAGACTGGCCGGGCCGAAACGATGTTTCCGTCCTCGCCGATGCTGAATTCCACCACCGCAAGGTCTTCTGGCTTCAATCCGTCCTCGGCGCCGCAAAAGGGAACCGGCATTTCGAAGCCCCTGCGAAATTCCTGCGTCGATTGCCCCGCACCGCTATATGCCAGGAATCGCCGCGCCGATTCCGGGTCCCCCGCCAGCAGCATCGCGATCGCCGTGTTCGACCGCGCTACCGCGTCGTTGAGATCGATGTTGCTCGACGACAGGCCGCCAAAGGCATTGACCGATGCCTGACCTACCTTGACCGCATCCTTGAACCGTCCCTGGTTCAACCGCAGCTCCGTCTCCGCGATCAGCAAATTCCCGGTCTCGGCCGGCTTCAGCGCCATCTTCGCGGTCAGTTCCTTCAGCCTGGCAAGCGACGCATCGGCCGCGACCGGATCGACAAAAGTCTGGACTGTCACCAGCGACAGCAATGTCGAGGCTTTATCGGCATCGCTCGGCGCGATGGCAGCTGCCTTGGCAAGCGCGTCGGCCGCCGTCACATAGTCGAGCGTGCGATAGGCGATCGCACCGCGCTGCGTCTCGCCGACGAAGCGATCCTGGATAAGCGTCGGATCATTGGCCGGCAACGCCGCCAACCCCAGTCGCGCCGCTTCGGCAGCCTCGTCGAAGCGGCCGAGGTTGCGCAGCGCGACGCTTTTGCGAATGCGGATGATCGCCAGCGTCCGTGCCGAGGCTCGCGGCCGCTTCTCGAGTGCCTCCCACGCGGCGAGCGCGTCGGCCCAGTTGCCCTTGTCCGTCAACTCCGTTGCCGATTCGAATGCCTGTTGCATCGACCCGGCGGCAGTCGAGGGCGCAGGCGGTGGCGTCGTCTGTGCCATCGCGATCGATCCGACGGCTGTCATCAACACTGCGGCACCCATCACGCGCATCGGCTAACTCCTGCTAATCGATGAGGTTTTAGGGCGAAGCCAGTTTCAGCGATAGCCAAATTCAGTTTCGACGAGCGGTTTATAGCCACATTCATCGACATTGCGTTATTGCAATGTTCATGCGATCTGCGCCAGAATTGCTGAAAGGCTGTTGCTGAAGGATTGCCGTGAATCAATTGCCAGATATCCGGACGACGTGGCGAAGTGATATTCCTGCGTCGATCGTCGTTGCGCTGGTCGCGCTGCCGCTGTGCCTCGGGGTTGCTCTCGCCTCCGGGGCGCCGCTTTTTTCCGGCCTGATCGCGGGGATTGTCGGGGGCGTCGTCGTCGGTGCGATCTCCCGCTCGCCACTGTCGGTCAGCGGCCCCGCCGCCGGCCTGACGGTGATCGTGTTCGAGGCGATCAAATCGCTGCCCAGCTACCAGGTCTTTCTGGCCGCCGTCGTCATCGCCGGCGTGATCCAGATTGCCTTTTCCTTCTCCCGATCGGGCATCCTGTCCGAATTCGTGCCGTCTTCGGTCATCACCGGGATGCTCGCGGCGATCGGGCTGATCCTGATTCTCAAGCAGGTGCCGCACGCGGTCGGCTATGATGCCGATTATGAGGGCAGCTTCCAGTTTTTCGGCTCCGACGGCAGCAACACCTTCTCGACATTTTGGGCAAGCGTGACGCAGGTGATCACACCCGGGGCGATGATGATCGGCCTTGTCAGCCTGGTGTTCTTGTTCTGGTGGGACAAGGCAAAGCCAAAGGACGGGGTGCTGCGTTTCGTGCCCGGACCGCTGATCGTCGTGATGATCGGGGTTTTCGGCAACATGCTGTTCGGCGCCGTCAGGCCCGAATGGCAGCTTGGCGCCAAACATCTGGTCCAGGTGCCGATCGCCCAGAGCTTCGGCGACTTCGCCAATCTGCTCACTTTCCCCGACTTTTCGTCGATCGGCAGCATCGCGCTGTGGAAGGTGGCGGTCACGCTGGCGATCGTCGCCAGTCTTGAATCGATGCTGAGCGTGAAGGCGGTCGACGAGCTCGATCCGCGCCGACGCACCACCGACAAAAACCGCGAACTTCTTGCCCAGGGCGGCGGCAATATGGTCTCCGGCCTGCTCGGTGGCCTGCCGGTCACATCGGTGATCGTGCGGTCGTCGGCCAATGTCGATTCGGGGGCCGAGAGCAAGGCATCGACGATCCTGCACGGATTCTGGCTGCTGCTGTCGGTCGCGCTGATCCCGGCGGTGCTCAACCTGATTCCGCTGTCCGCGCTCGCCGCCGTCCTGATCGCAACCGGCTACAAGCTGACCAAGCCGAAACTGTTCATCGAACGCTATCGCCAGGGCTGGTCGCAGTTCGTGCCGTTCGTCGTGACGGTGGTCGCGATCCTGTTCACTGACCTGCTGATCGGTATCGTCATCGGGCTGGCGGTGGGCTTCGCCTTTGTGATCGCGCGCAACTTCCGCACCGCGATCACTTTTGCCTGTGAAGACGATGACTGCCTGATCCGCGCGCGCCGCAACCTGTATTTCATCCACAAATATGAATTGCAGCAGGCGCTGGCGAAGGTGCCCGACAACGCCAATCTGCTGATCGACCTGTCCTCGACCAATTTCGTCGATCTCGACAATGTCGACATCATCAATGCTTTCATCAAGGGCGCCGCGTTCCGTGGCATCAACGTGCTGGTGCGCGGCGACATCGCCGACCGGACCGCGCCGCTGATCAAGGCGCCCGCCTATGAGGTTCGTTTCGCATGAGAAGATACAAGCAGCTGCTGCTCGCCAACAAGGCCTGGGCGAACGAGCTGACCGACGAGAACCCGAAATTCTTCGAGCGGCAGGTCGCCGGCCAGCGGCCCGATTTCCTGTGGATCGGCTGTTCCGACAGCCGCGTCTCGCCCGAACAGATGACGATGACACCCCCGGGCGGGATGTTCATCCACCGCAACGTCGCCAACCTCGTCAACGACGAGGATCTGAACCTGCAATCGGTGCTGCAATATGCGGTCGCCGTGCTGCAGGTCCGCCATGTCATCATCTGCGGCCATTATGGCTGTGGCGGGATCGCCGCGACGCTCGACGGCGGCACGGTGGGGCCGGTCGATCGCTGGCTAAAGGGCGCGCGCGACGTGCTGGCCGCGCATCGCCATGAAGTGATGTGCCATAACACTGCCGAAGAGCGTGTGAACCGTCTGGTGGAGGTCAATGTGCGCGATCAGCTTGTCCGGCTCGCGCGGACCGAGACTGTTCAGACCGCCTGGGCCGCCGGGCAGGAGCTGTTCCTGCACGGCTGGGTCTATGACATTCGCGACGGCCACATCAAACCGCTGATGGAGATAGACTGCGACACCGCGCTGGATTCGGTACCGCGGCCCGACCGGGTGCTGCTCCGGTCGGAGAGCGCGGAGATGCCAGAGGATCTGTAAGCCGGGTTCTGTCCACCGCCTGCTCGCGCAGGAGGATGGGCGACCATTCCTCTAGGCCGGTCCTTGCGGAACGGCTCAAGCAACCAACCCGGGCGACGGGCCGAAACCTGCCCTGAAAGCCGAAACTTTCGCGCCGCCCCTATTCGGTCTTGCTCCCGATGGGGTTTGCCATGCCGCGTCTGTTACCAGCCGCGCGGTGCGCTCTTACCGCACCCTTTCACCCTTGCCGCGCGCGAAACGCTTCGCAAGCGGCGGTCTGCTCTCTGTGGCACTTTCCCTGGGGTCGCCCCCGCCGGGCATTATCCGGCACCGTTGTTTCGTGGAGCCCGGACTTTCCTCGCGCGCTCGGCTGAGCACCCGCGGCCGCCCGATCCTCTGGCACGCCCCGGCTTTAGTCGTCGCCCTGGGGTTTTGGCAACAGCAGCGCGAGCAGGATCATCCGGCATTCGGCATCGATCTCGCCGTCGATCAGCTCGGGACGGAAGCGGCGCTGGAACGCCATGATGGCCGCCATCGGCTCGGTTACGTCATAGCCGAAGCGTTCAAGCGCGAGCAGGAAGCCGCCCTCGCTCCAGAACGGGTCCATCAGATTCTTGGTCGGTCGCGGCAAGGCAAGGCGCACCCGGGCAAGGGCATGCCATGGGAAAAGCTCGCCGGGATCGCGCTTGCGGGTCGGCGCGATGTCCGAATGGCCGACGATGTTGCCGCGGGTGATGGCGTAGCGGTCCTTGATCGCGGCGACCAGGCGGATCACGGCGGCGATCTGTTCGTCGGGAAAGGGCCGGTAGCCGAATTCATGCCCCGGATTGACGATCTCGATGCCGATCGAAACATCGTTCACGTCGTCCCATTCGCGCCAGTGCGATTTGCCCGCATGCCAGGCGCGCTTCGCTTCGTCGACCAGGCGCAGCGTCACGCCGTCTTCGGCGACGACGTAATGCGCCGAAACCTTTGCGGCCGGATCGCGCAGCCGGGCGATCGCGGACGGCCCGTCCTGCATGCCGGTATAATGCAGCACGATCATCGACACCGGGTGCTTGCGATCGTCGAAATTGGGGGACGGCGCGTCGATGATGTCGAGCCCGGGAACGGGCGTCGCGCGCTCGGCAGTCATGCGGCGGTACCGGCGCGGCTCGCCTGACCGGCTGTCCGGATCGTCACGATCGCCACTCCCGTCATCGCCATCGCACCCCCGGCCAGCATTATTGCCGATACAGGCGTGCCGAAATACCAGGCGGCGGTAAAGACCGAAATAACCGGTGCCGCCAGCGTCATCGGTGTGACGGCGGCGACGGGATGCCGCTGCAGCAGCCATGCCATCGCGCCATGACCGCCGAGCGTCGAGCCGATCGCCGAGAAGGCGACCCAGCCAAGCGCCGACAACGGGAGAGTGCCAAGGCCGGCCATCGCCGCCGGTTCGCGCCACAGCGCCGCGCCCCCGAGCACGATCATGCCCCAAAGGCCGATCCAGGCGTAGATGGTCAGTACGCTGACCCCCCGAAGCTGGCGCTGGAGCAGCGATCCGACCGCCCAGATGAAGCTCGATACCGCCGTCAGGGCAAGTGCCGGCCCCTCCCCGACCGCGGCCGGATCGAAGACGAGGATGACGACGCCGCCGAGCGACAGCGCGATGCCGATGATCCGGGGCCAGTGGATGCGCTCGCCCAGCACCAATACACCGAGGATAAGCGCGAACGGCACGCCGAGCTGGCTGCCGATCGCCAGCGCGCCGACATTGGTCGCCACAGCCAGCGACAGATTGATCGCAAGATAGAACAGCCCGCCCGAAAGGATGCCGACGAGCGTCAGCGCGATCATCCGGCCGGGGACGATCCGCAGCGATGTCGCGCAGATCGCGAACACGATCGCCTGTCGCAGAAAGCCTGAGGTCAACGGCGCGATCTGATCGACCGATTCCTTCACGGCGATGATGTTCAGGCCCCAGAAGATGTTCATCATGGCGACGACCGTCAGGTCGCGCGGCCCAAATCCGGGGCGATGATGCATCACGGGATCCACGCGCCCGGCTTGGCCGCGCAAGCCGCGAAAGTAAATCTCAGGCGGCGGCGCTGGGCAGATCGCGCTTGGCGGGTGCGAGCTCGTAAAAGCCCTTGGCACGCGGCGACGGCATAAATGCGTCGCTCTGGCCGATCACCGTCTCGCCCGCGCCCAGCACCAGCAGACCGCCAGGGCGCAACACGCGGGCGAGTTGCAGGAAGATCTGCTGGCGGAGCTGCGGCGACAGGTAGATCAGCACGTTGCGGCACAAGATCACGTCGAACGGCCCGGCAGGCGCTGCTTCACCGACCAGATTATGCCGCCGGTAGGAGATCCGGCGGACGAGATCCGGTTTTGCGACCCATTCATTGTCGATCGCATCGAACCAGGTGATCATGCGCCGGACCGGCAGACCGCGCTGGATCTCGAACTGGGTGTAGCGCCCCGCGCGGGCGCGGGCGATCGCGGTTTCGGAGACGTCGGTTGCAAGGATTTCGGGCTCGGGCGCGCCCGTCTGTGCGGCGCGCTCGGCGAACAGCATGGCGAGCGATAGCGGTTCCTGCCCGGAGGAGCAGGCCGCCGACCAGATTCGCGGTCGCCGGCGTCCGCCCGGCGCATCCGGCGCATCGAGCGCGGCCACGATGTTCTCGAGAACGCCGGTGTCGCGGTAGAAAGAGGTTTCCTGATTGAGCAACGCGTCGACGATCGCGTCGCTCACGCTGCCGGTTCGGTCGGCGAGCAGATCGGCGACCAGCGCGTCGAGGGTGTCGAGCTGGCGTGCGCGCAGCAGCGGCTTCAGCGCGGTTTCGATCCGCCATGTCCGGTTGGCGGCGATCTGCTGGCCGGTACGTGCTTCGAGCAGCCCGGCGAGAACGCCCATCGCGGCGGTTTTTTTCGGCTGGATACGGTCGGCGCCGATCATGCCGGCCGCCGCTGGAGCGCGATCAGGCGACCGATTTCATAGGGTGGCAGCGCTGCATGGGCATGGCCCGCCTGGATCACCGCGCCGGGCATGCCCCAGACGACCGAGGTCGCCTTGTCCTGCACGACGACCGAACCGCCATTCTGGGCGATGTCGTTGGCGCCGATCGCACCGTCACGGCCCATGCCGCTCAGTACGACGGCGAGCGCGCGTGCGCCATAGGCGCTGGCGACCGACTGGAACATCGGATCGACCGAAGGCATGCAGCCCGACACCGCCTTTGCCGTCGACAACCGCACATAATGCTGGTCGCCGATGCGTGCGCAGCACAGATGGGCCTCGCCCGGTGCGACGATGATACGCCCGCGCTGGATCTTCATATGGTCGGTGGCGACTTCGCAGGGGCGCCCGGCAAGCACCGCGATCTGCGCGGCGAAATAGGGCATGAACGAGGGGGGCAGATGCTGCGTGATCAGCATCGGTACCTGGAAATCCGCGGGCAGTGCGCGCAGCAACTGGCTGAGCGCGTGGATGCCGCCGGTGGATGCGCCGATCGCGATGACGTCGAAATCGTCGTCCGTTGCCGTGTGCGCTGCGGGGGCACCGCCATGATCGCCAAAGGTCAGATCACAATCGAGCAGCCGGGTGAGCTTTTCTTCGAGCATGTCGCCGAAGCGACCGACGAAATTGCCGATGCTGGGTTTCACCAGCGTGTCGGCCGCTCCCAGCGTAAGCGCCTGAATGGTCGCGGCCGCCCCTTCCGCGCAGGAGGACGAGACGATAATGACCCGGGCGCCCTGCCCGGCCGTGATCAGGTCCGGCAAGGCGGTCAGGCCGTCGATGCCGGGCATTTCGATGTCGAGCAGGATGATGTCGACGCGGTTCGCGCGCAGAAAGGCAAGTGCCGCCTGGGCGTCGGGAACAGCGCCGGCGACCACGAACGCGCGATTGGCCTCGATCATCTTGCCAATCACCGCGCGGGCCACTGCGGAATCGTCGACGATCAGGATCCGCGCCGGGCCGCGCTGCGCGAGTGCCGCCTTCCGTGCCTGCAATTTGGGCATAACCGCCGCCCCTCCTACCGTTCGCTTCAGGCCATGCCGACGATTTGCAGCTTGCTGGCGAGCGTTTCGCGGTCGAAGGGTTTCATCACATACTCATCGGCACCGGCTTCGATCGCCGCGCGAATATAGGCCATGCCGTTCTCGGTGGTGCAGAAGACGACCTTCGGCCGGCGGGCAATCTGGCTTTCGCGCAGCGCACGCAGGAAATCCATTCCGCTCATCACCGGCATGTTCCAGTCGAGCAGCACGACATCGGGCGCGGACGCCATGCAGGAATCAAGGGCCTCCTGTCCGTCGCCCACTTCGGTCACCCGGAAATCGAGCGTTTCGAGGATATGCCGGGCGACCTTTCGGATCACTTTGGAATCGTCGACCACCAGACAGGTTTTCATGAACAGGTACCCCGTTTAAGCAAGAACTTACCCGTGCCGCAAAAGCATGAGCATTGCGTTAATTCCGCGCTAAACCGCGACCGTGAGGCACGGAATGAGCTGGCGCAGGTCGATCGCCAGCACCGCTTCGCCGTCGCGCTCGACCATGCCCGAGGCAACCCGGGCCCAGCCGCCGTCCAGCGCGATGCCGCGCGAGAGCGGCGCAAGGGCAAAAGGCGCGACATCGTCGAGCACATCGACCAGGATCGCGTAATAATGGCCATCGACCAGCGTGATCACGGCGCGAACCGGCGGCGTAACGCTTGGCGGCAGACCAAGCGCGACGCAGGTGTCGATGACGGTGACGACCCGGCTGCGCAGCGCTGCGAGGCCGCGAACCTCGGACGACGACAGCGGCACGGGAATGATCTCCCCGATATCGACGACCGAATCGACCTGGTTCGAATCAATCGCGACGAGCCGGCCGGCGATCGCGGCAATCAGATAGAGCCCCGACATCACTTCGTCCCCGTCATGCGCTGCGCGTCGAGTGCTTCGAGCAATGCTGCGCGGTCGTACCGATAGATGCTTTCGCTGCCCCCGCTGACGCCGCGCCGTAGCCGCAACACCGGCGCGGCGACGAGCGGCGGCACGGGCTCGTCGGCCATCGTGAGTACCGCGATCGGCTGTTCCCCCGGCGTCAGCGAGGCGACGACCCGGTATCCCGCAGCTTCGAGCACGGGCCGGAGGAAGATGTTCATCCAGTCCAGATCCGACCCGGCAAACAGGCAGGACGGCTGTTCCACGGTCGCGCTTGCCCGGCCGTCGCTGCAGCTGGCGAAGAGCCAGTGGATGTCGAGAATTTCGACCTGTTCGCCCTCTACGGAGATGACGCCCGCGACCGGACCCGACAGTTTCGCCGGGATGACCGGTTCGGTCACGGTAATGATGTCGAGCGCTTCTGCGATCACATAGCCGATGTCCCGGTCGCCATCGGCCATCCGCAGGATGCTGATGTGCTCATGTTGGCCAATCAGCGCCGCATCGCGGCGGCCGCTGATCGTCGCGATCGGGATGATGGCGTCGCCGACCGACAATCGCAACTCGCCGGCGGTCAGGCGAACCGCGTCGGGCAGCGCGGGCTCGACGCGGTCGATCGCCGCAAGCGGCGCGGCGCGACGCACCCCGTCGAGATCGACAAACAGCAGCGCGGTCGCGACCGAGTCGACCGCCATCGCACCGCCGGCCACCTCGTCATTCGCGGTGACGCGCTCGAAGCGGAGGCCGGCCCTCTCGGCGATCCCTGCGCAATCGAGCAGGAGCATCGGACGCCCGCTGTCGGGCAGCGTCTGGCCGGCATAGACGCCCGTTGCCATGACGGCGGGCGGTGCCGGCTTGATCACCAGTTCCTCGGTGTCGAGAACCTCATCGACCGCAAGGGCGTAGCTGCCGCCCGCGACGCTGACGATCGCCAGAAGTTTGGTCTCGAGTACGTCGTGCGACAGGTCTAGCGACCGGCCGAGCACGATCAACGGCAGCCGCCGTTCGCGGACCGTGGCGATCAGCGTATCGCCGAGCATGTCGACCCGCACGGCATCGCCGCGCACGGTGACGATTTCTTCGATCGACTGGCGCGAGATCGCGAAGCGCTGGCCATGGCAGCCGACGACGATCGTCGAGATGATCGACAGCGTCAGCGGCACGTGGATGGCGATGCAAAGCCCCCAGCCCGGCCGGTTGACCAGATTGATGCGCCCGCCGATCTGTTCGATATTGGCGCGCACGACGTCCATGCCGACGCCGCGGCCAGAAATCGCCGTCACCTCGCTCTTGGTCGTGACACCGGGTTCGAAGATCAGGTCCAGCTTTGCGCTTTCGGGCAAGGCTCTCAGCTGCGCCTCGGTCCGGTCGCCGCGCGCGGCAAGTTTCTGGATCAGGCGATCGACATCGATTCCGCGTCCATCGTCGACGATCTCGATGATGATCTGGTTGCCCGACTGGCGAGCGGATACCTGCAGGCGGCCCATCTCGCGCTTGCCTGCGGCGGTGCGTTCGGCGGGCGATTCGATGCCGTGATCGACGGCGTTGCGGATGATGTGAACCAAGGGATCGCGCATCATCTCGATCATTTCGCGATCGAGTTCGACGTCGGCACCCTCGACGGTGAGATTGACGAGCTTGTTGAGTTCGGCCGCCGTGTCGCGAACCATGCGCGGCAGCGCGGAGAACAGCGCGTCGATCTTCTGCATCCGCGTCCGGGTCACGGTGTCGCGCATGTCGGCGACCGTCAGCGACAGGCGCTCGAGCGCCGATTCGATCGCCGGATCGATCGTGTCGTCGCGCAGCCGCCGAGCGAGTTCGTTGCGGGCGAGCACCATGTCCGACATGCCGCTCATCATTCGGTCGAGCAGATCGACATTGAGCCGGACCGACCGCGTCGTGCTGCGATTTGATGGGGCGCCGCCGGTCGGCGCCGTTTCCGCCATTTGCAGATCGGCGCGCGATGCCCCCTCCGCCAGCGCGGCAATCAGCAAATCTTCGCCGGAATCGTCGAGCGCGTTGCCGGCATCGATCGCTTCGATGATCTCGCCGATGCGGTCGACGATCGCGAGCACGGCGCTCACCAGCGCGGTATCGGGTTTGCGTTCGCCGCTGCGGACTGCGGCCAACACATCCTCGGCTGCGTGGCTCAGGCGGCTGAGGCGCGGCAGGTCAAGAAAGCCGCAGCTGCCCTTCACGGTGTGGACGAAGCGGAAGATCGCGTCGAGACGCTGCCGGTCCGACGGATCGGCCTCCCACATCACTATTTCGCCCGACAACGCCTGCAGCGTTTCGCGCGTTTCGGCGATGAATTCCTGAAGCAGATCGTCCATTGGTCCCCGGCCAGCGCTGTCTTGGCGCGGGCAATCTGGACGACAAGCAGTTAAATAGGGGTTTACCGGAGTTTGAACGCGACGCCGAACAGCAGGATTTTGGCGTCCGGGTCGGATACCTGCAACGTCCCGCCATTTTCGGCGACGAGCGCGTGGACGAGATAGGCGGCCGCCGCGCGCGGGGTGATAACGGCATCGGCTGCCGATCCGCCAAGCGCGGTCCGCAATTCGGGGTCCAGCACGATGCGCGGCCCGTCGCCGCGCACTACGATTTCCACCATGTCCTCGCGCAGTTCGGCACCGATATCGAGCTGGCCGCCGCGCACCAGCGCGTCACCCGCGATCAGCGAAAGATTGAGCAGCACCTTGATCGCCGGTTTGGGCAACACGCCGTCCTCGACCAACCAGCCCAGCGACACGCGGTGATTGTCGCCGAACAGCCCCTCGATCGCGGCGCGCGCTTCCCTTGTGTCGACGGTCTCGCCGAAACCACCGGCTGCGCCAAAGGCGAGGCGGAAAAATTTGAGCTTGTTGGCGGATGCGCGCGCGCTTTCGGACAGAAGCTCGAGGCAGCGCTGGCGCATTTCGGGATCGGTTTCATCGGCGAGCAGTTCGAGCCCGTTGTTGAGCGCACCGACCGGGCTGAGCAGGTCGTGGCACAGGCGCGAGCACAGCAGGCTGGCGAAATCGACCGGGCTAATCGTCAACCATCATCTCCATCGGCGCGTTTGGCGTCATCGCATAACCGCCTACCCGCTCCGGCGCCCGCTTGCCAACCACCAAGTCGAAGGCGACGGGGTCGAAACGACCATGCAGGGCTCCCGAGTCGACCGCCCGGTACAGACGCGCCGCACCGCGTCCCGCGATCAGCCACAGGCTGCCATCGGCGGCGGCGGACGCGGCGTCGGTCGGCGATGGCTCGGGCGCGCCTTGCGGATGGGTGTGAAACCAGCCGAGGATCTGCAGCGCACCGCGACGTCTCGCCGAGCGATGGGCGGCGATCAAGGCCGTCGGGTCGATTTCGAACTGGGTCATGGGATCGGCGGCGACATTGTCGGTCAGATCGATGCGCAGCACTTGCCCTTCCCGCCCGCGCAGGATCCCGCAGCGTTCCGGCCCGCTATGGGCGAGCAGCACCGATCGTCGCAGCAGGGCGCTTGATATCCGGGGCGCGGTTTCCATATCGCGGACAGATGGACCGGGGGCACGATACCATTCAAGTGACGATTTCGGGAAGCGCGGCGGGCCTGCGGCTCGACCGTGCGCTCGCTGAAATGGTACCGCAGCTGTCGCGCGAGCGGGTGAAGGGACTGATCGCGTCGGGCCAGGTGGCAGAGGCGAGCGGCAGGACATCGATCGATCCGGCCAGGCGAACCCAGCCGGGCCAGTCCTATTTCCTCACCCTGCCGCCGCCTGCCCCGCTCGACACGGTGGCTCAGGATATCGCGCTCCAGATCGCCTATGAGGACGAGCATCTGATCGTGGTCGACAAGCCCGCCGGGCTGGTCGTCCATCCGGCGGCGGGCAATCGCGACGGGACGCTCGTCAACGCGCTGCTCCATCATTGCGAAGGCCAGCTTTCGGGGATCGGCGGGGTTACCCGGCCGGGTATCGTCCACCGCATCGACAAGGACACTTCGGGCCTGATCGTCGCGGCCAAATCGGACGTGGCGCATGAGGGCCTGGCCCGGCAGTTCGCCGCCCACAGCATCGATCGCCGCTACCGGGCGATCGTGGCCGGGCGGCCGAATCCGGCCGAAGGCAGCGTCGACGCGCCGATCGCCCGATCGCCGTCCAATCGCAAGAAGATGGCGATCGTCGCCGGCGGCAAGCGCGCGGTCACGCATTATCGGATGATCCGGCCGCTGAACCGGTCGGCGCTGATCGAATGCCGGCTGGAGACGGGGCGAACGCATCAGGTCCGGGTGCACATGGCCTCGATCGGCCATGCGCTTCTCGGCGACCCGGTTTATTCAAAAACTGCGCAATCGCTTCGGCCCTTGCTGGAAACGGTCAATTTCCGGCGGCAAGCCTTGCACGCGGCCCGTTTGGGGTTCATTCATCCGGTAACAAGTATCGCTTTATCGTTCGAAAGCGAAATACCCGCGGATATGCGGGAACTGTTGGCTACACTCAGTGACTAAGCATCTGGGCCGTCAGCGGGGCCGCCGGTTGCGGCGCCGGGCTCGTGCGATAAGGAAGGAATTCTGATCATGGCAGGCGGCAGCAACGTCCCGGCGACCATCCCGGCCCTTGGTGGAGAGGCAAGCCTCAACCGCTATCTGGCGGAGATCAAGAAATTCCCGATCCTGTCGGCCGAGCAGGAATATATGCTCGCCAAGCGTTTCGAGGAACATGGCGATACCGAGGCGGCGGCACAGCTCGTGACGTCGCACCTGCGGCTCGTGGCCAAGATCGCCATGGGTTATCGCGGCTATGGTTTGCCGGTGTCCGAACTGATTTCCGAAGGCAATATCGGCCTGATGCAGGGCGTGAAGAAGTTCGAGGCCGATCGCGGTTTCCGGCTCGCCACCTATGCGATGTGGTGGATTCGCGCGTCGATCCAGGAGTTCATCCTGCGTAGCTGGTCGCTGGTGAAGATGGGGACGACGGCGGCGCAGAAGAAGCTGTTTTTCAACCTGCGGCGGATGAAGGCCAAGCTCGACGCGTTCGAGGATGGCGACCTGCGGCCAGAGGATCTGGCGAAGATCGCCAAGGATCTCGGCGTTACCGAGGCCGAGGTGACCAGCATGAACCGGCGCATGGCGCTGGGCGGCGACACCAGCCTCAACGTGCCGATGCGCGAGGATGGCGAGGGCCAGTGGCAGGACTGGCTGGCCGATGACGCGCCGCTTCAGGACTCGGTCGTCGCCGAGGAGCAGGAGGCGGATGTCCGCCACGACATGCTGGTCAGCGCGATGGACGACCTGAACGACCGCGAA
>PKED01000196.1 GCA_002863155.1 Sphingomonadaceae bacterium | reverse complement strand
GTCGGTTTCGAGCGTCTTGATCTGCTCGGCTCGGTTGGAGGTCAGCCCGTATTGCAGATTGATCGCGGCGAGCGGCGCCGGAAGTTGGCGCAGATAGGCAGCAGGAGCGCCTACCTGGCTGGCCAGTTGCCCAAAGCTCCAGTGGGTTGGCGTCACCGGTGCCTCGGCACCCGGCAACATGAGAGCCAGGCGTTCCGAATCATTGCGGTTTGCTTCGACATGGATCAGCGCCGTCTCGACCACGCGCGCCCGGCTCCGGTCAGACCGACCGCGCACTGATCGAGCCAGATCGCCCAGTGACAGAAACCGCTCATCATCGGGGCGCGAGAACCATTCCGACGACACCCGACCCACGCGCGTGCCGCGCGAGACATCCACCTTGTAACCGCCGCTTGTGTCGCGGCGCGTATCGAGAACCTGCATATCCATGGGAAATCTCCATGACGGCTGGCCGGGAGCCTCTCTCTCGACCCTCATCCCGTCACGGCGAAGCCCGCCAGACTCTCACTCTCAAATCTCATGGCTTGTAGTTGCACGAGCGACCAGCGAGGTCGCCAAAGCAAGAAACTGCACCCTGAAAGAGGCGGAGCATCATGCCATCGCTCGCGCAGGCGGAAAGGCGGGGCCTGTCGGCTTTCCCGGCCTGTGCGTCGTTTCAGGTCCGCCGGTTCAGAGTGCGTGCGGGGCCCTTGTGGTGAAACGCTGCGCCCGCAGGAGTGCGCCGGAACGGCGCACGGGACCGAGCGCGTCGCCAGCCCCGCTCCTCGTTTCGGGGCGTTGCGGGGTGCCCCCGCTGAGGTGGGTGTGAAGAAGACGCACAGCGGCTTCGACCAGGGAGGAAGCGTCCTCCCGCACATCGAAAATCCAGGCTCTACGCCAGGCTACGAAACACGTTGATTACGTGGCGATTAAGTGGCGCTCGACAGCCCCTTGGAAGGGGTGTATATTTGCACCTAAGTCGTTGAGAAGTTTGGTGGACGCACTAGGGCTCGAACCTAGGACCCGCTGATTAAGAGTCAGCTGCTCTACCAACTGAGCTATGCGTCCATACCGGATCGCGATGTCGCCAAACGGGGGCGTCCCGCAGATCGGAAGCGGGCGGTTACCAGCGGCGTTTGCGCATTGCAACGGCTATTTTCAGGAAATCGGATCAGAATCGCGTCACGCCGCGATTCTGGCGCTCGATCGACATCAGGATGCCGAGGCAGAGCATGAACGTCATCACCGAAGATCCGCCCCAGCTGATCAGCGGCAACGGCACGCCGACCACGGGCGCCAGGCCCATCACCATCGCCATGTTGATGCTGAAATAATAGAAGATCGTCGCGGTCAGCCCGGCCGCTGTCAGCTTGGCGAAGCGGCTCTGAGCGCGCATCGCGACGGAAATGCCCCATTGCACGATCACGAAAAACGCAGCGATCAGCAACAGGCCGCCGATGAGGCCCCATTCCTCCATCATCGTTGCAAGCGCGAAATCGGTGTGCCCTTCGGGCAGATAGTCGAGATGGCTCTGGGTTCCGTTGAGGAAGCCCTTGCCGAAGACGCCGCCCGATCCGATCGCGATCTTCGACTGGCTGATATGGTAACCCGTTCCGAGCGGATCGCTTTCGGGATTGAGGAAGACGAGGATGCGGTTGCGCTGATAGTCGTGCAGCAGGAAATTGACCGCGAGGGGGATGGCGGCCGCGAGCGTCAGGATGCCGCCGACGAACAGGCGAAGCGGTATGCCGGCGAGGAACATCACCGTGGCGCCGCCCGCACAGATCATCAGCGCGGTACCCAGGTCGGGCTGCTTCATGACGAGAAGTACGGGGATGCCGACCAGCAACGCCGCCGGCCAGATCGCCCCGAAACGACGCGTCTCGTTGGGTGGCAGCATGTCGTAGAATTTGGCTGTCGCTAGGATGATCGACAGCTTCATGAGCTCCGATGGCTGAAGACGGATGAAGCCCAGTTCGAGCCAGCGCTGTCCGCCCCCGCGCACGGCGCCGATCAGTTCGACCAGCACCAGCAATATGACGAGCAGCACATATATCGGCAGCGCGGCTGTGCTGAAGGCGCGCTCGGGAATCCGTGAGAGCGCGATCGCGCCTGCCAGAAAAACGAGCATGCGGATGCCCTGGATAAGCGCCCAGGGGTAAATATGCCCGCCCGCAGCCGAGTAGAGCACCACCAGCCCGAACCCGCCGATCGCCAGCACGAACAGGATGATCCGCCATGGCAATTGCGCAAAGGGGCGGGGGACCATGCCGTACCGGGTCGCCATCACTCCGCCTCCGTCGTGCCTTCAGCCGCAACACCGCCGCTGCTGGTGTTGCCGACGATCGCGGCGGTGGTGTTGCTGGCCTCGGCGGCGGCGTTGACGGCCGGTGCCTCGGTCGCGGCGGTGGCATTGAGCTCGGTCGCCTGCGCACCGGCGGCAAGCGATGTCGTCCGGCGGAATTCCTCGGCCTTGGCGGCCATTCGGGTCGGAATGTCGCCGCCCCAGCTAGGTTCGACTTCGGCCAGTGTGGCCACCGCGCGGTCGCGATCGAACAGATAGGTCATGATGTCGCGGCCGATCAGCGGGGTGTCGAGATTGCGGACGGTATGGCCATTATGCTCGAGCACGACCGAGGCGGCATAGCGCGGATTGTCGGCCGGTGCGAAGCAGATGAACAGTGCGTGATCGCGCAGCTTGAACGGCAGCTGGCCGTTCTTTAGCACGCCCGACGCGCGTTCGGCCATGGTAATGCGGCGAACCTGCGCGGTGCCGGTCTTGGCGGCGATGTCGACGCCGGGCACCTGCATGCGCGCAGCACCGCCGGTGCCGCCGCCGTTGACGACCTTGAACATGCCTTCGCGCACGACCTGCAGATGCATCGGATCAACCGGCAGCGGCGGTGCCGCCGGAGCGTGGCCCGCGATCAGGCTGGGCTGGACCATCCTGCCCGACGCGATCCGGGATGCAGCAACCGCAAGCTGCAGCGGATTGACCAGCACATAGCCCTGGCCGATCGACGCGTTGACCGAATCGGCGACGGTCCACTTGTCCTTGTACTTGCGCAGCTTCCACGCCGAATCCGGCACGGTGCCATATCGCTGGCTGGGAAAGGGCAGGTCGAACTTGTCCCCAAGCCCGAGCATCCGCAGCGCCGGCGCGAACCGGTCATAGCCGAGCCGCCGCGCCATCTCGAAGAAATAGACGTCGCAGCTTTGCGCGATCGCATTGCGCAGGTCCATCGCGCCATGGCCGCCGCGCTTGTGGCAGTGGAACAGGCCGGTGCCGACGCGGATCGCGCCCGAACAGACGACGTGATCGGTGGCGGACACGCCGGCGTTGAGCAGCGCCAGCCCGTTCATCGGCTTGACCGTCGAACCCGGAGGGTAAAGCCCCTGCAGCACCTTGTTCATCAGCGGGACATGGTCGTCCTGCGACAGCATCTGCCACTCGAAATGGCTGATGCCGTCGGAAAAGCTGTTGGGGTCATACGCCGGCATCGACACCATCGCCAGCATCTCGCCCGTGTGGCAATCCATGACGACGGCCGAACCGGAATTGGTGCCAAGCCGACGCGCCACATATTCCTGCAGGCCGGCGTCGATCGTGAGCCGGGTCGGGCGTCCGGGCGTGTCGGCGCGGGTCGCAAGCTCCCGGACAAGCTTGCCATGCGCGGTCACTTCGACCCGCTTTGCGCCCGCCGCGCCGCGCAGTACCGGCTCCAGCGTCTTTTCAAGCCCGTCCTTGCCGATCTTGAACCCCGGCGTGACGAGCAGCTGGTCCTTGGTTTCGCGATATTGCTCGGCCGATGCCGCGCCGACATAGCCGGTCAGATGCGCGACGGCGGCGCCGGCGGGGTAGAAGCGCGCAAAGCCCTGGGTGGGTGCCACGCCGGGCAGTTCGGGCAGCCGGACATTGACCGCGGCAAAACGTTCCCAGTCGAGATTGTCGGCGACCTGCACCGGCTGGAATCCGGCGGCATGCTTTAGGTCGAGCCGGATACGTTCGACCTGCTCCGGGTTCAGCGACAGGATGGTCGCCAGCCGGCCAAGCACCGCCTCCTTGTCCTGAAGGCGGTCCGGAATGATATCGACCCGGAAATCGGTGCGATTGTTGGCGATCGGGACGTTGTGCCGGTCGACGATCCAGCCCCGTCGCGGCGGCACCAGCGTCAGGTTGACGCGGTTGCTCTCCGAAAGCGTCTCGTAATATTTGTTCTCCGCGACCGAAAGCCACGCCATCCGCCCGGCCAGCAACAGCCCGACCCCGCCCTGGAGCGCGCCCAGCGCGACCGCGCGGCGGCTGAAGCTGTATGTCTGGTGCGCTTCGGTGACGATCCGCTTGGGCTGGTTCATGCAGGCGACAATCGGCGGTCGAGCGAACTGACGATCTGCGCAACGACGGGGTAAAGCATGATCGACGCGGCAATCTGAACCAGGATGATCGTGTCGACATGCGCGGCGAGCGGACTCGCAACCAGGCGACCGAACAACAGATAGGCGCTAATCGCCGTCGATGCCAGCAACCAGTCCTGCCAGAAATCGCGTCCGACAAGTCGCTGGTCGATCGATTCGAGGGCGAGGAAGCTGACCGTCCAGAACAGCATCGCGTTACCGAATGGCTGGCCGCTGTACAGATCGTCGACAAGCCCGAGCAGCAGCGGCGACCAGATCGGCAGCGAATCGATACGCGTCAGCCGCCAGCCGAGCAGCATCATCAGCCCGAACGGCGGCAGGATCGGGAATGCCGCGACGATCGGCATGAGCGTGATCAGCGACCCCGCAATCACCGTCAGCGGCGGCACCATCTGCGTGGTGCGCGGCCGGGGCGGGGGATCGAACGGGCCGCGGGGCCGGGCCATCAGCGAGCTCCCTGTGCCATCACCGCAGGCGATACGAAGGCACGCTCGACGGTTGCATAATCGAGCGTGTCGGCATGGGCGAAGGCGCGTGCCATGGTTGCATCGCGCGCGGATCGTGTCGCCCTGGCGACGGGGATATTGGGTGAAAAGATACCGCCGGTGCCGGATGTGACGAATATGTCGCCCGCTCGAAGCACGGCGTTGGCGGCGTCGACCGCCCGAATCTCGATCAGGCCGTCGCCGCGACCTGCGGCGATCGCCGGCAGCCCGTCTCGCGCGCGGCGGACGGGCACCACGCTTTCGGGATCGGTGATCAGCAGAATGCGGGCATTGTTCAAGCCAAGCTCGACCACGCGCCCGATCAGCCCGTCGGGCCCGCGCACGGGTTGGCCGACGGCAACGCCGTGCCGCGAGCCTGCGTCGAGAACCGCATAGCGCCGCGTGCTCGAGGCAGTCGAGCTGACCAGATGCGCACTGACGATGGCCGTGCCGCCTTGGTCACGGACGCCCAGCAGCGCCTTCAGGCGGCGATTCTCGTTGGCGAGCGCGCGCGCCGCGACAATCTCACGCCGTTCCGCTGCCAATTGTTCGCGCAAGGCCGCGTTGCGCTGCTTGACCGCGAAATAATCGGAGACGCCCTGCGGTACGCTGGCAAGCCCGCGGGTCATCCAGGCGAGCCCCGATGATATCGGTGTCGTCACTTCGGCCGCTGCCGTGCGCAGTGACGCGAAAGTGGCGGGATCGAACCGGGCGAGCACGAGCAGGATCGCGACGACCAGGGTTCCCGCCACCGTCAGCACATAAGTCGCGAACAGCCCGTACTGCGCGCGTCGCGAATAACTCGGACGGCGGGGCCGCGTTGCCACGGGGGCCTTCTCCTTCCGAGGTCAGGCGCTATGCAGCACGCCGCGGAAGATCGGGTCTTCCAGCGCGCGGCCCGTGCCGATCGCGACACAGGTGAGCGGATCGTCGGCAACGGTCACCGGCAGGCCGGTTTCGTCGCGCAGCACTTCGTCGATGCCGGTCAGCAAGGCACCGCCACCGGTCAGGACAATCCCCTGATCGACGATATCGGCGGCGAGTTCGGGAGCGGTGTTTTCGAGCGCGATGCGAACGCCCTCGACGATCGTTCCGACGGGTTCCGACAGCGCCTCGGCGATCTGGCCCTGGTTGATCTGGATTTCCTTGGGCACGCCGTTGACGAGGTCGCGGCCCTTGATGTGGATCGTCAGGCCAACGCCGTCGAGCGGCGCCTTGGCCACGCCGACTTCCTGTTTGATCCGTTCGGCCGTCGCTTCGCCGATCAGCAGATTGTGGTTGCGGCGGACATAGCTGACGATCGCTTCGTCCATCTTGTCGCCGCCGACGCGCACCGACGTGGTGTAGGCGAGGCCGCGCAGCGACAGCACCGCGACTTCGGTCGTGCCGCCGCCGATATCGACGACCATGCTGCCGATCGGCTCGGTCACTGGCATGTCGGCACCGATCGCGGCGGCCATCGGTTCCTCGATCAGCCAGACCTGGCTTGCGCCTGCATTCTGCGCGGCGTCGCGGATCGCGCGACGTTCGACGCTGGTCGACCCCGACGGCACGCAGATGACGATCTGCGGCCAGCGCATGAAGCGCTGCTTGCCGTGCACCTTCTGAATGAAGTGCTTGATCATCTGCTCGGCGACGTCGATGTCGGCGATGACGCCATCGCGCAAGGGGCGGATCGCCTGGATGCTGTCGGGCGTCTTGCCCATCATCAATTTGGCATCGTCGCCAACGGCCTTGACCTTCTTTTGTCCGTTGAGCGTCTCGATTGCGACGACCGAGGGTTCGTTGAGCACGATACCGCGACCGCGCAGATAAACGACGGTATTCGCCGTGCCGAGATCGATTGCCATGTCGTGCGACATGAAATTGAAGAACCGCGAAAAAGACATCCAGAATTCCGTTTCAGGCCCCGCGCGGCGAGCGAGCGTGGCGATGCGCACCTTATCCGCCTCCCTTGTCGAGCCGTCAGACTGACCGCCTCGGATTGATTGCTATTCGGGTCGCGGAAAGCCGCCGCTTGGGCTAGAGAATCGGTCATGTCAATACGTCGCCTGCCCGAACACGTGGTCAATCGCATCGCCGCAGGAGAGGTGGTTGAACGGCCGGCAAGCGCGCTGAAGGAACTGGTCGAAAATGCGATCGATGCTGGCGCAACCCGTATTTCGGTAAGCCTTTCCGCTGGTGGCATCGATCTGATCGAGGTGGTCGACGACGGGATCGGGATGTCGCCCGGCGACATGGCCCTCGCGCTGGAACGGCATGCGACGTCGAAATTGCCCGACCATCTGCTCGATGACGGCGCGATCGAAGCGGTCGAGACGCTCGGATTCCGGGGTGAAGCGCTGCCTTCCATCGCGAGCGTCGCGCGGTTGACGCTCGAAAGCCGGGTCCGGGGCGCCGAAGGTTGGCGCCGAACGGTCGACAATGGCGCGCTTGTCGATGAAGGGCCGGCGGGTCTGCCGCCGGGGACGCGCGTTCGGGTGGAGGGATTGTTTTTCCGCGTCCCCGCCCGACGCAAGTTCCTGCGCAGCGCGCGGAGCGAATATGCGGCCTGCATCGATGTCGTCCGGCGGCTGGCAATGGCCCGTGCCGAAATCGGATTTCAGCTGAGCCATGACGGCCGGATCGTGCTGAACGTCGCGCCGGATACCGATCGCCCGGCGCGCGTCGCCGCGCTCACCGACCGCGCGCTGATCGACAACAGCGTCGCGATTGATTTCGAGCGCGACGGCGTCGTGCTCGGCGGGGTCGCGGGGCTGCCGACCTTCAACCGCGGGATCGCCGATCACCAATATCTCTTCGTCAATGGCAGGCCGGTGAAGGACCGGCTGCTCGCGGGGGCGGTGCGCGGTGCCTATGCCGAAATGCTGGCGCGCGACCGCCATGCGGTGGTGGCGCTGTTCCTCGACGTGCCCACGGATCAGGTCGATGTGAACGTCCATCCGGCTAAGACGGAAGTCAGGTTTCGCGATCCGGCGATGGTGCGCGGCATGATCGTGTCGGGGCTGCGCCGCGCGCTCGACGCGGCGGGCCATCGCAGCGCACCGAGGCCGGACGTGGCGGCGATGGCGGCGTGGCGGTCAGAGCCTGTCCCTGCTGCGGGATGGCAGGCGTCGCCGGCCATCGGTGTGGCGAGCCTGTCCCCGCCATCTTCGGCGCTTCATGACCGGCGACCAGGCTTCTTCGCCGGTAGCGTACCACAGGCGCGCGCCGAGCCCGCCTGGTCGCCGCCGCCGGAGCCGGTCAAGTTTCCGCTGGGCGTTGCGCGCGGGCAGGTGGCGCAGACCTATATCGTCGCCGAGGCGGAAGATGGGCTGGTGATCGTCGACCAGCACGCCGCGCATGAGCGTTTGGTGCTCGAACGGATGCGCAAGGCGCTTTCGGGCGGTGCCGTCGCCCGACAGGCACTGCTGCTGCCCGAAGTCGTCGAACTCGATGAGGTCGCTTGCGACCGGCTTGACGCGCGGACTGCCGATCTTGCCGAACTGGGCCTGGAGTTGGAACGGTTCGGTCCCAAGGCGATGTTGGTCCGTGCGGTGCCCGCCATGCTGGGGCAAAGCGACGTCATCGGCCTCGTCACCGACCTGGCGGACGATCTGGCGGCCTATGACGAAGCGCTCAGTCTGCGCGAACGGCTCGACCATGTCGCATCGACAATGGCGTGCCACGGATCGGTGCGGGCAGGGCGGGTGCTGTCGGTTGCGGAAATGAACGCCCTGCTGCGCGAAATGGAGGTCACGCCGCATTCCGGTCAGTGCAACCATGGCCGCCCGACCTGGGTGAAGCTGGCGCATGCCGACATCGAAAGGCTGTTCGGGCGGAAATAGCGCCCGATGGTTCGGATTGGCACATGCCGTTCAGCTTTTGGCAACCTTTCGCGCTTGCGCGCATTGATCCCTGGAAACAAATCGCCGTTGCGAAGGAATTTTCAGGTGAAGAAGATCGGTCCGCTATTCTGTGTGCTGCTGCCGCTGGCGACCATCCTCAGCGCCTATGTCGTCTCGCCATGACCGGCATCTTTGGGCGCTGACCCGTCGCACCAGTTCATGACGAAAAAGGCCGCCGAGCGATGCCCGGCAGCCTTTTTCCTTGTCCGAAGAAACGGCGATCAGCCTTCGGCAGGCGCTTCCTCGGCGGGCGCTGAACTCGCGATGTCGCCCGGCTCGGCGTTCGGGTCATAGTCCTCGGTGAAGCCGGCTTCGTCCTTTTCGAACATCGCTTCCATCACGTTGACGCCCTTGGCCTGCATTTCGGCTTCCTCGGGCGAGCGCGCGACGTTGACCTTGATCGACACGGCGACTTCGGGGTGAAGCGCGACCTTCACGTCGAACAGACCGATCGTCTTGATCGGGCGATCGAGCACGATCTGCGCCTTGGACACCTTATGGCCATCGGCGTTGAGCGCTTCGACAAGATCGCGAACCGCGACCGAGCCGTAAAGCTGGCCGGTGTTCGACGACTGGCGGATCAGCGTCAGCGTGATGCCGTCGATCGTCTTCGCCTCGGTCTCGGCCTCGGCGCGGCGCGATGCGTTCTCGGCGACGATGCGCTCGCGGTTCGCCTCGAAAACCTTGCGGTTGGCAGCGTTCGACCGAAGTGCCTTCTTGTTGGGCAGCAGGTAATTGCGGGCGAACCCGTCCTTCACCTTGACGACGTCGCCGATGACGCCGAGTTTCTCGACGCGTTCCAGCAGGATGACTTCCATGTCAGTCCTTCCTTACTTAACGATATAGGGCAGCAGGCCCAGATGACGGGCGCGCTTGATCGCCTGGGCGAGTTCGCGCTGCTTCTTCGCGCTCACCGAGGTGATGCGCGAGGGGACGATCTTGCCGCGCTCGGACACGAAGCCCTGCAGCAGACGAACGTCCTTATAGTCGATCCGGGGAGCATCCTTCGCGGAGAAGGGGCAGCTCTTGCGGCGGCGGAAAAAGGGGCGTGCCATGTCTCGAATACTCCTTATTCGCCGTCGAAGTCACGACGCGGGCGGTCGCCGCGCGGGCCGTCACGATCGGGCCGGTCGCCGCGATCGCCGCGACGGCCGTCGCGCTCGCCACGGTCGCTCTTGCGCATCATCACCGTCGGCCCGGATTCGAGCGCGTCGACCTTCACGGTCATGTAGCGGATGATGTCTTCGTTGATCTGCGTCTGGCGCTCGAGCTCGGCGACGACACCGGCGGGGGCGTCGATCTCGAGCATCACATAATGCGCCTTGCGGTTCTTGGCGATCTTGTACGCCAGGCTGCGAAGACCCCAGGTCTCGGTCTTGACGACCTTGCCCTGATTGTCCTCGACGATCTTGGTGGCGGTTTCCGCCAGGGCGTCCACCTGCGCCTGTGCCAGATCCTGGCGCGCAAGGAAGACGTGCTCGTAAAGAGCCATGTCTTGTCCTTCATCTTGGCCGATCGCTGACCGTTCGCACCGTGCGAAGGCCCCTCCGGCTGTCGTCGTCATTCAGTCCGGGCGAACCCGGAGCGCGGGCACATACGCGAAATGCGCGTAAAAGCAAGCATGCTTGCCATTGCGAGCGATGGTTTCTAGGCGGGCGCACGCAATTTAATCTGGAGGGGCAATGCGCGCGTTTATTTTTCCGGGTCAGGGAATCCAGGCGGTGGGCATGGGGCGTGATCTCGCTGACGCCAGCCCTGTCGCGCGCGAAACCTTCGAAGAAGTGGACGAAGCGATCGGCGAAAACCTGTTCAGGCTGATGACGCAAGGCCCCGAAGAGACGCTGACACTGACCGAACATGCCCAGCCCGCGATCATGGCCAATGCGATTGCGACGTTGCGTGTGCTGGAACGCGAAGGCGGAATCGCATTGGCCGAAAAGGCGTCGTTCGTTGCGGGGCACTCGCTTGGAGAATACACGGCGCTGTGCGCGGCCGGCGCGATCGACCTTGCGACGACGGCGCGACTGCTCAAGCTGCGCGGCTGGGCGATGCAGGAAGCCGTGCCGGCGGGCGTGGGGGGGATGGCCGCGCTCCTCGGCGCGACGCTCGATCAGGCGCAGGCCGTCGCGACTGCCGCTGCTGAAGACGAAGTTTGCGCGGTCGCCAACGACAACGCCGCCGGGCAGGTCGTGCTGTCGGGACATATCGGCGCGATCGAGCGCGCGGTCGCGCTGTGCAAGGAACATGGCATCAAGAAGGGCATGCTGCTGCCGGTGTCCGCGCCATTCCACTGTGCGCTGATGCAACCCGCCGCCGAGCAGATGGAACACCGGCTGAAAGCGGCCCGCATCGATGCGCCGCTCGTCCCGCTGTACGCCAATGTGCTGGCCGCACCGATCACCGACCCCGACACGATCCGCGCGCGGCTCGTCGATCAGGTGACCGGCATCGTGCGCTGGCGCGAATCGATGATCGCCATGGCGGCGGCAGGGGTCGAGCAATTCGTCGAATTCGGTGCCAAGGTACTCGGCCCGATGAACAAGCGGACCGTCGAAGTCGAAACGCTGAGCGTCGTGACGATGGCCGATATCGAGGCTTTGGCCAAGGCATTATGAGGGAGCAGCGAATGTTCGACCTGACAGGCATGACGGCGCTGGTCACCGGCGCTTCGGGCGGTATCGGCTCTGCGATCGCGCATGGGCTGGCGGCGCAAGGCGCACGGCTGGCGGTGTCGGGATCAAATGCCGACAAGCTGGCGGCCTTCCGCGACGCGCTTGGCGGCGATCATGTCGCGTTGCCGTGCGATTTGTCCGACGGTGCCGCCGTCGACGCGCTGGTGCCGTTGGCGGTCGATGCACTGGGCGGCAAGCTCGACATCCTCGTCAACAATGCGGGCGTCACCCGCGACAATCTCGTCATGCGGATGAAGGACGACGAATGGGACGCGGTGATCCGCGTCAATCTGGAAGCGGCGTTCCGGCTTGCGCGTGCAGCGGCGCGGCCGATGATGAAGGCGCGCTTTGGCCGGATCGTCTCGATCACGTCCGTCGTCGGCGCGACCGGCAATCCCGGTCAGGCGAATTACGCGGCGTCGAAGGCGGGGCTGGTCGGCATGTCGAAAGCGTTGGCACAAGAGCTTGCCAGCCGGAGCATCACCGTCAACTGCGTCGCGCCGGGGTTCATTGCGAGCGCCATGACCGACGCCTTGCCGGACGCGCAGAAGGAAGCGCTCAATGCGCGTATCCCGATGGGCAGGATGGGCGAGGGTGCCGACATCGCCGCTGCGGTCGTCTATCTCGTCAGCCGCGAGGGCGCCTATGTCACCGGCCAGACGATCCACGTCAACGGCGGGATGGCGATGCTCTGACGCCTCTTGTCAGCGCACGACCGCCGTTCTACGTGCGTTCAGGAAATACGAACCCCAACATCGAAGAGGGAAGAAAGCATGAGCGAGACCGCCGATCGCGTGAAGAAGATCGTCGTCGAGCACCTCGGCGTCGAAGCCGAAAAGGTGACCGAGGACGCGAGCTTCATTGATGATCTGGGCGCCGACAGCCTGGACATTGTCGAGCTGGTGATGGCGTTCGAGGAAGAATTCGGCGTCGAGATTCCCGACGATGCCGCAGAAAAGATCGGCACCGTGAAGGACGCGATCACTTACATCGACGAGCATCAGGGCTGAAACCGTCGGGTGGCGGCGCCGCCCGAACCGGTGCGATCAGCACGCGGCCCCGGGCGGGCTGCCAGTATTTTAGCGGCTTCTCGTCCCTGATTTTTTCCGGGGCGGGAAGCCGTTTCGGTTTCCGGTTTTGAAGGAAGAGGAAGCAATCATGCGCCGCGTTGTCGTTACCGGATTGGGACTCGTCACGCCGCTGGGCGCCGATGTCGAGACGGCCTGGGCGAATATCCTGGCGTCGAAATCTGGCGCAGGGACGATCACGCGTTTTGACGCGGCCGATTATGCCTGTCGGATCGCCTGCGAAGTGAAGCCCGCCGACCACCCTTACGGGTTCGATCCGGGCAAGCGCGTCGATCACAAGGTCCAGCGCCAGGTCGATCCCTTCATCGTCTATGGCATCGACGCAGCGAGCCAGGCGCTGGAGGATGCCGGCCTGACCGACATGAGCGAGGAAGAGCGTCTGCGCGCCGGATGCTCGATCGGTTCGGGGATTGGCGGCCTGCCGGGGATCGAGAGCGAATCGATCGTGCTCAAGGAACGCGGCCCGCGCCGCGTGTCGCCGCACTTTGTCCATGGCCGCCTGATCAACCTCATCTCGGGGCAGGTTCAGATCAAATACGGCCTGATGGGGCCGAACCATGCGGTCGTGACGGCCTGCTCCACCGGTGCGCACTCGATCGGCGACGCGGCCCGGATGATCGCCCTGGACGATGCCGATGTGATGCTCGCGGGCGGGGCCGAAGGGGCCATCTGCCCAATCGGCATTGCCGGCTTCGCGCAGGCGCGCGCGCTTGCGACCGCGTTCAACGAAACGCCCGAAAAGGGCAGCCGCCCCTATGACCGGAATCGTGACGGCTTCGTGATGGGAGAGGGCGCCGGGGTCGTGGTGCTCGAGGAATATGAGCACGCCAGGCGGCGCGGCGCGAAGATCTACGCCGAGGTCGTCGGCTATGGCATGTCCGGCGACGCCTTCCATGTCACCGCGCCGGAGCCGACCGGGGCGGGGGCCTATCGCTCGATGGAAATGGCGATGAAGCGATCGGGGCTGTCGCTGGGCGACATCGACTATATCAATGCCCATGGCACATCGACGATGGCCGATCTGATCGAACTGGGTGCCGTCCGGCGTCTGTTCGGCAATGCGATCGGCACTTTGTCGATGAGCTCGACCAAGTCGGCGATCGGGCACCTGCTCGGCGGGGCCGGTGCAGTCGAGAGCATTTTCTGCATTCTGGCGATGCGAGACCAGATCGTGCCGCCGACCCTCAATCTCGACGACCCGGATGACGGGGCGGAAGGGGTCGACTTGGTGCCGCATGTCGCCAAGGAACGCCGGGTGAAGGCCGTGCTGAACAACTCGTTCGGCTTTGGCGGCACCAATGCCAGCCTCATCATGAAGGCGATCGACTGATCGTCCGAAAGGCCCGGTGGCAATGCGCAGGCTTGGTTGTTTCGGCGTCATCGTCGCGCTCGTCCTGGCGGCGAGTGCGTTCTTCGCGCTTCAGGAATGGAGCGGGCGCGGGCCGCTTGCCACCGGGTCGCGGTTCGAGGTGCGCGACGGCGCCACGCTGGCGGGCACGGCCGTACGGCTCGAAAAGATCGGCGCGATCCATTCGGCGGAACGGTTCAAGCTTTATGCGCGGCTGTTCGGGAGCGAAGCGCCGATCAAGGCTGGCGAATATCGCTTTCCGGCGCATGTCAGCGCCGCCGACATTCTGAAGCTGCTGCAGGGCGGCAAAACGCTGCAGCGCTTTGTGACCGTGCCCGAGGGCTGGCCCTCGATCCTCGTCAAGGAACGGCTTGAAGCGATGCCGGCGCTGACCGGCAACGTCGCAGCGCCCCGCGAAGGTTCGGTGCTGCCGGACAGCTACAGCTTCGAACGTGGCGACAGTCGCGCAGCGATCGTCAAGCGCATGCAGGATGCGATGACAAATTATCTCGCCGCTGCATGGGCAAGGCGCAAGCCGGGCCTGGCGGTGCGCACGCCGGAGGAGGCGCTGGTGCTCGCCTCGATCGTTGAGAAGGAAACGGGCAAGCCGAGCGAGCGGCGGCTGGTCGCGGCGGTCTATTCGAACCGGCTGAAGCAGGGCATCAAGCTGCAGGCCGACCCGACGACGATCTATCCGATCACGCGCGGCAAGCCGCTCGGTCGCCGCATCCTGCGGTCCGAACTCGACGCCGTGAACGACTATAATACCTATGCGATGACCGGCCTGCCCAGGGGGCCGATATGCAACCCCGGTCGCGCGAGCATCGATGCGGTGCTTGATCCGGCTGACAGCCGGGCGCTGTACTTCGTCGCCGACGGCACAGGCGGGCACGTCTTTGCCGATACACTCGATCAGCATAACCGCAACGTCGCCAAGTGGCGCGCTTATCGCGCCGCCCACGGGATCTGAGCCTTCGCGCGGTTCGCGCTGCGCGGTCGGGCCGTCAGTTCGAGCGCAATCCACTTGCGCCGCGTGCAAGCGTCTCGACTTCGGCCATGCTCGCTCCCTTGGGCGTCACCCAGCTGCCGCCGACGCATAGGACCGGCGCAAAGCCGAGCCATTCAGGCGCCGTCGCTTCGGTGATGCCCCCGGTCGGGCAGAAACGGCAATGGTGAAACGGTGCGGCGAGGGCCTTGAGTGCCTTCAGGCCGCCACTGGTTTCGGCAGGGAAGAATTTGAAATGCGTCAGGCCAAGGTCGAGCCCGCGCATGATATCTCCCGCCGACGCGATGCCCGGCAGGAAGGGGACGCCCGATGCGATGATCGGTTCGGCAAGCCGTTCGGTAAGGCCAGGCGACACGATGAACTCCGCCCCCGCGTCCATGACCTCGGCGAACTGATCGGTGTTCACCACTGTTCCGGCGCCGACGATTGCGCCGGGTACCTGCTTCATTGCGCGGATCGCATCGAGCGCGGCCGGCGTGCGCAGCGTCACTTCGAGCACGCGCAGCCCACCCGCGACCAAGGCCTCGGCCAGCGGTCGCGCGGCCGCGGCGTCGTCGATTACCAGCACCGGGATGACCGCGCTTGTCCGCATGATGTCGGCAATATCGGTCATTGGGCAAACTCCTGCGCATAGGCCGCCGCCGCACCGAACAGGCCCGGCTGCGGATGGGTGATCAGCTTGACCGGGATCGCCGACATAAAGCCCTCGAAGCGCCCTTTTTCGACAAAGCGTTCGGGAAAGCCCGAGCGCACCAGGCTGTCGCGGATCCGCAGGCCAAGGCCGCCCGCAATGACGACGCCGCTCGCCCCCTGCGCCAGCGCGAGGTCGCCGGCGACGCTGCCCAGCGACAGGCAGAAACGATCGACCGCCGCCGCCGCCAGACTATCCTCGCCGCTCAGCGCCTTGGTCCAGATCGCCTTGTCGTCGAGCGACGTCACCGCGCGCCCCTCCAGCCCGGCAAGCGTTTCATAAATATCGACGATTCCCGGCCCCGACACGACCCGCTCGATCGACACGCGCCGATGCCGCTTGCGCAGC
>PKED01000158.1 GCA_002863155.1 Sphingomonadaceae bacterium | reverse complement strand
CTCAACATGCGCCTCGATCTCGATGCCGAGGACACCGTCACGACGCTGCGCACCGAGGATATCCTCGCGGTCGTCAAGACGCTGGTCGATCTGAAGGACGGCAAGGGCGAGATCGACGATATCGACAATCTCGGCAACCGGCGTGTGCGTTCGGTCGGCGAACTGCTCGAGAACCAGTACCGCGTCGGGCTGCTCCGCATGGAGCGCGCGGTCAAGGAGCGCATGTCGTCGGTCGACGTATCGACCGTCATGCCGAACGACCTGATCAACGCCAAGCCGGCGGTGGCCGCGGTGCGCGAATTCTTCGGCTCGTCGCAGCTATCGCAGTTCATGGACCAGACCAATCCGCTGTCGGAAGTGACGCACAAGCGCCGCGTTTCCGCGCTCGGGCCGGGCGGTCTGACGCGTGAGCGTGCAGGCTTTGAAGTCCGCGACGTTCACCCGACGCATTATGGCCGCATCTGCCCCATCGAAACGCCGGAAGGCCCGAACATCGGCCTGATCAACTCGCTGGCATCGTTCAGCCGGGTCAACAAATACGGCTTCATCGAAACGCCGTATCGCAAGATCGTCGACGGCAAGGTGACCAACGACGTCGTCTATCTATCGGCGATGGAAGAGGCGAAGCACACGATCGCGCAGGCGAATGCCGAGCTCGATGCCGAGGGCCGCTTCACCGAGGAACTCGTCTCCGCACGTCAGGCGGGCGAATTCCTGATGGCGATCCCCAGCACGATCACGCTGATGGACGTCAGCCCCAAGCAGCTGGTTTCGGTCGCCGCGTCGCTCATCCCCTTCCTGGAAAACGACGACGCCAACCGCGCGCTGATGGGATCGAACATGCAGCGCCAGGCGGTGCCGTTGGTTCGCGCCGAGGCGCCGTTCGTCGGCACCGGTATGGAAGAAACCGTTGCGCGCGATTCGGGTGCGGCGATCGCGGCGAAGCGTTCGGGGATCGTCGATCAGGTCGACGCGACCCGCATCGTCATCCGCGCGACCGGCGAGGTCGAGGCTGGCAAGTCGGGCGTCGACATCTACACGCTGATGAAGTTCCAGCGGTCGAACCAGAACACCTGCATCAACCAGCGCCCGCTGGTGAAGGTGGGCGACGTGATCAAGGCCGGCGACATCATCGCCGACGGCCCGTCGACCGAGTTCGGCGAGCTGGCGCTGGGTCGCAACAGCCTGGTCGCGTTCATGCCGTGGAACGGCTACAACTACGAGGATTCGATCCTCATCAGCGAACGCATCGTCAAGGACGACGTCTTCACCTCGATCCATATCGAGGAATTCGAAGTCATGGCCCGCGACACCAAGCTCGGGCCTGAGGACATCACCCGCGACATCCCGAATGTCGGCGAGGAGGCTTTGCGCAACCTCGACGAGGCGGGGATCGTCTATATCGGCGCCGAAGTGGAGCCGGGCGACATCCTGGCCGGCAAGATCACCCCCAAGGGTGAATCGCCGATGACGCCGGAGGAAAAGCTGCTCCGCGCGATCTTCGGCGAAAAGGCGTCGGACGTGCGCGACACCTCGCTCCGCCTGCCGCCGGGCGTTGCCGGGACGGTGGTCGAGGTCCGCGTGTTCAACCGCCACGGCATCGACAAGGACGAGCGCGCGATGGCGATCGAGCGCGAGGAAATCGAGCGTCTGAAGAAGGACGCCGACGACGAACGCTCGATCCTCAACCGCGCGACCTGGAGCCGCCTGCGCGAGATGCTGGTCGGCCATACCGCCACTTCGGCGCCCAAGGGCATGAAGAAGGGCGTGGTGATCGACGAGGATCTGCTCGACAGCGTCGATCGGCACGAATGGTGGAAATTCTCGGTCGCCGACGACAAGGTCCAGAGCGATCTGGAAGCGGTGAAGGGCCAGTATGACGACGCCGTCAAGCTGATCCAGGACAAGTTCCACGATCGACGCGAGAAGCTCGAGCGGGGCGACGAGCTGCCGCCGGGCGTGCTCAAGATGGTCAAGGTCTTCGTCGCGGTGAAGCGCAAGCTGCAGCCGGGCGACAAGATGGCCGGCCGTCACGGCAACAAGGGCGTGATCAGCCGCATTCTCCCGGCCGAGGACATGCCCTTCCTCGCCGACGGGACGCCGGTCGATCTGGTGCTCAATCCGCTTGGCGTGCCGAGCCGGATGAACGTCGGGCAGATCTTCGAGACGCATCTCGGCTGGGCTGCGCGCAATCTGGGCCAGCAGGTCCACAAGGCGCTCGAGGAATGGCGCGAGGCGAACCCGGACGCCAAGGCCGGCGCAATGCCTAGCCCGGTCAAGGATCGCCTGGTTGAAATCTACGGCCCGCAATATGCCGATGAGATCGAGGCGCGCGACGCGACCCAGATCATCGAGCTGGCCGAGAATTCGAAGACCGGTATCCCGATGGGGACCCCCGTGTTCGACGGCGCGCGCGAGCGGGACGTGTCGGAAATGCTGTCGCTGGCGGGGCTCGAAACCTCGGGTCAGTCGGACCTGTATGACGGGCGCACCGGCGACAAGTTCGACCGCAAGGTGACCGTGGGCATCATTTACATGCTCAAGCTCCACCACTTGGTCGACGACAAGATCCACGCGCGGTCGATCGGGCCGTACAGCCTCGTCACCCAGCAGCCGCTGGGCGGCAAGGCGCAGTTCGGCGGCCAGCGTTTCGGCGAAATGGAGGTTTGGGCGCTCCAGGCTTATGGCGCCGCGTACACCTTGCAGGAAATGCTGACGGTGAAGTCCGACGACGTTGTCGGCCGCACCAAGGTCTATGAAGCGATCGTCAAGGGCGACGACACTTTCGAGGCCGGCATTCCGGAGAGCTTCAACGTGCTCGTCAAGGAAATGCGCTCGCTGGGCCTGAACGTCGAGCTGAAGTCGATCGACCAGTTCGACGAAGACGGCGTGCAGATCGCGGCGGAGTAAGCCACCTTCGAGCCCCTCCCCTTCAGGGGAGGGGTTGGGGTGGGGCGGTGCCCCACGCAATTTCGGTGGAGCTTAGACGATAGGCCCCACCCTAACCCCTCCCCTGAAGGGGAGGGGCTAAGGAGTTCACAAATGAACGAACTGACCAATTTCGCGAACCCGGTCGCCAAGCCGGAAACCTTCGACCAGATCCAGATCGGCATCGCGTCCCCGGATCGCATCCGCAGCTGGTCGTTCGGCGAGATCAAGAAGCCCGAGACGATCAACTACCGCACGTTCAAGCCCGAGCGTGACGGCCTGTTCTGCGCGCGCATCTTCGGCCCGATCAAGGATTACGAATGCCTGTGCGGCAAGTACAAGCGCATGAAGTACAAGGGCATCGTCTGCGAAAAGTGCGGCGTCGAGGTCACAGTCTCGAAGGTCCGGCGTGAGCGGATGGGGCATATCGAGCTCGCCGCCCCGGTCGCGCACATCTGGTTCCTGAAGTCGCTGCCGTCGCGGATCGGCCTGCTGCTCGACATGCAATTGAAGCAGCTCGAGCGCGTGCTCTATTTTGAAGCCTATATCGTCATCGAGCCGGGCCTGACCCCGCTTGAGAAGTATCAGCTGCTCACCGAAGACGAGCTGCTCGACGCGCAGGATCAATATGGCGAGGATGCATTCTCGGCCGGGATCGGCGCCGAAGCGGTGCGGATCATGCTAGAAAATCTCGACCTGGTCGGGGAACGGCAGCAGCTGCTCGACGAGCTCGCTGTCACCAAGTCGGAACTCAAGCCCAAGAAGATCATCAAGCGGCTGAAGGTCGTCGAGAGCTTCATCGATTCAGGCAATCGCCCCGAATGGATGATCCTCGAAGTCATTCCGGTCATCCCGCCCGAACTGCGCCCGCTGGTGCCGCTCGACGGTGGGCGTTTCGCGACGTCGGACCTCAACGACCTGTATCGCCGCGTCATCAACCGCAACAACCGCCTCAAGCGGCTGATGGAACTGCGCGCGCCGGACATCATCGTCCGCAACGAAAAGCGCATGCTGCAGGAAGCCGTCGACGCGCTGTTCGACAATGGCCGCCGCGGTCGCACGATCACGGGCGCCAACAAGCGTCCGCTCAAGTCGCTCAGCGACATGCTGAAGGGCAAGCAGGGCCGCTTCCGCCAGAACCTGCTCGGCAAGCGCGTCGACTATTCGGGCCGCTCGGTTATCGTTACGGGTCCGGAACTCAAGCTCCACCAGTGCGGCTTGCCCAAGAAGATGGCGCTCGAGCTGTTCAAGCCGTTCATCTACGCGCGCCTCGACGCCAAGGGCCTGAGCATGACGCTCAAGCAGGCGAAGAAGTGGGTCGAGAAGGAGCGCAAGGAAGTCTGGGACATCCTCGACGAGGTGATCCGCGAGCATCCCGTGATGCTCAACCGCGCGCCGACGCTCCACCGCCTCGGCATCCAGGCGTTCGAGCCCGTGCTGATCGAGGGCAAGGCGATCCAGCTGCACCCGCTCGTCTGCTCGGCGTTCAATGCCGACTTCGACGGCGACCAGATGGCCGTCCATGTGCCGCTTTCGCTGGAAGCCCAGCTCGAAGCGCGCGTGCTGATGATGTCGACCAACAACATCCTGTCGCCCGCCAACGGCAAGCCGATCATCGTGCCGTCGCAGGACATGGTGCTCGGGCTCTACTACATCTCGATGGAGAAGAGCGGCGAGCCGGGCGAAGGCATGCTGCTGACCGACATGGCCGAAGTGCATCACGCGCTCGATTCGGGGGCGGTGACGCTCCACACCAAGATCGTCACCCGCGTTCCGCAGACCGATGAGGCCGGCAAGCCCTATCTCAAGCGGTACGAAACCACGCCGGGCCGCATGCTGCTGGGCGAATGCCTGCCCAAGAGCAGCAAGGTGCCGTTCGACATCGTCAACCGGCTGCTGACCAAGAAGGACGTCGGCGACGTGATCGACGAGGTCTATCGTCACACCGGCCAGAAGGAGACCGTGCTGTTCGCCGACGCGATCATGGCGCTCGGCTTCCGCCACGCGTTCAAGGCCGGCATCTCGTTCGGCAAGGACGACATGATCATCCCCGACGCCAAGGTGCCGCTGGTCGACGAGACCCGCGCGCTGGTGAAGGATTTCGAGCAGCAATATCAGGACGGCCTGATCACCCAGCAGGAAAAGTACAACAAGGTGATCGACGCCTGGAGCCGTTGCGGCGACCAGGTGGCGGGCGCGATGATGGACGAGATCAAGGCGGTGAAGCGCTACGAGGACGGCCCGATGGCCGGCCGCGAGAAGCCGATCAACTCGATCTACATGATGGCGCACTCGGGTGCGCGCGGTTCGCAGGCGCAGATCAAGCAGCTTGCCGGCATGCGCGGGCTGATGGCCAAGCCGTCGGGTGAGATCATCGAAACGCCGATCATCTCGAACTTCAAGGAAGGCCTGACCGTCCTTGAATATTTCAACTCGACCCACGGCGCCCGCAAGGGTCTGGCCGACACCGCACTCAAGACGGCGAACTCGGGTTACCTCACCCGCCGTCTGGTCGACGTGAGCCAGGATTGCGTGATCGTCGAGCTCGACTGCGGCACCGAACGGGCGCTTGAAATGCGCGCGATCGTCCAGGGCGGCTCGACCATCGCGTCGCTCGGCGAGCGTATCCTGGGCCGCACCACGGCCGAGGACATCACCGACCCGAAGACCAATGCGGTCGTCATCCCGACGGGCACGCTGCTCGACGAGCCGATGGTCGCGCAGATCGAGGCGCTGGGCACCCAGGCGGTCAAGATCCGCTCGCCGCTGGTCTGTGAGACGAAGATCGGCGTGTGCGGCAAATGCTATGGTCGTGACCTGGCACGCGGCACGCCGGTGAATATCGGCGAAGCGGTCGGCGTGATCGCGGCGCAGTCGATCGGTGAACCCGGCACCCAGCTGACGATGCGGACCTTCCACATCGGCGGCGCGGCGCAGATCAACGAACAGTCGAATCTGGAGGCTTCGGCCGACGGCACCGTCGAATATCGCGACGTTCGCGTGATCGTCGATCAGCGCGGTCGCCGCGTGGTGCTCAGCCGCTCGAGCGAACTCGCGATCATCGACGCCGAAGGCCGTGAACGCGCGGTCCACCGGATCCCGTACGGCGCCTATGTCATGCACAATGACGGCGACGCCGTGAAGAAGGGCGACCGGATGGCCGAATGGGATCCGTTCACCATGCCGGTGATCACGGAAAATCCGGGCGTCGTGAAATATGTCGACCTGATCGACGGCAAGACGCTGACCGAACAGGCCGACGAAGCGACCGGCATCACCCAGCGCGTCGTCACCGAATATCGCGCCGCGACCAAGTCGAAGGAGGATCTGCGTCCGCGCCTGACTCTGCTCGACGATGCGAGCGGCGAAGCGGGCCGCTACATGCTGGCGCCTGGGGCGACGCTTTCGGTAGAGGACGGTGCCAAGGTGTTCGGGGGCGACGTGCTCGCCCGCGTTTCCCGCGAAGCCGCCAAGACCCGCGACATCACCGGCGGTCTGCCGCGCGTCGCCGAGCTGTTCGAAGCGCGCAAGCCCAAGGAAAATGCGATCATCGCCAAGGTCTCCGGTCGGGTGGTGTTCGGCAAGGACTATAAGGCGAAGCGCAAGATCGGCATCCAGCCCGAGGATGGCGGCGAGGTCGTGGAATATCTGGTGCCGAAGTCGAAGGTTATCGACGTGCAGGAAGGCGATTACGTCAAGCGCGGCGACAACCTGATCGGCGGCAGCCCCGATCCGCACGACATTCTGGAAGTGCTCGGCATCGAGCCGCTGGCAGAATATCTCGTGTCGGAAATCCAGGAAGTCTATCGACTCCAGGGCGTGAAGATCAACGACAAGCACATCGAGGTGATCGTTCGCCAGATGCTTCAGAAGGTCGAGATCACCGACGGCGGCGACACCACGCTGCTCGCCGGCGAACAGGTCGACCGCGAAGAAATGGATGCGATCAACGCCAAGCTCGAAAAGGGTCAGACTCCGGCACAGGGCAAGCCTGTCCTGCTCGGCATCACCAAGGCGTCGCTGCAGACCCGCAGCTTCATCTCGGCGGCGTCGTTCCAGGAAACGACCCGCGTCCTCACCGAGGCGGCGGTCCAGGGCAAGCAGGACACGCTGATCGGCCTGAAGGAGAACGTCATCGTCGGCCGGCTGATCCCGGCAGGCACGGGTGCGGGCATGAACCGGCTCCGCGTCACCGCCAATTCGCGCGACGCCGCGATGCGGGTGGCACAGCGCAAGATGGACGCGGCGATCATCGCTCCGGCTTCGGCAGCGGAGGAGCATGCCGCAGAACTCGCGCGCAGCCCGCGCGATGCCGGCGGCACGGGTGACGATGCGCTCGCTCAGGTCGTCCCCAGCGGCCACGGCACCGACGCCGATGCGGGTGATTATCTGAACACCGACGCCTAAGCGGGGCGATCCGGCCTTTCAGACCAAAGAGACGCCGTCCGGGGAATTCGGGCGGCGTTTTTTTTGGGCTGGCGGCGCGTCATGGATGCGTTAGCCTGAACGCAACAGACCGCAGCGGCGATCGCCGTTCAAGGGGGATTCGATGCGCCCGATTCTGATTGCCGCCGCTGCCATTGCCAGCCTGTCATCGGCCGCGGTCGCCCAGACCTCGGCCAGCGCCGTGATCGACAAGCGGGTGATCGGTGCCGCGACGCTGGAAAACATACCCCCGATCCCGACCGAGCTCGCGACCGCATTGGCGCGCTATCAGGAAAGCCGGGCGGCGGGCTTTGCCGACTGGACCGAGGACGGCGGCATGTTGATCCTCACCCGGTTCGCCGCCACCGCGCAGCTTCACCGCCTGAAAGGGCCGGCGATGGCGCGCACGCAGATCACCTTTGCGGCAGAGCCGATTGCGGGCGCGCGCGCGATCCCGGGCAGCGACCGCATCCTGTTCGCCCGCGATACCGGCGGCGACGAATGGACGCAGATCTATGCGATGGGCCCCGATCTGAAACCGGTCCAGCTGACCGAGACGGGAACGCAGAACGGCCAGCTCGTCGTTGCACCCGACGGCAGCGCGATCTTCTGGTCGCGCGCCACGAAGGGATCGGGCGACCGCACGATCTGGCGTGCCAACCCCGCCGACCCGGCATCGGCCCGGCAGATCTTCCAGGGCACCGGCGTGACGGCGCCGTCCGATGTTTCCGCCGATGGCAAGACGGTGCTGCTGACGCGCAGCATCTCGGCGGTCGAGGATCGCCTGTACCTGCTCGATGTCGCCACGGGCACTGCGACCGAAATCGCCAGGGGAACGGCCGCGAGCCTGAGCGGCGCGCGTTTTGCGCGTGGCGACCGCGCCATCCTCGCGATCAGCAATCGTGACAGCGACGTCGAACGGCTGGTCGAGATTGACGTCGCGACCGGCAAGCTGACGCCGATTTCGCCTTCATCCCCCTGGTCGGTCGAGGCGTTCGATCTGAGCGACGATGGCCGCATCCTCGCCTATTCGATCAACGAGGATGGCTATTCGCGCGTCACCGTGCAGGATTTCGCGACGCGCCGGGCGCTGCCGCAGCCGGTGCTGCCACGCGGCGTGGTGGGCGCGCTCGCGCTGTCTCGCGACGGCAGCAAATTGGCGATCGGCCTGGCCGCATCGAACGCGCCGGGCGACGTCTGGAGCTGGGACGTGCGCGGCGGCAAGCTCGATCGCTGGACCGAGTCCGAGATCGGCCCGATCGACCGCGCAATGCTGCCCGAACCGAAGCTGGTGCGCATTGCCAGCTTCGACAAACTCTCGGTCCCGGCGTTCGTCTATCGCACCAGGAAGGTGCCGCCGACCGCCAGGACGCCCGTGGTCATCGTCATCCATGGCGGCCCGGAGGGGCAGTCGCGTCCCGGCTGGTCGCCTCAGACGGCGGCGATGGCCGACCTGCTCGGCGCGACGATCATCGTGCCCAATGTGCGGGGGTCGACCGGCTATGGCACCCGCTACCTGAACCTCGACAATGCCGAGAAGCGCGAGGACAGCGTCAGGGACATCGGCGCGCTGATCGATTGGATCAAGACGCAGCCCGACCTCGACGGCGCCCGTATTGCGGTGCTGGGGGGCTCCTATGGCGGCTATATGTCGCTGGCGGCGATGACCAAATATAGCGACAAGCTGGCAGGCGGCGTCGACCTGTTCGGGATCGGCGACTGGCAGACCTTCCTGAAGAACACCGAGGCTTATCGTCGCGATGCGCGTCGGGCCGAATATGGCGACGAACGCAATCCGGCGATGGCGGCGGTGTTCGCGCGCATCTCGCCGCGCGCGAATGTCGCGGGCATCACCAAACCGATGCTCATCGAGCAGGGCGCCAAAGACCCCCGTGTCCCGCGCAGCGAAAGCGAACAGATGGTCGCGGCGATCCGCGCCAATGGCGTGCCGGTGTCCTACCTGTTGTTCGCCGACGAAGGGCATGGCTGGCGCAAAAAGGCCAACCAGGTGCTGTCGCAACAGGCCGAGATCGCCTTCCTGATGCGGTTGTTCGACACGGGGCGCCAGTAACCCCGACCGGCCGATCTCCGGTCAGCGATCCATCGTGATAATGTGCGTGCCCAGCCGTTCGGCTTCGGCGGCGTCGTGCGTCACCATCAGGATCGGCAGCTGCAGATCATCTCGGATGTGCTCGATCGCACGCATGATCTCTTCGGCCCGCGCGCGGTCGAGCGAGGAGAGCGGTTCGTCGAGCAGCAGGAAGCTCGGCGCCGACAATAGCGCGCGGCCGATGGCCACACGCCGCGCCTCGCCGCCCGACAGCGATCTCGGCCAGCGATCCAGCAGGTGCGCAATGCCGAGAAAGGCGATGGTCTCGTCAAAATCGAACCGGCCGGCCCCGCGCCCGGCGCCATAGCCAAGATTGGCGCGGACACGCATGTGCGGAAATAGGCGCGATTCTTGAAAGACATAGCCCGCATGTCGGCCCGCAACATCGACATCGATGCCGGCGTCCGAATCGAAAAGCTCGGCGCCCGCAACCGCGACGCGCCCCCTTGCGGGGCGCGTCAGCCCGGCAATCATGTTGAGAACGCTGGTCTTCCCGACGCCCGAAGGACCGACCAGAACCGTCAGTCCGTGCACAGGCTCGATCCGGCATCGGATTTCCGTCGTGCCGATGACGGCCTCGACATCGACGTCAAAGGACATGCAGCCCCCTGCCCGCTCGCCGCGTCAGCAGTTCCGATCCGATCAGCGCCGCCATCGCCAGGACGATCGACACGGTCGCCAGTCGCAGCACGGTCGCCTCGCCATCGGGGAGCTGCAGCGCCGAATAGATGGCGAGCGGCAGCGTCTGGGTCTGGCCGGGAACGTTCGACACGAAGGTGATGGTTGCGCCGAATTCGCCGATCGAGCGTGCAAAGCCAAGCACCAGCCCGGCCATCAGCCCCGGCAGGCTGAGCGGCAGCGTGATCGTCCAGAACACCCGCCACGGCCCCGCGCCCAGCGTTCGCGCCGCACTTTCCAGCCGCTGGTCGACCGCCTCGATCGACAGCCGGATCGCGCGCACCATCAGCGGCAGCGCCATCACGCCGCTCGCGAGCGCGGCGCCGGTCCAGCGGAACAGCAGCGTCACGCCGAACAGCCGGTCCAGTACCGATCCGACCGGCCCGTGCGGCGCAAAGGCGATCAGCAGAAGCCAGCCGGTCACCACCGGCGGCAATACGAGCGGCAGATGGACAAGGCCGTCGAGGACGATCCGCCCCGGAAAGCGGCCGCGCGCAAGCAGCCAGGCGAGCAGGAACGCCAGCGGCATCGTCCCTGCCATTGCCGCCAGCCCCACCCTCAGCGTCAGGGCGACGATGCTCCATTCGGCATCCGACAGCATAAGCCTATCGGGTCACGAAGCCGTGGCCGCGCAGGATCGCGCGGCCCTCCGCCGACAGCAAATAGCGACGGAATCCCTCGCCTTCGCCACTGCGCGACGCCTTCAGGCGGGCGATCGGGTAGATGATCGGCGGATGCGATCGTGGCGGGAAGGTCGCGACGACGCGGACCGCCGGGCTTGCGCGGGCGTCGGTGGCATAGACGATGCCGAGCGGTGCTGCCCCCCGCTGAACGAGGGCAAGCGCCGCCCGGACATTTTCCGCGCGAACGATATGCGGCGCGGCCGCCGACCACAGGCCGAGCGCGGTCAGAGCGGCTTGGCCATAGCGGCCCGCCGGCACTGCCGCCGGATCGGCCATCGCGATCGGCCCGGCTGCAAGCGATCGTGCGGCGCCGCGGCGATCACGCCAGTCGATCCGGGTGGCTGATGATGTCGGCGCCACGAGGACCAGGGCATTGCCGGCCAGCACTGCCCGACTGTCGGCGGCGATCAGCCCCTTGGCGGCGAGATCGTCCATCCAGGCTGCGTCGGCGGAGACGAACAGATCGGCCGGCGCACCGGCAGCGGTCTGGCGCGCGAGCGTCGACGATGCCGCGAACGACAGGATCGGGCGGGGATGGCGTCGTGCCGCCCAGCGATCAGCAGCGGCGGTCAGCGCTTCCTGCAGGCTCGCCGCCGCCAGCACGATCGGTGCCGACCGCCTCGGCGCCTCGGCGACCGCCGGCCATGCGGACACGAGCAACGCCGCGAACAACGTCATCGCCCGCGCCGCGATTCTTTCGACTATCGACCGCACCAACGACGCCCCTGGCTGTTATTCCCAACCATATACAGCGTTGTCGCCCGCACGCTACCCTGGCAGCGGACGGACGTAGAAAAGCCGTTGGCGTCGCGCGACGTCAGTCTTTCCTGGTCATCTGCGTCAGCGTCTGGCGACCGTAATCGGTGATCATCGTGCCGATCTCGCGCGCCTGGTCCATCGCGCGGCTGCCCTGGGTGCGCAGATATTCCTGCTGGATGCGCATCACTTCGGACACATCCTTGGCATGGGCGGCGGCGCGCATCGCGGCAAATGCCTCGCGCGTATTCGCCTCGGCCTGATCGAGCAGCTTCATGCCGAGCTCGGTGCCTGCTTCGGTGATCCGTTCGCCCGACTGGCGCATCGCCTCGCCCGCCGATTTCATCTGATCGGTCATCGTATCCGCGATATTCTCGGCATTCTGGCGGGCCTTCTTGCCCGCGTCGTTGATGGTCGAATCGGTCATTATGCGCACTCCTGCCGCTCGATAGGCCCCTGCGTGTTTATATGCCCGATTCGGGTGACGCGCGAGTTGCAACGGGGTTCCAACGCGTCTCGGGGACGCTCCGGCAATTTGTGCGGACGCTGCGCGCCATCCCGAAATCGCCTGCCCGCGACCGATAAGGTCGTCCACAGGGCGGATTTTTTGCGCATGCGGCTGGCAGCGGCACGCAACCTTGCTAATCACGGCGAAGGACGGGCGGGGGACGCGATGATCGTCGGGATCGATTTGGGGACGACCAACAGTGCGATCGGCGTTTTTCGGGATGGCAGACCCGAACTGATTCCCAATGCGCTCGGCGCGCTGCTGACGCCGTCGGCAGTCGCGCTCGACGATTCGGGCGCGTTGCTGGTCGGGCAAGCCGCCCGCGACCGCGAATCGACGCATCCCGAACTCGCGGTCAGCAGCTTCAAGCGCCGGATGGGCACGCGCCAGACAGTCAAGCTCGGCAAGCGCGACTTCAACGCGGAGGAATTGTCGGCGCTTGTTCTGGCGAGTCTGAAGGCGGATGCCGAAGCAGCGCTCGGCGAACCGGTGACCCGCGCGATCATCACCGTGCCCGCCTATTTCAACGACCGGCAACGCAAGGCCACCCGCCGCGCCGGCGAGCTTGCCGGGCTGACGGTCGAACGGCTGATCAACGAGCCGACTGCGGCGGCGCTCGCCTATGGCATTCAGTCGCAGGAGGAAAAAGAGCCGTTCCTCGTCTTCGACCTGGGCGGCGGCACCTTCGACGTGTCGATCGTCGAAATGTTCGACGGCGTGATCGAGGTGCGTGCTTCGGCAGGCGACAACCGGCTGGGTGGCGACGACTTCAACGAAGCGATGATCGATCTCGCACGGCCCAAAATCGACCCGGGCGGTGAGCTGGCCGCCGCCGATCCGGTAAAGCTGCGCGCGCTCCTTGTCGCCGCCGCCGAACAGTGCCGCCGCCGTCTGAGCGACGCCGCCGAGGCGATGTTCGACATCGTGTGGGACGGCCGCCACTTCGGGACGACGATTACGGGCGATGCCTTCGAACAGGCGGCTGCGCCGCTGCTCAACCGGCTGCGCGAGCCCGTGTTGCGGTCGCTGCGCGACAGCGACATCCGGGTCGACAGCCTGTCCGAAGTGATCCTGGTCGGTGGCGGCACCCGAATGCCGGTGGTCCGGCGAACGATCACGCGGATGTTCGGCCGTTTTCCCAATTCGTCGATCCACCCCGACCACGCAGTGGCGCTCGGCGCCGCCGTCCAGGCGGGGCTGAAGGCGCGCGACGCCGCGCTCGACGAAGTGCGGCTGACCGATGTCTGCCCCTATACGCTGGGCGTCGATGTCGGCGTGTCGGATGGACGCGGCGGTTTTCGCAACGGCATCTTCTCGCCGATTATCGAGCGAAACACGCCCATTCCCGCCAGCCGCATGCAATATTATTCGACGCTCCAGGCCAATCAGCGCCAGGTGACGTTCGGCATCTTTCAGGGCGAGGCGCGCGAGGTCGAAGGCAATGTCAAGCTCGGCCAGGTGACGATCCCCGTACCGCCCGCACCCGCCGGGCATGTCGAGGTCGAGTGCCGGTTCAGCTACGATACCAGCGGGCTGCTCGAAGTCGACGTCTTCGTGCCCGCCAGCGGCCAGACCCGCAATCTCGTGCTGTTCGACGAGGAAGAAGGCGTCAGCCGCGAAGAGATCGACAAGCGGCGCAAGGTGCTTGCCGATCTGAAGCGACACCCGCGCGAAGAGAGCGAGAATGTCGCGCTGCTTGCCCGCGCGGCCCGCTGCTATGAATCGTTCATCGGCGAACGTCGCCAGATCGTGGGCGAATGGACCGCCGCGTTCGAGGCCGCGCTGGCGTCACAAGACCCACGGCAGATCGCCGCCGCACGGGCCGAATTCAGCGCCTCACTCGACGCTATCGAGGCGGATCGTTACCTGTGAACGCGTTGCGCCAGGCTTGGCAAGTGCTCGGCATTGCCGCCGATAGCGACGTTGCGGCGATCCGCGCCGCCTATGCGCGCCAGCTCAAGTCCTTCGATCCCGACGAGGATCCCGAACGCTTTGCCGAACTGCGCGCCGCGCGCGACCGGGCGCTTGCCGAGGCGCGGTCGCATGGCGAGCGCGCGGCAGAGAGGTCGGCCGAGGAGGTCGGCGCCCTGCAGGCAGCACGCGACGATGCCCGTTGGTCCGAGCCCGGCGACGCGGCACCGACGGCGCCCGAAGTCATCGACGCGCGGCTGCACGGCGGGGACGCGCTGAAGATCGCACCCCCGCTGGTTAACGGGCCAGTGTCGGGCGGGGGTCTGGTCTCAGTCGCGCCTGCGCTGGCGCCTGAAGCGTCGTACCAGTCGGCACCCCAGCCAGGTCACGCGACCGACGCCGAGGAACGCGTCGTTCCCCTGCCGTTGATCTTGAATAGCCCGGGAAGCCCGCCTGTGCTCGATCGCAGGCCCGATGCGGGGTCGGCCGATGTCGGGATCGTCGACCATGCCGCCCATCGCGACCGCATGTCGGCCCATTATGACGCAGTGCTGGCGCTGCTCTTTCCGCCCGACGACACGGCGCAGCAACCTCTTTCCGATGCCGAAGCGATGGCGCTGAACGAACATATCAAGGCCCTGCTCGCCGACCCGCGCCTTGAGGAAATCGCGTTTCTGGCGGAGGCCGATCGCTGGTTCGCCTCGGTTCTGGCCGACGCCGTCCCCCGATCCGACCCGGCGATCCAGATCGCGATCGACTATTTCGGCTGGCGCGCCGGCCAGGGCCGGATCGATCAGCATCCGGCGGCCGCCGCCGTTGTCGCCCGCGCCGACGAGATCGACTTCCTGGCCAAAGTGACGGCGCCCGGGCATCGGCTGAATGCGGCATGGCGCGAGCTCACCAGGCCCGCCGATGAAGGGACACGACGCGGGATCGGCTGGGGCCTGGGTGGTAAGGTGAGCGAGCTCATCCAGACCGTGCGTCAGGACTATCCCCGGCTGGAAGGGCATTGGGATTGGTACCGGGTTTCGTTGTGGGAGAATAGCAAACCCCGTCGGTTCAATGTCGGCTGGATGGTCAGCGCCATCTATCTGGCCATCGTCGCGTTCGGCATAATCGCGCGCGCGCTCGATCCGCAGGCCGGTGGCAATCCCGCCAGGAATCCCGTGCCGGCGATCGTGATGCGCGACGAGCAGGTGATAGATTCCGTGCTGGCGGCGGCCGCGGACGAATCGCTCACGCTCGAACGCGCCCGTAAGGAAAAGCCCGAGCTTGCGAGTCTGCTCACCAGCAATCTCAAAATCGCCCATGACCTGGGTCACGACAGCAACAAATATGCGCGCGACATGATCGCCCTGCTGGCGGACCGTATTCGATACAGGATCAAGATCGCGCCCTACCAGCTATCGGCCGACAGAGTCAGACTGCGGCTCGCTCAGGCAAAGGCGATCATGCCGTGGAGCTGGGCCTCGTGCCGCGACTTCATCGTCACCGGCAAGCCGCTCGAGCGCGCGATGAGCACAACTACGGCGCGACAGGAGCGGCTGATGCGCGTGCGCATTCTGCTCGAGACCGACGGCGAACCGAGCCGCGGCCAGCAGTCCGACCGGTTTTCGATACCCGGCGAGATGGTGGCAAAGATCGCGGCCCGTGCGAAGCTGAACGACACGCGCACGCGCAAGGCATTGCAGACATCGGACAATGCCGACGAGCCAGCGCTGAAAGATCAATGCCTGGTGGGCATCGCCTTGATGGAGGAAGCGCTCGCGCGGCCGCCGGCCGAAGCGGTCGGTTATCTTCGCAACCTCTAGGGACTGTGGGGATTCATCGTGAGTTGATGACGGCTGCGGTGAGGTAGATCATGGCTTCGAAGCTGCGGTCAGTCTTGCAGGCACGCATGGCGATTCGTTTGAACTCTTTGAGCTTGC
>PKED01000217.1 GCA_002863155.1 Sphingomonadaceae bacterium | reverse complement strand
GCGCCTATTGGGCAGCCCGGTTTGCGACGACGATCGCGCAGAACGCGATGATCATCGTGATCGGCTGGCAAACCTACACGATCGCCCGCGCGACGATGAGCCCGAGCGCGGCCGCCGCCCAGCTCGGGTTGATCGGCCTGCTTCAGTTCCTGCCGCTGTTCCTCACAACGCCGATCACCGGCTGGGTCGCCGACCGGTTCGACCGGCGCTGGATCGCCCGGATGACGGTTGCGCTCCAGTTCGGCTGCGCAGCGATCCTGGCGCTCGCGACTTATCAAGGGTGGATCAGCCTGCCCGTGCTGTTCGCGGTCGCCGTCGCGCTTGGCCTGGGTCGGGCCTTTGCCGGCCCCGCGCTGGGTGCGCTCGCCCCCAACCTCGTGCCGCGCGAGGTCTTGCCGACCGCGATCGCGCTCAGCTCGATCTCGTGGCAGGTGGGGACGATCATCGGGCCAGCGGTGGGCGCGCAGGCCTATGCGGTGACCCCCTGGGGCGCCTATGCGCTGGCGGTTGCCCTGTTCGCGGTCGCGTTTACCTGTCTGATGATGATCGGCGCCGTCGCGCGCGCTGCCGTTCCCGCAAAGGCGCATCCGATCCGACAGATCATCGATGGCCTCGCCTATGTCGGCCAGAACAAGCTGGTGCTGGGCGCGATCACGCTCGATCTGTTCGCCGTTTTCCTTGCCGGCACCAGCGCACTGCTGCCGATCTACGCGCACGATATCCTGCGGGTGGGGCCGGAGGGCCTGGCCTTGCTCGGCGCGGCGCCTGCTGTCGGCGCGAGCATCGTCGCGATCATCTTTTCTTTCCGGCCCATCAAGACCGATGTCGGGCGCAAGATGCTCGGCGCGGTGCTGGTCTATGGCGTGGCAACGGTGATCTTTGGTGTCTCGACGCTGATGTGGCTGAGCGTTGTCGCGCTCGCCATCGCGGGCGCTGCGGACATGTTTTCGGTCTATATCCGCCAATCGCTGATCCAGCTCTACACGCCCGACGACAAGCGCGGGCGGGTGGGTGCGGTGTCGCAGCTCACCATCTCGGCCTCAAACGAATTGGGAGAGGCCGAGTCGGGATTTCTCGCGGCGGCAATCGGCCCGGTCGGTGCCGTCGTCGTCGGTGGCGCGGGCGCGATTGTCGTCACGCTTTTATGGACCTATCTGTTTCCTTCCATCCGCAACGCGCGCAGTTTCGAACCCCCAGCCTCGCGTGACGAGGCCAAAGCCATGGAGCCCGCCTGACATGAAAGCGCACTCGATTCTCGAGACGATCGGCAACACGCCCCATATCCGCATGTCGAAACTGTTCCCGGAGGCGGAGGTCTGGATCAAGTCCGAACGATCCAATCCCGGTGGCTCGATCAAGGACCGGATCGCGCTCGCGATGATCGAGGCAGCGGAGGTTTCGGGCGCGCTCAAGCCGGGCGGCACGATCATCGAGCCGACCAGCGGCAACACCGGCGTCGGGCTGGCGATGGTTGCTGCGGTCAAGGGCTACAAGCTGATCCTCGTCATGCCCGAAAGCATGTCGATCGAGCGGCGTCGGCTGATGCTGGCCTATGGAGCGACCTTTGATCTCACGCCGCGCGAAAAGGGGATGAAGGGGGCGATCGAGCGCGCCGTCGCGCTGGTCGAGGGAACGCCGGGTGCCTGGATGCCGCAGCAGTTCGAAAACACTGCGAACATCGACGTCCATGTGCGTACGACGGCGCAGGAAATCCTCCGCGATTTCGCCGACACGCCCATCGATGTGCTGATCACCGGCGTCGGCACCGGCGGGCACATTACCGGGGTGGCCGAAACGCTGCAGGCGGCCTGGCCCGCGTTGAAGGTCTATGCGGTCGAGCCGGAAGCGTCGCCGGTCATTTCGGGCGGCACGCCGGGGCCACACCCGATCCAGGGCATCGGCGCGGGGTTCATCCCGGCCAACCTCCATGTCGCGGCGATCGATGGCGCGATCCAGGTATCGGGCGATGCCGCCAAGGAGATGGCCCGTCGTGCTGCCGCCGAGGAAGGGATGCTCGTCGGCATCAGCTCTGGCGCGACCCTTGCGGCGATCCGCGCGAAACTGCGCGACTTGCCGAGCGACACGCGGGTGCTCGGCTTCAGCTACGACACGGGCGAACGCTATCTGTCGGTGCCGGACTTCCTGCCCGAGGCCTAGCGGAGACACCGAGCGGCGGGGTTCGCGGATCGCGGGTTTTGAGCTAAGGGCGCGGCGATGCCCGACACGCTCGCCGCCTCCGATAATCTGCCCTTGCCGCCCCGCCCGCACCGCGCGGTTGCGGCGGTGCTCGCACTGACGGCGGCGGCGGCGCTTGCCGTTCCAGCCGTGATCGTGACCTCGGTCGACCGCCGCCCGGCGATTGCCGGAAAGGTCCGGCTCGCGCCGCCCAGGGTCGTTCCACGAACCCAGCTTCCGGTCGTCGAGCCGATGACCTTTGTCCCTGTGTCGCGCGAAGACGCCGTCGCCTTCAATGCGACCATCCCCTTTTCGACCGCTCCAAATCCGCCCGCGCGTCCCTTCATGCTCGCAGGGACGCAAAGCGCGGGCGAACGCGCGGTCGACTGTCTCGCGGCGGCACAGCTCTACGAGGCGGGCGACGATGGCACCGGCGAACGCGCGGTCGCGCAGGTCATCATCAACCGCGTCCGCCATCCAGCCTTCCCCAAGTCGATCTGTGGCGTCGTGTTCGAAGGAGCGACGCGAACGACCGGCTGCCAGTTCACCTTCACCTGCGACGGGGCGCTCTTGCGTCACCGGTTCAGCGATGCGGCGTGGGACCGGGCCCGCGCCATCGCGCGCGGGGCGCTTACCGGATCGGTGTTCAGGCCGGTCGGGCACGCGACCCATTACCACACCGATTGGGTCGTCCCCTATTGGAGCGCCAGCCTCGACAAGGTAACGGCGGTCGGCACCCACCTGTTCTTCCGCTGGACCGGATGGTGGGGCACCCCGGCCGCCTTCATGCGCCGGATCGACCCCGACGAGCCGGTAATCGCACAGCTTGCCGCCTACTCGCCTGCGCACCGCAGTGGGCTCGACCTCGCACTGGCGGCAGGCGCGCCTGGTTCGGGCGCTGTCCTGCCAGGCGGCGCCAAGGGAGGGATTTTCCCCGAAGTTGCGAATTATCCTGACACGTTCATCGTAACGCTCGACCGAACATATCCGGCCGACGAGCTTCCGGCGCTTGCGGCCCGGAATTGCGGCGACCGCGCCTATTGCAAATTCATGGTGTGGACTGACGCCAGGGACGCGGCGACCAACATCCCGCTGACCAGCGATGAGATCGCATCGATGGCGTTCAGCTATTTTCGCGACAGGGCGAGCGGTTATGACAAGCCGCTCTGGAACTGCACGGTCTTCGCGCGGCCGAATATCGCGCAGTGCATGCGCCGTTCGATGATCGCCGCGCCGAGTGCTGACAAGCTCCCCAGGGCGAGCGCAGGCGATCCTTCTGGGACCGTCGCCGACCCCTCGGACGCGCGGGGGAGCGGCAAGAAGGCGGCGGGCGCGGCACCGCCGTCCCCCGCCACGCCTCCCGCGCCTGGCGTAAAGCCCTAGGCCGCCTCGAACATTTCGGGCGCAAGCGCCATGATCGCGTCGGCCCCGCCTTCGATCTTGCGACGCAGCGCGCCCGCATCGGGCAAGATACGCTCAGCGAAATAGCGGGCAGTGACCAGCTTGCCCTCAAGGAACTTCGCGTCGCCCTCGCCTGCGTCGAGCAGTGCCGTCGCCGCCGTCGCCATCCGCAGCCACATCAGCCCGACCGCGACGATACCCATCAGATGCATGTAGGAATGCGCGCCGGCGCCGACATTGTTCGGATTGGCGAAGCCGTTCTGCACGAACCAGCCCGTCGCCGCCTGGAGATCGCCCAACGCGCGCTCCAGCCGAGCGGCGAAGTCGGCGAGCTTGGGATTGCCCTTGGCGACGGCGATCTCTTCGCCGACGATCTTGAACAGCAGCTGCACCGCGCGTCCGCCATTGCTGGCGAGCTTGCGACCCACCAGGTCCATCGCCTGCACGCCGTTGGTGCCTTCATAGATCATCGCGATCCGCGCATCGCGGACATATTGCTCCATGCCCCATTCGGCGATGTAGCCGTGCCCGCCATAGACCTGCTGGGCGTTGGTCGCGATGTCATAGCCCTTGTCGGTGCCATAGCCCTTGATCACGGGCGTCAGCAGGCCGATCAGATCGTCGGCGGTCTGCCGCTCTTCCTCGGTCGGCGCCATGTGTGCGAGATCGACCTGCAGTGCGCCCCACAGGCACAGCGCCCGCAGTCCTTCGGTCAGCGCCTTGGCTTCCATCAGCATGCGGCGGACATCGGGATGGACGAACAGCGTGTCGGCCTTTTCGTTCGGGTCGGCAGCACCGGTCAGCGCGCGGCCCTGGCGGCGATCATGCGCATATTGCACGGCATTCTGATAGGCCGTCTCGGCAACGCCAAGCCCCTGCAGCCCGACACCGAGCCGGGCTGCGTTCATCATGATGAACATCGCCGCCAGACCCTTCATCTCCTCGCCGACCAGCCAGCCTTTCGCGCCGTCATAGTTCATGACGCAGGTCGAATTGGCGTGGATGCCCATCTTGTGCTCGATCGAGCCGCAGCTGAGCGAATTGCGCTCGCCGAGCGACCCGTCGTCATTGACCAGGAATTTCGGCACGACGAACAGCGAAATGCCTTTCGAGCTTTCCGGTGCGCCCGGCGTCTTGGCGAGCACGAGGTGGATGATATTCTCGGTCAGGTCGTGTTCGCCCGACGAAATGAAGATCTTGGTGCCGGTAATCGCCCAGCTGCCGTCGGCGTTCGGCTCGGCGCGGGTCCGGATCAGGCCGAGATCGGTGCCGCAATGCGGCTCTGTCAGGTTCATCGTGCCGCCCCATTCGCCCGACACCATCTTGGGGACGTACTTCGCCTTCTGCTCGGGCGAGCCCTTGACGAGCAGCGATGCGACCGCGCCGTGGGTGAGGCCCGGATACATGGCGAACGCCATGTTGGCGGAAATCATATATTCCTCGAACGCCGTCGAGATCGTGTGCGGCATCCCCTGCCCGCCAAATTCCTCGGGCGCGGAAAGTGTCGACCAGCCGCTTTCAACAAACGCGCGATACGCTTCCTTGAACCCCTTGGGCGTCGTTACGCTGCCATCGGGATGCCGGGTGCATCCCTCCTGATCCCCCGAATGGTTGATCGGGAACAGCACCTCGGCGACGAACTTGCCGCCTTCCTCGAGCACCGCCGTTACCACATCGGGAGTCGCGTTCTGGAACCCGGGCAGGTTGCTGTAGCGATCGATGCCGACGACATGGTCGAGCACGAAACGGGTGTCACGGACGGGGGGCGTATATTTCGGCATGGTCAGTCCTTCGGATGGTCGAGCTGAGGTTCCAGCAGCGCGATGAATTGGCTGAGTTCGGCGATCGCTGCATCGATATCATGTTTCTGGGCGGCGAGCATGGCGATCCGGTCTCGGCAACGCGCGATCGTGGCCGATCGCTGGGCGCGCCGGCCGTCGCCAATGTCATAAAGGTCGAGCAGCTCGCGAATTTCGCCGAGGCTGAAACCCACCCGCTTGCCGCGCAGGATCCAGGCGAGCCGCGCCCGGTCGCGGTGCGAATAGATGCGGGCGGTGCCGCGGCGCTCGGGGCTGATCAGCCCCTCGTCCTCGTAAAAACGCAACGCACGCGCCGTTACGCCGAATTCGGCGGACAGATCGGAAATGCTGAACGCGTCGCGATCGAGCCGGGGCTCGATCGGCGCATAGGCCGCAACGGACGGCATCGAAGACATGTCTGCGTGATACCGCTGATTTACGTAAACGTCAAGTACGCACGCTCACGACCCACATAGCAGCCGTCCTCGCAGGTCACGCAGCGTTGACGCCTCCGCCACAGAATCGCTCAGGCGCCGAACGTCGAGCGCGGCGATCGAAGCGCGACGACTGCACAGTTTCACGCAGGCGTCCGGCACGCGTCCCGGAAAGACGATCCGGTCGCCTTCGAAACGTGCGTCGAAGGTGCAGCCGACATCACCGTCGAACGTCACATGCAGTGTCTCACCGACGCGCGTCACCTTCCCGCTGCCGCTGCAACTCTGCTGGTCGCCATAGTCGACGAACACGCCGATCCTGAAATCGAGCGCGGCCGGGACAACGCAGATCCGGTCGGTGTCGCGCGCGAACAAGCCGCTGATGTCGGTTGCCTTAGGGTCCGGAATAATGCCCGCACCGATCGCCGCGGTTTCGAGATCGGGCGGCGAGCCGGTGGCGTCGCTGCCTTCGGGCGGCCGTGAACATCCTGCGAGCAGCAGGGCGATAACGATCAGCGCCTTCATCCGATCCGTTCGAGCGTGTCGCCGGCGATCCGGCGATAGAAACAGCTCACCTCGCCGGTATGGCACGCCGGCCCCGCCGGATCGCAGATCAGCCATAGGGCGTCCTGATCGCAATCGATCCTCGCCTCGACGACCCTCAGCACATGGCCCGACGTCTCGCCCTTTTTCCACAGCCGACCGCGACTGCGCGACCAGAACACGGCCTCGCCACCCGCAAGCGTCGCCGCAAGCGCGTCGGCATTCATGTGCGCGACCATCAGGAGCTGCCCCGCCCGGTCGGTCGCAACCGCCGTGATCAGGCCGTTCGCATCATATTTCGGATCGAGGGCAAGGCCGGATTCGCGTGCGTCCATAGCCCTTCCCTAGCGCAGTGACGGGACGATACTCAAACGTGGCGGTCAATGCCCACGAATGGCGTCGACGAGTTCAGCCTTGGTCATCGCGCTGCGCCCGGCGATGCCGATCCGTTTCGCCTCCGCATAGAGATCGGCCTTGGTTCGCTTCTCAAGCGGCATCGAGCGGTGCTGAAGCGTTCCTGCCGCCCGCGCGTTGGCGATGCGCGCAGACTTTTCAGGCGATGCGCCCTGATCGATGAGCGCCTCATAGGTCGCCGAATCCTTGATCTGCAGGGCGTGTTTGCGGGCCATTGGGGCGCTCCCTTTCGACGGCTTGAACGCGCCGACCGGCTAGAGGCTCCGGCGATTGATGACAAACAGGCGACAAAGCCGATCGCGGCCCCTATATGGCCCAAACGACATCCACCCGACGGGATCCGATGCTGACCACACACCCTTTCGATGCCGACACGCTGCGTGAGGAATGCGGCATTTTCGGCGTTTCCGGTACCGACGGGGAGGCATCCGCGCTGGTCGCGCTCGGCCTCCACGCGCTTCAGCATCGCGGCCAGGAAGCGGCGGGCATCACCAGCTGGGACGGCCATCAGTTCCACACCCATCGCGCGATGGGCCATGTCGCGGGGAATTTCGACCGCGACGACATCATCCGGGCGCTGCCGGGCACGTCGGCGTGCGGCCATGTCCGCTATTCAACGACCGGCGAGACCGCCTTGCGCAACGTTCAGCCGCTTTATGCTGAGCTTCAGTCGGGCGGGTTCGCGATCGCGCATAACGGCAATATTTCGAACGCCGCCCGCCTGCGGCGCGAGCTCGTGCGGCGCGGATCGATCTTCCAGTCCACCAGCGATACCGAAACGATCATCCATCTTGTCGCGACATCCAATTACCGGACGCTGCTCGACAAGTTCATCGATGCGCTCAAACAGGTCGAAGGCGCCTATTCGCTGGTGGTGATGACGCCCGAGGGGATGATCGGCTGCCGCGATCCGCTCGGCATCAGGCCGCTGGTGATGGGGACGCTCGACGGCGCGGTCATCTTCGCGTCGGAAACGGTGGCGCTCGACGTCGTCGGCGCAACCTTCGTGCGGGCGATCGATCCGGGTGAGCTGGTAATCGTCCAGGGAACCGAAACGCGGTCGATCCGGCCTTTCCCGGTCCAGCCGTCGCGGCCGTGCATTTTCGAGCATGTCTATTTTTCGCGCCCCGATTCGATCGTCGACGAACGCTCGATCTATTCGGTGCGCAAGGCGATCGGCGCGCAGCTGGCGATCGAATCCCCGGTCGAGGCCGATCTGGTGATCCCGGTCCCTGATTCGGGTGTGCCGGCGGCGATCGGCTATGCCCAGCAATCGGGCATCCCGTTCGAACTGGGGATCATCCGGTCGCATTATATCGGCCGCACCTTCATCCAGCCGGGCGACAAGGTCCGGCATCTGGGCGTCAAGCTGAAGCACAATGCCAACCGCGCGCTGATCCAGGGCAAGCGTATCATCCTGATCGACGATTCGATCGTGCGCGGCACGACCAGCCTGAAGATTGTGACGATGATGCGCGAGGCAGGTGCTGCCGAAGTGCATATGCGGATTGCCAGCCCGCCGACCCGCCACAGCTGCTTTTACGGTGTCGACACCCCCGAGCGAGCCAAGCTGCTGGCGGCCCAGCTCGACGTGGGCGGCATGACCGACTTCATCCATGCCGACAGCCTGGCCTTCGTGTCGATCGACGGCCTGTACAAGGCGCTGGGCGAGGACAGCCGATCGGACCGCGCGCCGAGCCACTGCGACGCGTGCTTCACCGGCGATTATCCGACGACGCTGACCGACCAGGACGAAAGCGAGACCGTCGACCAGTTCGCGCTGCTCGCCGAGCGCGTCAACTAACCGACCATCGAGGACGATCCACTTGACCGACAAGCCCCTTGCCAACCGGATCGCGCTCGTCACCGGCGCGAGCCGCGGGATCGGCGCCGCAACGGCCCGCGCGCTTGCGGCGGCGGGCGCGCATATGATCCTTACCGGCCGCACGACGGGCGGGCTCGAGGAAGTGGAGGACGCGATCCACGCCGATGGCGGCACGGCGACGATCGCGCCGATCGACTTTACCGAACCCGATTCGATTGCCCGGCTTGCGGTTGCGCTGGGTGGCCGCTGGGACAGGCTGGACATCCTGCTCCTCAACGCGGCGACGCTCGGCACGCTCGGGGCGGTCTCGACCATCGATCCGAAGGAACTTGCCCGCGTGATGACGCTCAACGTCAGCGCCCAGGCATCACTGCTCGCCGCGTTCGACCCGATGTTGCGGCGCGCGCCGGCCGGGCGGGTGATTGGCCTCACCTCGGCCGTCGCGCAAAGCCCGCGCGCTTATTGGGGGGAATATGGTGCCTCCAAGGCAGCGTTCGAAGTGTTGCTGCGCTGCTATGGCGCGGAAGTCGCCAATATCTCGAAGATCCGGACCGCGATCGTCGATCCGGGCGCGACCCGTACCGCGATGCGCGCCCGGGCCTATCCTGGCGAAGACCCAGCCTCGGTGAAACCGCCCGAAGAAGTGGCGGCGCGTATCGTGCGGCTATTGATCGACGATTTCGACGCCGGCCATTTCGAACGGGTCGAGGCCGTCAGCGCTTGATCAGCGTCACCTGCGACACCTGTAGCCCGCCACCGCGAAAGCCGCCTTCGCAATACATCAGATAATATCGCCATAAATCGATGAACTGGCGATCAAATCGCGCAGGCAGCGCCTCGCGGTCGACGGCCTCGTCAAATGCCGCCCGCCACCGCTTCAAGGTGTTCGCATAATCCTCGCCGAAATCACGCTGATCGATCCAGTCAAAGCCCGCCGCCTCGGCAAGCGCGCGAAAACGCCGCTCTGACAACAGCATGCCGCCCGGAAACACATAGGTCTGCACGAAGTCGACATTGGCGGCGTAGCTGTCGTAAATCGCATCATCGATCGCGATATATTGGAGCGCAGCGCGGCCACCGGGTCGCAGCGCCTCCGCAATCGCCGCGAGATAGGTCGGCCAATAAGCCTGCCCGACCGCCTCGACCATCTCGATGCTGACGACGGCATCGAACTGCCCGGCGACATCGCGATAATCGCTGAGCGCGACCGTCACACCCTCGAGCCCCTGCGCCGCAACCGCTGCCTGTTGCTCGTTCGACAGTGTGATCGCATGGACCCGCCGGCCCGCCGCAGCGGCAAAGGCGGCGAACGAGCCCCAGCCGCAACCGATCTCAAGGATTTGATCGCCTGGCTGGGTCGCGGTCCGCTCGAGCATTGCGGCGAGCTTGCGATGTTGCGCAATTTCGAGCCGTTCGTCGGCGTCCACGAAAAGCGCACTGGAATAGCTTCGCGTCGGATCAAGCCAGGCCGCGTAGAAATCATTGCCGAGGTCGTAATGCGCCTCGATGTTCCGGCGGGCACCCGCACGGCTGTTGCCGCGAAGCTGGTGAAAGATCTTCTTGGCGAGCCGTGCCAAACCACGCGACCGCCCTATTTCTCCCAGGGCGTGCCGATTGCGGCCGAACAATTCGAACAGCGCCACCGGATCGGGGCTGCTCCACTCGCCGCGCGACCAGGCGACGTACCAGCCGGCCGACCCGCCCACTGCGAGCCGCCACAGCGCGCGCCAGTCGCGAATCTCGACGCGTGCGGCTGGTCCTGGCGCACGGCCACCGAGCAGGCGACGCGTGCCGTCGGGCAGCGAGACATCGATGCCGCCCGATGCAAGTCCCGCATCGATCCGGTCGAGCAGCCTGCGAAACAGCGGTGCGAACAGGCCGAGCGGTCCCGCGCGCGATAGCGCTGCAGCCGGTATCGATGTGGTCATGATCGGCCCCACTCGCTTGACACGCGTTGCCCCTAGCCGATTTTCTTGACCGCTTCCAAGGCGCGCGCACGCGCTTCGCGGTGGCCGATGCGCTTGGGCGGATAATCGCGGGGGCGGCAGCCATGCTCGTCGGGGTCATGGATGGCCTTGGCCGGGACGCCTTTCAATTCGGGCACCCATTGCCGGATATAGCCCACCGCATCGAACTTCTCCGACTGGGTCAGCGGCGCCATGATCCGGACGAACATGTTCGAATCGACGCCGGTCCCCGCCGTCCATTGCCAGTTGACCGCGTTCGATCCGTAATCGGCGTCGACCAGAGTATCCCAGAACCACTGCTCGCCGCGCCGCCAGTCGATCAGCAGGTGCTTGATCAGGAACGATGCGGCGATCATCCGCACGCGGTTATGCATCCACCCGGTCGCCCAGAGCTGGCGCATGCCCGCATCCACAATGGGATAACCGGTCCGGCCGTGCTGCCATGACGTCAGATCCTCCTCGGCCGCCTTGCCGGTTCGCCACGGCAGCGCATCGAAAGCGGGACGCGCATTGGCAGTGGCATAGTCCGGAAACTGAAGGATGACGTTCTGGGCATAATCGCGCCAACCGAGCTCGCCGAGAAAAGTCTCGACCGAGCCGCCGACCGATGCAAGGCGATGCCAGATCGTTGCGGGTGAAATCTCCCCGAAGTGCAGGTGCGGCGACAGCCGCGACGTGCCGTCGACCGAGGGCAGATTGCGCGTTTCGGCATAATCGGCAGCAGCGCCGCCAAAGGATTTCAGATGGGCCGCGGCGCCCGCTTCGCCGGGTTGCCAGTCGGCTTCGAACCCGGTCGCCCAGTTGGGGCGCGTCGGCAGCAGCTGCCACACGGCGAGCTTGTCACTCGCGGGCCATTTTTCAGGGACGGGCAGCGAGCGTGGCGCCCTGGTCGGCTCAGGCGGCGGCATCTGCGCCTGGAGCGCGCGCCAGAAGGGCGTGTAGATCTTGTACTGGCCGCCCGCTCCGGTCGTGATCGATCCCGGCGGCGCGAGGTAGTTCCCGTCATGGAGCGCAAGGTCGAGCCTTTTGCCCACCGCCCGCTCGGCGTTGCGCCACCAGGGTTCGTAATGGTGCAGCGCGTGGACGCGGGTCGCGCCGGTTTCTTCCGCCAGCGCCGCGAGCACATCCTCGCTTCGCCCGCGCCGCAGGATCAGCCGCGATCCGCGTTCGCGCAGGTCGTGGTCGAGGCTGGCCAGGCTATGATGCAGCCACCAGCGCGACGCGCCGCCCATCCGGCGGTGCTTTGGCGTCTCGTCGTCGAGGACATAGACCGGCACGACCGGCCCGTCGGCTGCTGCCGCGACGAACGCCGCCTGATCCGCGAGCCTCAGGTCGCGCCGCAGCCAGACAAGCGAAGTCATCAGCTCTCCTGATGGTGCGCGTTCTCGACCGTCCAGGTCTGGCCCTTGGCGACGAGCTTCTGCAGATCGGCGACCTTCCCGCGCGATGCCGATTCATTCTGGCCGACGACGGCATCCTCGAAGGTGGGCTTGGGATCGTCGTACAGCACGCCGAGCGCCATCGGAAATTCGCCGAAGGGCAATTCGACCAGCATGTGCGCGACCGTGCGGTTGGTCACGTCGTGGACGATCACGCCCGCGCCTTCCCAGTCGCCGTCGACGACATCGACGACGATCGGCGTCAGAGTCATATGATCGATCGCGATACCCTTCGACCCGCCGGCGAACAGCATCGGCTTGCCATTCTCCAGCCAGAGCTGATGCCCGGCCGCATTGGTCTTCGCGGTGAATTCCTCGAACACTTCATCGTTATAGACGATGCAGTTCTGATAGATTTCGACGAACGCCGCGCCCTTGTGCTGGTACGCGGCCTTCAGAACCGCGGGCAGGTTCTTGTGCACGTCGATGCCGCGCGCCACGAACCGCGCGCCGCTGCCGAGTGCGAAGGCGCATGGCTTGGCCGGGTGATCGACCGAGCCATAGGGCGTCGACGGCGAGCGCGTTCCCTCGCGGCTGGTCGGCGAATATTGCCCCTTGGTCAGGCCGTAGATCTCGTTGTTGAACAGGATCAGCTGGCAGTTCAGGTTCCGGCGCAGCAGGTGCATCGTGTGGTTGCCGCCGATCGACAGCGCGTCGCCGTCGCCGGTGATGATCCACACATCGAGCGCCGGATTGGCGAGCTTCACGCCGGTCGCGACCGCGCATGCGCGCCCGTGGATCGTGTGGAAACCATAGGTTTCCATATAATAGGGAAAGCGCGACGAGCAGCCGATCCCGCTGACAAAGACGGTATTTTCGGGCGTCGCGCCGATTTCGGGCATCGTGCGCTGCATCGCTTTCAGAATCGCATAATCGCCGCAACCGGGGCACCAGCGCACTTCCTGATCCGACTCCCAATCCTTGGGGGTCGTGGTGCGAGCAATCGGGGTCATGTCGTTCATCGTCGGCGTCCTTATGCCAGCATCGCATCGATCGCTTCTTCGATCTCGAAGATGCGGAAGGGTTGGCCCGAGACCTTGTTGAGCGGTCGGGCGTCGACCAGGAATTGATCGCGCAGCAGAGTCTTGAGCTGGCCCGTATTCATTTCAGGCACGAGGATCTTGTCGTAACCCTTCAGCAAATCACTCAGATTGGCGGGCATCGGCCAGATGTGGCGGATGTGGATATGCGCGACGTCCTGCCCGCGACGCAGCGCCCGCCGGACGGCCTGATGGATCGGGCCATAGGTCGATCCCCAGCCGACCACCGCCAGCTTGCCCGACGCGGCGCCAAGCGACACTTCCTGATCGGGCACCTTCACACCCAGCACCTTGTTCATGCGGGTGTCGGTCATCGCCTGATGGTTCGCGGCGCTGTAATCGATATTGCCCGTCCCTTGCGCCTTTTCGATCCCGCCGATCCGGTGGAGCAGCCCGGGAGTTCCCGGCTTTACCCACGGCCGCGCGAGCTTTTCGTCGCGCGCGTACGGCATGAAGCCGCCGTCCGGCACATGATCGAGGAAAGTCACGGGGAACGGCGTGTAACCGCTCATGTCGGGCACTTTCCACGGCTCGGCGGCATTGGCGATATAGCCGTCGGTCAGCACCATCACCGGCGTCATATATTGCGTCGCGATCCGCACCGCCTCGATCGCGACATCGAAGCAGTCGGCGGCGGAGCGGGCGGCGATCACCGGCATCGGCGCATCGCCGTTGCGGCCGTAGACGGCTTGGTAGAGGTCCGACTGCTCGGTCTTCGTCGGCAACCCGGTCGATGGTCCGCCACGCTGTGAATTGATGATGACGAGCGGCAGCTCGGTCATGATCGCCAAGCCCATCGCTTCGCCCTTCAGCGCGATGCCCGGACCCGACGACGACGTGACGCCGAGCTGCCCCGCGTAGGACGCGCCGATGGCAGAGGCGATCGCGGCGATCTCGTCCTCGGCCTGGAAGGTCGTGACGTGGAATTCCTTCAGCCGCGCCAGATGATGCAGAATCGCCGACGCCGGCGTGATCGGATAGCCGCCGAAGAACATCGGCAGGTCGGCAAGCTGCGCGCCCGCGACCAGCCCCAGCGACATCGCCTCGGCACCCGTCACCGTGCGGTAAAGGCCCGGCTCGACATCGGCGGGGTCGACATGCTGCTGGCGCAGACGGTGCGCACCCAGCCCGCCGCCGCCGATTTCCGCCGTTTCGCCATAAGCGTGGCCCGCGTTCAGGGCGGCGATGTTCGCTTCAGCCAGTACCTCGTTCTTGGCGAATTTGGTGCGCAGCCAGTCGATGATCGGCTGGCGGCGGCGGTCGAACATCCACAGCGCCAGCCCCAGCGTCCACATGTTCTTGCAGCGCAGCGCTTCCTTGTTGCCGAGCCCGAACGGTTTCACCGATTCAAGCGTCAGCGCCGAGATGTCGAACGCCAGCAGTTGCCACTTGGCGAGGCTGCCGTCCTTCAGTGGATTGGTGTCGTACTTCGCCTTGGCGAGGTTGCGATCGCCGAATTCCCCTTCATCGGCGATCACCAGACCGCCGGGCTTGAGCTGATCGATGTTGGTCTTCAGCGCCGCCGGATTCATCGCGATCAGCACGTCGGGCGCGTCTCCCGCGGTTTCGATCTCGGTCGAGCCGAAATTGATCTGGAACGCCGACACGCCGAACAACGTCCCCTGCGGCGCGCGGATTTCCGCCGGAAAGTCGGGGAAGGTCGCCAGGTCGTTGCCCGACAGCGCGGTCGACAGCGTGAACTGGCCACCGGTCAACTGCATCCCGTCGCCCGAGTCGCCTGCGAAACGAACCACCACCGATTCGGCGGGTGGCGTGGCGTCGGGTTCTTCTGGGAGCAGGGTGTGGGTGGCGGTCGCCATTGTCGTTTTCCTGTAATCTTCAGTGAGCGCGGTCTAGTCCCGCGCTGCGCCGTCCCCAAGATGAAAAATGCGCGGTCGGCCTAAAGTCTCGGTTTTCTAGCGCGGCGCCGAGCGTCAGAATCGCATTCGCGTGCCGACGCGCGACTTCAAGCGTGTCCGGGCCGTACCCTCCGCCCAGCGTGGACGCGATCGGCAATCCGCGATCGATCGCCAGCTGCGCGATCAGCCGCTCGCGCGCAGCGAGCCCCGCTTCGCTAAGGTTCAGGCGCCCCAGCCGATCGCCCACGAATGGATCGACGCCGGCCTGATACAGGATCAGATCGGGCCGCAGCCCGTCGATCAGCGGCGTCAGCGTGTCGGCGAGCGTCGCCAGATATTCATCGTCACCGACTCCGTCAGGCAAAGGCACGTCCAGCGTCGACCGCGCCTTGCGCACCGGGAAATTCTTTTCGGCGTGGATCGAATAGGTCGCAATGCCCGGCCGTCCCGCCGTCAGCGCCGCCGTCCCGTCGCCCTGATGGACGTCGCAGTCGACGATCAGCACCTGTCGCACGCCTTCGTCGACCAGCCGGACAGCGGCAATCGCCAGATCGTTGAACACGCAATATCCCGCGCCGGTATCGGCCAGCGCATGGTGGCTGCCGCCCGCGCTGTTGGCGGCAAAGCCCCGCTCGAGCGCGATCCGCGCGGCCAGATAGGTGCCGCCGGGCACGACCTGCGCCCGCCGTGCCACCAGCGGCGTGACCGGAAAGCCGATCCGCCGTTCTTTCTCACGCGCCACGCGCGCCTCCAGCACTTCGGCTACATAATCGCCGTCGTGGACTGCCTCGATCGCGGCGCGGGGCATCGGATCGGGGGTGATCCAGTCGATATCGGCACCGCTTTCGGCCAGCAGGTCGCGGACGAGACCGTTCTTGTTCCACTGGTAGGTCGATCGCGCGGGGGCGGGCGCGACATAATCGGCATGATGGACGACGGCGAACACGCCGCCTAGTTAAGGCGCGACGGCGCGGCGCGCCACCCGATCAGGAGACTTGCATGACCGAGTCCTACACTCGCCCCGATGTCGCGCAGCTGCTGGCGATGCTTAACGTCC
>PKED01000175.1 GCA_002863155.1 Sphingomonadaceae bacterium | reverse complement strand
AGGAATCCTTGGTGCTGCGCACGATCGAGGGGTTGAGCCAGGCTGAAACCGCGGCAGTGTTGTCGATCAGCGAAAAGGCGGTAGAAACCCGCCTCTATCGCGCGCGATCGAAGTTGCTGGAGCGATTGGGCGGGCGCTGAGGGATAGCGCCCTGAGCTGCGTATCAAGGCTAGAGGGACACTCCCGTTCGAGAGCCTTGAGGACCGTATGAGCCGCACTATCGATCGCCGCCAGATGCTTCGCGGCGCCGCCCTTGCTGGCGGTGGCATGGCGCTGACCGCCTATATGCCCGCGTGGGCGCAGCCTGTCTCGGGCGGGATCGTCAAACCGCTGCCGACCGTCTCGGGCACTGACATCGCGCTGACGATCGACAGTTTCAGACTTCCCGTCGACGGCAAGTCGACGCCCGCAATCGGCGTCAACGGCACGGTGCCGGCCCCTCTCATTCGCTTGAAGGAGGGGCAAAAGGTCCGCCTCTCCGTCACCAACAATCTCGACGAGGACAGTTCGATCCACTGGCATGGGCTGCTCGTGCCGTTCGCGATGGACGGCGTGCCCGGCATCAGCTTCCCCGGCATCAAGGCGCGCTCGACCTTCATCTACGAGTTCCCGATCATCCAGTCGGGCACCTACTGGTATCACAGCCATTCCGGCGAGCAGGAGCAGGGCGGACTTTACGGGCCGATCGTGATCGACCCGGCCGGTGCCGATCCGATCGCGTTCGACCGCGAGCATGTGATCGTGCTGTCCGACCACAGCCAGATGACCGGCGAGCAGATTTTCCGGAAGCTGAAGCAGATGGGCGGCGCCTATTTCAACTATCAGCGGCCGACCCTCGCGGGCTTGCTCGCGGGTCGGGAAATGCCGCTCAAGGACCGGATCGAGTGGGGAAAGATGCGAATGGACCCCGCCGACATCGCCGACGTCACCGGCTCGACCTATACCTTCCTGGTCAACGGCTACGGGCCGTATGACAACTGGACGGGGCTGTTCAAGCCGGGCGAGCGGGTCCGCTTGCGGATCATCAACGCCGCGGCGCAGACCAACTTCAACGTCCGCATCCCCGACCTGCCGATGACCGTCGTGCAGGCCGATGGGCAGAATGTCCGTCCGGTGAAGATCGACGAGTTCCAGATCGGCGTTGCCGAGACGTTCGACGTGATCGTGACGCCCGAGGACCGGGCCTACAGCTTCGTCTCCGAGGCTATCGATCGCTCCGGCATGGGCCGGGCGACGCTCGCCCCGCGTGAGGGGATGGTCGCCCCGGTCCCGCCGCTTCGTCCGCGCACGCTGCTGACCATGACCGATATGGGCATGGACATGGGGAGCATGGGCGGGATGCAGGGCATGTCCGGCATGAAGGACGAGAGCCCGGTCGCCACGCGCGGGCCGGACCCCACCTTGATGCAGAACGCCTCGCGCAATCTTTGGAAGCTGACGGGCTGGAAGGGGCCGACCGATCACGGGACGGTCGCGGCAGGCGCAGCGATGGCGGGCATGTCCGGCATGTCGGGCATGGACCACAGCCAGATGGGCGGCGCTGTAATGCCCGGGATGGACCATAGCCAAATGGCAGCGGGCGGTGCTGGCATGGCCGGCATGGACCATAGTGCCATGTCGGGCGGATCGGGCCAGGCTGGCGGCATGGCCGGGATGGACCACGGGTCGGGTGGCGGCATGAACATGAACATGCGCGACCCGAAGAATGCGCCGGGCGTGAAGATGGGGCCGGGCGTGCAGACCATCTCCCCGATGCCGAAGGACCGTAGCGGTGAACCGCCCCAGGGTCTGGAGGGCCTGGATCACCGCGTCCTCACCTATCGCGACCTCGTTTCGCTCGCGCCCAACCCCGACGTGCGCGCGCCGTCGCGTCAGTTCGAGATCCATCTGACCGGTAACATGGAGCGCTACATGTGGGGCTTCGACGGGCAGAAGCTGAGCGATCCCGCCGACCCCATCCCGTTCCGCAAAGGCGAGCGGGCGCGGGTGACGTTGGTCAACGATACGATGATGCCGCACCCCATCCATCTCCACGGCCATTTCTTCGAGCTGGTGACGGGGCACGGCAATCATGCGCCGCGCAAGCACACCGTCAACGTGCCGCCTGGAGGCAAGATGACCTTTGATCTGACCGCCGATGCACCCGGCGATTGGGCGTTCCACTGTCACAATCTCTACCACATGACCGCAGGCATGATGCGCGTCGTCACCGTTCGCCCGTTCGCGGGAGAGGCGGCATGAACCGGCTGACCGCGGCGCTCGCCGCCGCCACCATGCTCGGCATCGCCGGTCCTGTCGCCGCTCAGTCGATGCAGGGCATGGATCATTCGGCAATGCCGGGCATGACCATGCCGATGCCTGCGAAAAAGAAGCCGGTGGTGAAGCCCACGGCCAAAGGCAAGCCGGCCAAGACTAGGTCAGCTCCTGCGAGGCGACCATCAGCTTCGACGACGAAACGCCGCGCCGCGCCAACGGCCGGCATGAATGGTATGGATCACGGGACCATGCCGGGCATGGATCACTCGTCTATGCCCGGCATGGACCATGCGGCTCCGCAGGGCTCACAGCAGGGCATGGAAGCCATGCCGGGGATGCAGATGCCCGGAAACGGCCAAACGGTCCCTCAGGGCTCCCAGCAGCCGATGCAGGGCATGGACCATTCGGCGATGCCGGGGATGACCATGCCAGCCGACCAGCACAGCGGCCACGACATGCAGGGCATGTCGGGAATGGCCGGAATGCCAGGCATGGCGGCCGATGGGGTGCAGCAGACTGGCACCGCGCTTCCCGCAGGAAACGCCCCCGCCCCGCCCCTGCCGACCGACCATGCGGCCGACAGCGTTTACGGCGCGGACGCGATGGCGATGGGTCGCCATCACCTTCAGCAGCATCACGGCGGTCAAAACTTCAGCCAGGTGCTATTGAACCTCGCTGAGTATCAATTCCGCAACGGTCGTGACGGCTATCGCTGGGATGGCGAGGCGTGGTTCGGGGGTGACATCAACCGCCTCTTCATCAAGTCTGAGGGCGAGGGAGCCTTCCGCGAGGGCATCGAGAGCGCCGAGGTGCAGGCGCTCTATAGCCGGACCATTGGCCCTTATTTCAATCTACAAGCGGGTGTCCGCCAGGATTTGGGGCCGTCCCCGAAACGCACCTATGCGACCGTCGGGCTGGAGGGGCTGGCACCGGGCTTCTTCGAGCTAGAGGGCGCGGTATTCCTGTCCAACAAGGGCGACCTGCTAGGGCGGCTTGAGGGCTATTACGACCAGCGCATCACCCAGCGGCTGATCCTGCAACCGCGCGCCGAGCTCAATTTCGCTGCGCAGGACGTGCCGGAAAACCGGATCGGATCGGGCCTATCCAACGCCGAGCTTGGATTGCGGCTGCGTTATGAGATCCGGCGCGAGTTCGCCCCCTATGTCGGCGTGTCATGGGATCGCCGCTTCGGCGACACCGCCCGCTACGCGCGCGCCGATGGGGATCGCGCAACGTCCAAGAGCATCGTCGCCGGCGTTCGTGTCTGGTTCTGATCGATGGAGGAACAGATGGCTCAAGACGGCAGGCGCTCGATAAGGCAGCACTTCCCGAGCCTGCCGTTCGTAGGCGCCCTGGCGATCGTCCTGGCGCTGGGCGCAGCCGCGTTTATCTACCTTGGCGTGTATAACATCGCGGCCGACGAACCGCACACGCCGGCGGTCTATTCAATGCTCGAACGCCTGCGCGATCGGTCGATTGAGGCACGCGCGCGCGGCATAACACCCCCGGCCGATCTGGCATCGGCGCAGCGCGTGTCAGTCGGCGCGGGCCTTTACGGAGAAATGTGTTCCGGTTGCCATCTCGGCCCCGGCGTCGAGAAATCCGAGATGAGCCAGGGCCTCTATCCACAGGCGCCGGAACTCGCGCGCGCTCAAGATCTCACCCCCGCCCAGCAATTCTGGATCATCAAGCACGGGGTGAAGCTCAGCGCCATGCCGGCATGGGGCAAGACGCATCCCGACCCCCTAATTTGGAATATGGTCGCGTTCGTCCGCAAGCTCCCCGGCATGACGCCCGAACAGTATAAGGCACTGGTCGCGAGCGCCCCGGCCGATCACGACGAGATGATGAAGGACATGCCGGGTATGAAGTGACCCCGGCGACGAGGTTGAGGGAGGAGTGGTTCTGAAAAGCGCGAAACTGAGGCTGCATCTACTCGCGAGCCGCACGCACAAATGGCTCGCGATCATCATCGGCGCGCAGCTCCTGCTATGGTTCGCAAGCGGCGCCCTGATGAGCTTCCTGCCGATCGATCGGGTGCATGGCGATCACCTCGTTGACCGCAAAGCCGCGGCGCCCCTTCCCCGCGGCAGCACGTTCGCCCCACCATCGGCGATCGTAGGCGCAGCAGATGCGCCCATCGAGGCCATCACCTATCGCATGTGGCTTGGCCGCCCGGTCGCCGAGGTCGCGACAGCCAAGGGAACGCGCCTGTTCGACGCCGCGACGGGCCAAGCGCTGCCAGCACCAACGGCTCGTGAGGCCGAGGAGATCGCGCGTTTGGCATGGCGTGGCGGTGCTCGACCAGCGGCGAAGGTAGAGCGGATCGAGCGCGCCAGCCCCGAATATCGCGGCACGCTCCCCGCCTGGCGCGTCGCGTTCGCCGACCTCGATTCCACCCGCGTCTTTGTCGCGGCCGACACCGGTCGGATCTCGGCTGTCCGAACCGGCACTTGGCGGCTCTACGACTTCTTCTGGGGCCTTCACATCATGGATTGGACGAATCACGAGAACTTCAACACGCCCTGGCTGCTCGCCTTCGCGATCGGTGGGCTTGCGCTTTGGTTAGGGGGGGCAGTGCTTCTCTACATGCGATGGCCCAAAACGCGGCGTCGCAACATCGTGATCGAGGCATAATATACGCGGCTCAGGAGCGTAGCCCTCGGAAATAAAGTCCTGTTTCCTGACAATTTCTCGCGCGTTCTAGCACCCCGGGTGAGGGATAGCCGCCTCGCACGCGTAGAAGTCTTAGAACCCAGGGAGATCAATAATGCGCTTCGCACCAACATTCGCAGCTTTGGCGCTGCTCGCCACGCCCGCCCTCGCGCAGCAGAGCGGCGGAATGCAGGGCATGAACCACGGTCAGATGGCCGGCATGAACCACGACGACATGGCGGGCATGATGGCCGGCAATCCCTACGGCCAGGCCGAGATGGACATGCATCAGAAGATGATGGCGGCCAAGCAGGGCGACGCGGCCGAAATGTGGACGCGCAAGATGATCGAGCATCACCGAGGCGCCATCGCCATGTCGCGCGTTGCGGTGCGTGACGCGCGCGACGCCGAGACCAAGCGCATGGCGCAGATGACGATCACGAAACAGGAAAAGGATATTGCCGAGCTGCAGGCGTGGCTCAGCAAGCACGGCAAGCGCCCGCAATAAGGGAGCGCTGCCCCGCCCTGTCGATCCCCCTACCCCCCGGCAGGGCGGGGATTTCCTTTTAGGAGCTGATGATGAAGAATGGTGTTCGTGGCGCCGTCGCCGCCTTGCTAATGACCATCCCAGCGGTCGCATCGGCCGCGGCCGACATCGCCATGCACCGCGATCCGGGTTGCGGCTGTTGCGAGAAATGGGCGGCGCAGGTGCGTCAGCAGTTCGGCCGCAAGGTCCAGATCATCGACGATGATCGCCGTGAGGTGCTGCAGCGTAAGATCGGCCTGCCCGCTGACCTCGCGTCCTGCCATACCGCGATCATCGACGGCATGGCGTTTGAGGGACATGTCCCGATCGCGGACATGAAGCGCGCGCTGGCCCAGCATCCTAAAGGCGTGCGCGGCTTGGCCGTGGCCGGAATGCCGATGGGCTCACCGGGCATGGAGGTGCCCGGCATGAGAACCCAGCCCTATGACGTCATTGCGTTCGGTGCCGCTGGCCGGCGTGTCTTTGCTAGCCACGGCGCCTAAACGACAGGTTGTCTTGTGAGCGGCAAATCTTCCCCGGCGCTTCATGCCGGCACTACGGCACCCGGCAAACCACCCGTATTGACCTCGGCGTTGACAATTGGGATAGTATCCGGGTGTTGAAAGCTCGTCTTTCTCTCTTGCTTCTTGTTGGAGCGTTGCTTGGCCTTTTGGGCCAAGGAATTGCGTATGCGGCCGGCCCATCGCTCTCACCCAAGATGGCGATGAGCCATGTCACCCCATCCCGCATGGATTGCGCGGGTATGGCGACCCCGGATCCGTCATCGGAACACCCATGCAAAGGACTGACGCTGGCGTGTATCGCCCAAATGGGATGCGTTGTTCCCATGACGTTTGAGGAGCCGGCAAGAGTGCTGAAGCGCTCGATCGCATCTCAAATCGTTATCTGGCCTGCCAGCCGGGCACTTGCCGGCCTCAACGTCGCTCCCGAGCCCGAACCGCCTACCGTTTGATCGAGTCAAGCCGTGTCAGGCTGCAGCCGTTCGCCGGTTGCGGCTCTGCCGATTTTAAATCTCGATCAAATTGGAAAGTGACATGAAAACGTTCATCTTGGCGGTATTTGCCGCTAGCCTCGCCGCGTCGGCAGCGACGGCGGCCACATCTGAAAATAAAAGCAATGGTCATTGGGAGTGGCGTTCCAATTACCAGCCGGGCCCGCGGGCGCCGCTTCAAGCCCCACGTCGCGTATGGGTTACGGACGTTCCCCAGTCGAGCGCCTGCGTGTGCCCGATGATGGAACGCGGTCGCGACGCCTGCATGTCAATGAAGGGCGGCCAGTCAACTTAAGCTGGCGAGCCTGAACAGGTGCCGGGCTCCGATCAACCATTTGGAGCCCGGCCATCATTATGACATGAAGGGACTAGAGGGATGCGCGCATCCATGATGCTCGCGGTCGCCGCGCTCACGACGAGCGCCGCGCACGCGCAGACACTTACCTATGACCAAGCGCTGCGCGATGCGGTTGCCAACGCCCCGGGAGCGGTTGCCGGTCGCGCGGGGGTCAGCGCCGCCCAAGCCGATGCACGTGCGGCGGGAAGCCTTCCGGACCCCCGTGTGTCGATCGGAATCGAGAATTATCCTGTCTCTGGGCCACCCGCCTTCTCCCTATCCAGAGACGACATGACGATGGGGCGTGTCGGTTTCCAACAGGACCTACCCAACCTTGCCAAGCGTCATGCCGCGCAAGCGCAGGCACGCGCCGTGATCGCAACGGCAGAAGCATCGCAAGCGACCAAGCTCCGGGAGGTGCGATTGGGAGCGGGGCAGGCATGGATCGACCTTGCTTATGCCGAGCGTCGACTAGCTGCCCTCGACACCGTTCTGCTATTCCTTCGATCTCTCCCTTCCGCTGCGCGGGCCGCCGTGACGACCGGTTCGGTCCGCCCTGGTCAGACACTGACGACCGATCAGGAGATCGCGGCACTCGACGACCGCCGCGACGAGTTGATGGCCGCCGTTGCGCGCGCCCGCGCGATGCTGGCTCGCTGGACCGGCGTATCGGCGCCCGAGATTGCCGGCGATATGCCCGCGATCGATCTGGCTCCGGCGCGGCTGCGGGACGCGCTCAGCCTTCACTCCGACATGGTTCTCGCCGAGGCCGGTATTCAGCGCGCCCAGGCCGACGTGGATGCGGCGCGAGCGGAGAAGCGACCCGATTGGGGGGTAGAGGTAGCTTATCAACGCCGTGACCCCCGGTATGGCGACATGGTGTCGGCGGGAGTTTCGATGAGCCTGCCGCTGTTCGCTCGATCGCGTCAGAACCCGCGCATCGAAGCCCGCAAATCCGCACAGGCGCAGGCCGAGGCCGCGCGCGAAGAAACCCGGCGCACATTGGCAGCCGATCTGGAGGCCGCGCTGGCGGACCACCAAATGCATCACAGCCAATGGCAGCGCGCGCGCGACGTGCTCCTTCCGCTCGCTCGGAAGCGAGCCGATCTGGAGATAGCGAGCTACTCTGCCGGTCGCGCGAGTCTTGCGGATGCCATCGAAGCCAAGACCGCGCTCGCCGACGCCGAGCTGACCGTGCTCGACCGTGAGGCGCTCGTCGCCGCAGACTCTGTCCGCCTCACCATTACCTTCGGGAGCGCCGATCGATGAGCGACACTACCATTACCCGCGCCCGCCTTGTCACCGCGGTAAGCGCGCTGGTGCTGGTCGCAGGGGGCGTGGGCTTCGGGCTCGCGAAACTTGGCACGTCCTCGGCTGCCGATCAAACGGCATCCCCAGCCCCGCAGAAGAAGATCCTCTACTGGTATGATCCGATGATCCCGGGGGAGCGGCACGACGGCCCGGGTCTCTCGTCGATGAGGATGAAACTGATCCCCCGCTATGCCGACGAGGGCGCAGGCGGTAGCGCCGCACCGGGCGTAGCGATCGATCCGGCCAGCCTCCAGCGGCTCGGCGCGCGGATCGTCACGGTCGAACGCGGATCGTTGTCAAACTCGGCCTCGGCAACCGGCAGCATCGAGTTCAATGACCGCAACGTTGCGGTCGTGCAGGCACGCAGCGGCGGCTTCGTTCAGCGCGTCTATGCGCGCGCGCCAGGCGATGTCGTGCCGGCAGGCGCCCCGCTCGCCGATATCCTTGTGCCCGAATGGGCGGGCGCGCAGGCGGAGTATCTCGCCGTGCGCCGCACCGGGGATGCCGGGCTCACGCGGGCGGCACGAGAGCGCCTGTTGCTTCTCGGGATGCCCGCCGGATCGATTGCATCGGCGGAGTGGCGCGGCCGACCGCAAGGTGTGACGACGATCAGCACGCCCGTGGGGGGCGTCATCAAGACGCTCGGCGTCCGACAGGGGATGACGGTCGCGCAAGGACAGACACTGGCGGAGGTGAACGGCCTCGCCACCGTGTGGCTGAACGCGGCTGTCCCTGAGGCCCTCGCAGGAAACCTGCGGATCGGCACGCCCGTCATCGCCACGCTGGCGGCTTTCCCGGGCGAAAGCTTCAGGGGCCGCATCGCTGCGATCCTGCCCCAGGCCGAGGCAGCGAGCCGCACGCTCACAATCCGCGTCGAGCTCCCCAACCGTGCCGGCCGGTTGCGCCCCGGTATGTTCGCCAGCGTGGCGCTCGACCAGGGGAGCCGCGATGCACTCCTTGTTCCGAGTGAGGCCGTGATCCGGACCGGCCGGCGCACACTCGTCATGTTGGCAGGGCCGGGTGGACGCTTTCGACCCGCCGAGGTTCGCACTGGCGCAGAAGGCGGCGGCAAAACCGAGATAGTCGCCGGCCTGACCGAGGGTGAGAAGGTTGTCGCGTCGGGCCAGTTCCTGATCGACTCCGAAGCGAGCCTCGCTGGCCTCGATGCGCGTCCGATTGGTGTCGAAGCGTCACCCGCAACAAAGCCGGCCGTGAAACCCACCGCGTCGATCTACGAGACGGTCGGCAGCATCGAGGCGATCGATCGCAGTTCCGTCACCCTGTCCCATCAGCCCGTTCCGGCGATCGGCTGGCCGGCCATGACAATGACGTTCCGCGTCGCCGATCCCGCGTTGGTGCGTGGGTATCGCAAGGGTGAGCGGGTGCGGTTCGGCTTTGATCAACCCGCCGATGGTCCAACGCTGCGCCGCATGACGCGCGAGGCTGGGCGATGATTGCCGCGATCATCCGCTGGTCGGTCGCGAACCGCTTCCTCGTCGTCCTGGCGGCCATCGCGCTCGCCATGGCCGGGGTGTTCGCAATGCGTGCCACCCCCGTCGATGCGCTCCCCGACCTGTCCGACACGCAGGTCATCATCCGCACGAGCTGGCCGGGCCAAGCCCCGCAGATCGTCGAGAACCAGGTGACGTATCCGCTCACCACGACGATGCTGTCCGTGCCTGGCGCGAAAACCGTGCGCGGCTATTCGTTCTTCGGCGACAGCTACGTCTATGTCCTCTTCGAGGATGGGACCGACCTCTATTGGGCGCGCTCACGCGTGCTGGAGTATCTGAGCCAGGTGCAGGGACGGCTTCCCCAAGGCGCGCAGGCCGCGCTGGGTCCTGATGCGACGGGGGTCGGCTGGGTCTATGAATACACGCTGTTGGACCGCACCGGCCGCCGTGACCTGTCGCAGCTCCGATCCTTGCAGGACTGGTTCCTACGTTATGAACTGAAAACGCTGCCCGGCGTTGCGGAGGTGGCGAGCATCGGCGGAATGGTGAAGCAATATCAGGTGCTGCTCGACCCGACGCGGCTCGCCGCATTCGGTGTCACGCACACTCAGGCCGTCGATGCCATTCGCCGCGCCAATCAGGAGGCCGGCGGGTCCGTCCTCGAGCTGGGCGAAGCCGAATATATGGTGCGCGCGTCAGGTTACTTGCGCACCGTCGACGATTTCCGCGCGATCCCGCTCAAGGTCGCCGGTGCCGGCGTCCCCGTTACCTTGGGCGACGTCGCGTCGATCCAGATCGGCCCCGAGATGCGCCGCGGCATCGCCGAGCTGAACGGCGAAGGCGAGGTCGCGGGCGGAGTCGTCATCCTGCGTCAGGGCAAGAATGCACGGCAGACGATCGAAGCCGTCAAGGCCAAGCTCGCGGAACTGAAAGCGAGCCTTCCCCCCGGCGTCGAGATCGTCACCACCTATGACCGCTCGCAATTGATCGACCGCGCGGTGGAGAATTTGACGGGCAAGCTGATCGAGGAGTTCGTCGTCGTCGCGATCATCTGCGGGTTGTTTCTGTGGCATGTCCGGTCTGCGCTGGTCGCGATCGTCACCTTGCCTCTGGGGGTGCTCGCGGCCTTGCTCGTCATGCGTGTGCAGGGGGTGAACGCCAACATCATGTCTTTGGGCGGTATCGCCATCGCGATCGGCGCGATGGTCGATGCCGCGATCGTGATGATCGAGAACGCGCACAAGCGGATCGAGCGATGGGAACACGACCATCCGGGCGTGGCGCTGGCGGGCGAGGAACGCTGGCGCGTCATCACCGAGGCCGCGGCCGAGGTCGGGCCGGCGCTGTTCTTCAGCCTCGTCATCATCACGCTGTCGTTCGTGCCGGTGTTCACGCTCGAAGCGCAGGAGGGACGGCTGTTCGCCCCGCTCGCCTTCACCAAGAGCTATGCGATGGCGGCAGCGGCGATCCTGTCGGTAACGCTCGTGCCGGTCCTGATGGGATGGCTGATCCGGGGACGCATTCCGGCCGAGAACGACAACATTATCAACCGCGTGCTCACCCGTGCCTATCGCCCGGCGCTCGACCGCGTGTTGGCGCGGCCTTGGGCGGCGATCGGCATCGCCGCCCTGGTACTGGCGACGACGGCATGGCCGCTGACCCGATTGGGTGGCGAGTTCATCCCGACGATGGATGAGGGCGATCTGCTCTACATGCCGTCCGCGCTTCCCGGCCTTTCGGCCGCGAGCGCCTCGGCCCTGCTCCAGCGCACAGACCGGCTGATAAAAACCGTTCCCGAGGTCAAAACCGTGTTCGGCAAAGCCGGACGCGCCGAGACCGCGACCGACCCGGCACCGCTCGAGATGTTCGAGACGACCATCCAATTCAAGCCGCGCGATCAATGGCGCGCGGGGATGACGCCGGCAAAGCTGGTGGAGGAGCTGGACCGCACAGTGCGCGTGCCCGGCCTCACGAACGTATGGGTGCCTCCGATCCGCAATCGGATCGATATGCTCGCGACCGGCATCAAGAGTCCCATCGGGGTGAAAGTGTCGGGGTCCAACCTCTCCGAGCTGGACCGCATCGCCGGCAGCATCGAACGTGTCGCCAGGACCGTGCCGGGCGTCAGCTCGGCATTGGCAGAACGGTTGACCGGAGGCCGCTATGTCGATGTCGATATCGATCGGGTGACCGCGGGGCGCTACGGTCTCAACATCGCCGATGTGCAGGAGATTGTGTCCGGCGCGATCGGCGGCGAGACGATCGGCCAGACGGTGGAGGGCCTTGCCCGCTACCCGATCAGCGTCCGCTACCCCCGCGAGCTGCGTGACAGTCTGGAGGGACTGCGAACTCTCCCAATCGTCACCGCATCGGGTCAGCAGATCACACTCGGCACCGTCGCATCCGTGTCGATCGCGGAAGGTCCACCGATGCTCAAGACGGAAAATGGTCGACTCTCGACATGGGTCTATGTCGACGTGCGCGGGCGCGACCTGGCCTCCACGGTCGCCGATCTGCGCCGTGCTGTTGGCAAAGATGTTCGGCTCAGCCCCGGCGTCTCGATCGCCTATTCCGGACAATTCGAGTATCTGCAGCGTGCCGAGGCTCGGTTGATGCTCGTCGTGCCGGCGACACTCGCGATCATCTTCCTTCTCCTCTACCTTACCTTCGGTCGCCTCGACGAGGCGGCGCTTATCATGGGCACACTGCCCTTCGCGCTGACCGGCGGCATCTGGACATTATGGCTGCTCGGCTATGCGCAATCGGTCGCCACAGGTGTCGGGTTCATCGCGCTCGCCGGCGTGTCGGCGGAGTTCGGCGTCGTCATGCTGATCTACCTGAAACACGCATTGGCCGAGCGCGGGCCGTCACCGTCGGGCGAGCAAGTATCGGAAGCGATCAGGGAGGGCGCGCTGTTGCGGGTACGTCCCAAGGCGATGACCGTCGCTGTCATCGTCGCCGGGCTGTTCCCCGTGCTGATCGGGCATGGCGCCGGATCGGAGGTGATGAGCCGGATCGCCGCGCCGATGATCGGTGGAATGCTGACCGCCCCTTTCCTCTCCATGTTCATCCTGCCAGCCGCCTACTTGCTCTTGCGGCGGCGAGCTTCAACCCGCCCCGAAAGGAAGATCTGATGAAAGCCACTTTCTCCATGCGCGCCGCATTCATGCTACTAGTCACGCCGATCGCAGCGAGCGCTCTTGCTCAAGGCAGCAGGCCGGCTGCATCGGCTGTAAAATCCGGCAGCGGATCGGGGACGATCACTGCCGTCGACGCGAAAGGTGGAACCGTAACCATCAAGCACGGCCCGATCCCGACGATCGGCTGGCCCGCAATGACGATGACCTTCCGGGCATCCCCCCCGACCCTGCTCAAGGGACTGCGGTCGGGGCAGCGGGTCGCATTCACCGCCAAGGCGAAGGGTATGACGGCAGAAGTTACGGCGATCAGCCCGCATTGACGACGCGTGCCGACCTTCGCGTCAGTGCGCCATCGCCAGCACGGGCGGCGCAGCGATCATCCACAGCGCCATCGCGACCATCATCAGGTTTTCGGTGAGCGAGATGAAGCCGAGCGGCACGTTGCTGTCCCCGCCCACGCACGCGCATTTCAGCTCACGCTTGTCGATGTAGACGGCCTTGAACACCGACACCGCGCCGATCGTACCGATAACGAGCGCGACGGGCACCGACAGCCAGGTCAACGCGCCGGCTGCCATCAGGACGCCCGCCGCTCCTTCCGCGTAGGGATAGACATAGGAATAGGGCACCCAGCGCTTCGCGAGCAGATCGTAGTTGAGGAACATGCTCGAGAAGCTCTCGACGTTCTGGAGCTTGAGCATCGCCAGAGCGCACATCGAGAACGCGATGAACCATTCACCCGCCCGCACCGTGAAGGGCGTGCCGAGTACCGCATAGCTGGCGGCGAGCGCCATCAGCGCCGTCATCGCGAACACGGCAATCACCGGGCGATAGGTGACGGCCTTGGGGTCGCGGACCATCTTGCCGAAGAAGCGGCGCAGATCGTCATAGCCGCCGACCCGCTCCCCGGCGATAAAGATCTGCGGGGTCGTCTTGACGCCGTGCTTCGCCTTGAAAGCGTCGGTTTCTTCCCGCGTCATCAGCCAATGGTCATCGACCGCATAGCCTTCCCGGCGCAGAAGATCCTTCGCCTTCAGCCCGAAAGGGCAGGTATGTTCCGGCATCACCATCCGGTAGATCGTCGCCTGTTTGGCGGGGGCGCTCGCCATGCCGCTTCTCCAATATCCTCGCCCCGCCTATATAGGGTCCGTACCATAGTACGGAGTCAAGGCATGACCGGCATGACGATCGCGGCGCTCGCGCGCGAGGGCGGCGTCGGCGTCGAAACGGTGCGCTACTATCAGCGTCGCGGTTTGCTGGACGAGCCAGACCGGCCGACCGGGGCTGGCGCCGGAGGCGGCATCCGGCGCTACGGCACCGATGACGCCCGCCGCCTTCGCTTCATCCGCTCGGCGCAGGCAGCCGGTTTCACGCTCGAGCAGATCGGTGAGCTTCTGGCGCTGGATGCGACCGACGATCGCGCGCGTGCGCGCCAGCTCGCCCATGAGCAGATGGCGGCGCTGGATGCGAAGATCGCCGAGCTTGAACAGGCGCGTGCTTCGCTGCGTCGGCTTGCCAGCGAGTGCGGCTCGGGATCGGCAGGGCCGTGCCCAATCCTGACAGCGTTCGATTCACCGACTGAGTGATCTTTGATTAGCTCCCAGGCGGTCAGCAGGAGATTTCGGATCAGGCAAATAGATCGCCGATCGCACGCATACGGAAGGCGTTGATCCACCGACGTCGGCGATGCTCGCTGGCGTCGTGGCGCATGTGGCACCGCTGGCAGAGTGCAGCGAGGTTGCGTGGTCGGTTATCGCTCGGATCATGGTTCAGATGCGCGCTAGCAAGAACCACGCGCGTGATCCGCACTTGTGAAGGTGGATCAATGCCGACGAAGCCAGGTTGCGCGCATAAGAGGGCGTCGGGCGGCGGCAGGCGGCGAACGCACCTGCCCTGCCCGTTGCGCCACCTGCTTATGTCCTCATCCCACCAAACACCATCGCCCAGATGCAGCACATGACGACCATGCGGGCGCTGACAATGTTCGCAGCGTCCTTTGGCGCGGCCAAACCGGATGAAGGCAGATAGTTCACGCCAGTCAATCGGGTAGAGCCAGCGATGTTCACGCGCGATTGGCATAACAATTCTATGATTCAGTATCGTGGAGAACGAAAGCAGAAAACAGCAGTGACTCAACTTATCCATTACGGCTAGGTCACTAAGCGATTAGCTGACTTGGCTACTCAAGGAATGGTGTCAAAACCGTTCGGTTGTGACACTGGTTAGGAAGCCGAGCGATCAGCTGCCAAGCATTTTTCCGTCAATCTCCTGACCATAATAGTCCCCTTTGGGGTGAAACTGCTTACGTGCGCTCTCGACAGTCCCGGTCTGCCGCGGATCGCGGGGTCGCTCGCGACTATCGACATAGGCGGCGACATCCCACGCCTGCTGATCCGTCAGCGTGTTGCCCTCACCATAAGGCATGTTGGCCTTGATGAACCCGGCAGCCGACGCCAGCCCGGTCATGCCCGCACCCCAATTGTAGGAGCGCGCTCCCCACAGCGGCGGGATAGTATAGCTGCCGTCCGGGTTCGCCTGCCCTTGGCCGTTCGCACCGTGGCATGATGCGCACTGGCCGGCGAACACAATCGCGCCGCGAACCGGATCGTGCCCGATCGGGGTTGTGGCGAGCTTTATGAACCCGCGACCGGGCAGCGGCTTGCCGGATGGCGCGCCGGTCGCGAGCCAGGCGAAATAGCTCTGGAGATCGCGGTAGATATCGTCGCCATAGGGCGGCGGGGCGCCGGCTTTCGAGGCGGGCGCGTTCATCGAGTAGAGGAAGCAGTCGCGGATGCGATCCTCCATCGTGTTCACCCGGCCGTTCTTCGCGCGATAAGCTGGGTAGCTGACCCAGGCCGCCCACATCGGGGACGCATCGGCCTTCCGCCCGGCATCGAGGTGACAGTTGCTGCACGTCAGGCCGTTGCCGACGTACTGGCCGGCATGAGCCGCGCTCGCGGTGAAGATCAGTCGACCGCGCCGGATCGCGTCGCCGTCCGGCCCGGCGGGGATGGTGCTTTCCGCCGGTGGCGAAAAGGCGGCGTCCGCTGCTACCTCGACGGGTGCCTGCACGGGCGCGTCAGACTGCCCTACCTTGTAGGTGACGACGAGGACGAGCAGCGCGGCGGTAATGGCGAAGATGATACGCTGGGCATCGCCATCATCACCGGGCGTTGGCGGCGTTGGTTCGGTCATTTGCCCGCGCCGAAGTGGTTGAGCGGCACCTTGAGGAACGCTGTGCCGCACGCCTCCGGCTCCGGCAGGCGACCGCCGCGGATGTTCACCTGGAGCGCGGCAAGCATCAGGTCCGGCAGCGGCAGGGTTGCGTCGCGCTTCTCGCGGGTGGCGACGAACTCGGCCTCACCGATGCCGTTGTGCACATGGATGTTGTCACGACGCTGGTCCGCCACGGTCGATCGTCCAAAGACTTCGCGCCCGTCCTTGCCGTAGTCGTGGCCGACATAGGTCGCGGTGCTGGGCGGCAGTTCGAGGATCGCCCGGATCGAGCGCCACAGCGCGCGCGCGTTGCCGCCTGGAAAGTCAGCCCGACTGGTGCCGCTGTCGGGCACCATCAGCGTGTCGTGGACGAACGCCGCGTCGCCGACGACGTAGGTGATCGAGGCGAGCGTGTGGCCGGGCGACAGCATGACGAGGGCATAGCGTGGATGGTACGCTAAACAACGCTAAGGGCGAACAATCAGCGAACGCTTATGCGACGCGGCTATCCGGCGGGAGATTGAGGGCCTTGCGGCCAGCGGAAGCGGCTGCGCGAT
>PKED01000126.1 GCA_002863155.1 Sphingomonadaceae bacterium | reverse complement strand
GAGTTCGGTATATTGCTGGAGCTCGATCAGGGCCGCGACGACGCTGACCATGTCGCCAAGCGCGTGATCGGCGCGCTCGCCAACCCGTTCCGGCTGTCGGATTTCGAGATCAGGGTTTCGTGCTCGGTCGGCGTCGCCTTTGGTGCCGATCCGATCGAGGATGCCGAGGACCTGATCCGGCACGCGCAGTTCGCGGCCAAGCGTTCCAAGGCGTCGGGCGCGGTCGAGGCGTATCAGCCCCAGGCCTTCGATCTTGCCCGCGCGCAATTCGGGCTGGAGACGGCGCTGCGCCGCGCGATCGACGCGCGGATGCTGAGGCTCGCTTATCAGCCGATCGTCGATCTTTCGAGCGGGCGGATCGTCGCTTTCGAGGCGCTGGCCCGCTGGCGCGATGAGGCCGGCCATAATGTTCCGCCCGACCAGTTCATCACCGTTGCCGAGGAATCGGGGCTGATCATCCCGCTCGGGCGCTGGGCGCTCGACGAGGCGGTGCAGACGCTTGCCGACTGGCAGGCGCGCGGCGCGGACGACAGCGTGCGGATGGCGATCAATGTGTCGGCGATCCAGCTTCAGCGCGACAATGTCCCGCGTCTGGTCGAACGCGTGCTTGCCGCGACCGGGATCGCCGGTTCGCGCCTGACCCTGGAGCTTACCGAAAGCGCGGTGATCGCCGATCCCGATCGCATCGCGCAGGTGATGCAGGCGTTGAAATCGGTGGGCGTCACTCTGGCGATGGACGATTTCGGGACCGGCTATTCGAATCTGGCCAACCTGCAGAAGCTTCCGATCGACGTGCTCAAGATGGACCGCAGCTTCGTGACAGGGATGCTCGCCGACCGCGACAAGATCGCGATCGTGCGCGCGATCCTGAGCCTGGCGCAGGCGTTCGGCATGAAGACCACCGCCGAAGGGGTGGAGACGCACGAGCTGTCGCAGACGCTTGCCGCGCTTGGCTGCAATTTCGGCCAGGGCTATTTCTACGGCCACGCGATCGAGGCCGAGGCCGCGTATCAATTGCTCGTCGAACGCAACGCCTGAGCGACGGCGGCGTCGGTGATCGCCGCAAGCCGCGCTGCACCGGGGAAATCCTCCGCCACCCATTGATCCTCGATCGCGCGCAGCGTGCGAGCGACGTCGGGCCCGCGTGTCATCCCGCGCGCGACCAGCTCGCCGCCCGAAACCGCCATGACCGGCGCCGTCCATTCGGCCAATGAGGCCAGCGCCGCGATCGCTTCCTCGGCGGGCAGATGCAGCGCGATGCGGTCGGCGGCGCCCTCTGCCCCGAGCCGGTAACCCAGCGCACGCGGCGGCGCGAGCATGGGCGTGAGCGCCGATATCAGCCGCTTGCGCTGGATGTTCGACAGTTTCAGCCGCGCCCCCAGCTGGTCGCCGAGCGCCGGGTCGTCGGGCAGCAGCGCGGCGAGCCGACGGATCGGGTTGGGCGTCAGCCCAGCCGCCTCCTCGACGGACGCGACGCGCGCGAGCCGATCGGCGGCGGCGATTTCGGGCAGCACCGGCGCGAAGATGCCGTGGTCGATCATCAGCCGGACGATCGCTGGTGCCCTCGCGGCGACCAGCAGCTTCAGCAGTTCGTCGGCGATCCGTTCGCGGCTGAGCGCCATCAGGTCGTTCGCGCGTTCGGCGCAGGCGGCAAGTCCCGCCGGGTCGGGCGCATCGCCGAACCGCGCGAGAAAGCGGAAGAAGCGGAGGATCCGCAGGTGGTCCTCGGCAATCCGGCGTAGCGGGTCGCCGATGAAGCGCACCCGTCCTGCCGCCAGATCGTCCTGCCCGCCGAAATAGTCGAACAGCGTCCCGTCGATCGGATCGGCATAGAGCGCGTTGATCGTGAAGTCGCGCCGGGCCGCGTCCTCGCGCCAGTCATCGGTATAGGCGATTTCGGCATGGCGTCCATCCGTGGCGACGTCCCGGCGCAGCGTCGTCACTTCAACCGGCCCGTCGGGCAGCACCGCCGTCACCGTGCCGTGCGCAAGCCCGGTCGGGACCGCCTTGATCCCGGCGGTGCGCAGCCGGGTGATGACCTCGTCCGGGGCAAGCCGGGTCGCGATGTCGATGTCGTGCACCGCGATTCCGATCAGCGTGTCGCGAACCACGCCGCCGACGAACCGGGCTGCGCCGCCACGCGCGTCGAGCGCGTCGCACAGCGCGTCGAGCCCGGCGCGCGCGCGCCAGGGTGCGGTCGGCAGCGTCAGGCCGGCCATGCCAGCCGTCGCGAAAGGTTGACGATCATGCCCGCGGTCGCGCCCCAGATGCGCCGGTCCTGCCAGTGGATCTCGTAGAAATTGCGGCGGCGGCCCTGCCATTCGGCGCTCGCCAGCCGGTGATTGGCGGGATCAAGCACGAAAGCGAGCGGCACTTCGAACACGGCGGCGACTTCGGCCTCGCTCGGCACCAGCGCAAGATCGGGGGGGATGATGCCGATGACGGGGGTAATGTCGAAGCCGGTGCCGGTGCGATAGCGGTCGCCGGTGCCGATCACCCGCACGGTCGAGGGCGGCAGCGCGACCTCCTCCTGCGCCTCCCGCAGCGCGGCCGCGATTTCGCCCGCATCATCGGGATCGATCCGCCCGCCGGGGAAGGCGACCTGGCCGGGATGGCGGCGCAGCGTGTCGGTACGTTGGGTGAGAATGACGCCCGGCTCCGCCCGATCGGTGATCGCGACGAGCACGGCGGCGGCCGTCATCGCCTCCACCGAGTCGATGAGCTCGCGCGAATCGCCGCTCAGCAACGCGAGCTCGCCGCCATCGGCATCGAGCGCCCGGCGCAGCCGCGCCTCAAGCATCACCGGGTCGGCTCGATCGCGAAGAAGGCGCCGTTACTCCATACCCCGGCCGGGCCGTCGCCGGTGCCTTCCAGCGCCAGTTCGGCAAGCTCGTAATAGACCGGCCGCGCGATCAGCGCCTCAAGGCCAGCCCGCACGTGGAGATAGGGGCGGGGGCCGTCCTCGCTTTCGACGAAGCGCAGCGCGTGGTCGGGGCCTGCCGTCACCAGGTCGCCGGTGTTGAGCCGGAAGGCGAGCCGGGCCTGCTCGCCGGCGCCCTCGCGCTTCATCTCCACCGCGATGAAGGGCGCATCCTCGACCGCGATGTCGAGTTTTTCGACGGGCGTCACCAGTACATAGCCGCCATCGCTCTCGCGGCGCAGAATGCGCGAGAACAGCTGCACCATCGCCGGCCGCCCGATCGGCGATCCCTGGTGAAACCAGGTGCCGTCGCGGGCGATCCGCATTTCGCTGTCGCCGCAATGGGTCGGTTTCCAGCGTTCGACCGGCGGCAGCTTCTGCTCCTCGACCATCCGGGCGATATCGGCGAGCGAGAGGGCGGCAAGATCGGGCGTCGGGTCCATCGGCATGGGGGTCAGGTAGGCGCGCCGACCCAGTCCGTAAAGCCGTCAGACGCGCGGGCCGAGCATCCCCGGCGCATCGGGCAGTGTCGATCCCCGGGCGAGCAGGCGGTGGCGATCGACAGGGCCCGGCGTGCGCCACCTGCCGGTACTCTCGGCGGTGAAGCCGAAGCGTCCATAATAGCCCGGATCGCCGATCAGCATCAGCCGGTCGCCCAGATCGAGCGCGTCGGCGGCGGCCTGCATCGCCGCCATCAGCGCTTGGCCATGGCCCATGCCCTGCAGCGCGGGCTCGATCGCGACCGGGCCTACCATCACCAGCGGCACCGCGCCGCCGCCATCGAGTTCGAGCACGACCGGCCAGCACTGGATCGTGCCCACGAGCGTGCCGCCCGTCATCGCCGCGAAGCTGAGCGGTGCGACCGGCCGCGTCCCCGCTCGAATACGATAAGCCGTGCGCTCCCGCCGATCGGGCCCGAAGGCGCGGTCGAGCAGGGCCTCGACATCCTCGTCGGCGGCGCTGGCGAGCGGGCGAAGGTCGATGGCGGGTCTCGATCGGTGATGGACGAAGGGGGGCGGCGCGCTTTACCCTGCGCTGTATGAAACGCAAGCATGGGGGGTAAGGCACCATGAAGCTTTATGATTCGGCATGGGCGCCCAGCCCCCGGCGCGTGCGTATCTACCTTGCCGAAAAGGGCATCGCCGTCGACCGGGTCGAGATCGACCTGCGCAGCGGCGAGCATTTCGGGGCCGACTATCTCGGCATCAATCCGCGCGGCACCGTGCCCGCGCTCGAACTCGATTCGGGCGAGGTAATCTGCGAGTCGGCGGCGATCTGCCGCTATTTCGAAGCGGTGCAGCCAGAGCCAGCGCTGTTCGGGACGACCCCCGCCGAAATCGGCCGGATCGAAAGCTGGACCCGCCGGATCGAAGGCGATGGCTATACCGCCGCCGTCTATGCCTTTCGCAACACCCGCCCGGCAATGGCCGACAAGGGCGCTGCCGGCAAATGGCCGCCGATCCCCCAGATTCCCGACCTCGCGACGCGCGGCGCGATCATGTGGGGCGCGTTCGTCGCGGCGCTCGACGCGCGGCTGGGCGAGAGCGAATGGATCGCAGGCGACGCCTTCAGCTTTGCCGACATCACCGCGCTCGTCACGATCGACTTCGCGCGGGCCGCCAAGCTGCTCGTTCCCGACAATGACGCGCATCTGCGCCGCTGGTACGACGCGGTCGGCGCGCGACCCTCTGCCGCCGCCTGATCTTCCTTCGCCCGCCGAACCTGCTATGCGCGCGGGCGGCAGGCCCGCCAGGCGGGCGCAGGCGGAGACCATGGGTTGGACGATCGGCTCGAACTGGAAGTGCATGACATCGAGGTGCCGGTCCTTACCGGCATCTATTCCGAAGAGACGCACCTGCCGCAGCCGCTGCGAATCTCGATCACGGTCGAGCTCGAATGCCCGCCGCATTACTTTCCAGACACGCCGCTCGGCGGATCGAAAAACTATCTCGACCTGAAACGCGCCGCGACCGATGCGCTGCCGCCGGGCGTCCATTTCACGCTGATCGAGGCGGTGGCCGACCATATCGCCGAAACGCTGATGGTGCAGGATGCCCGCGTCCGCTGGGTGAAGGTGAAGATCGTCAAGCTCGCAATTTCGGAGAATGGCGAGTCGATCGGCATCACGCTGCTGCGGCACCGGCGATAGCGATGGCCGCGCATGTGATAGCGCTGGCGGCGGGCGACTCGGTCGGGTCGCTGGTGGTGGCAGTACGTGCGGCAAGGGAGCGCGCCGATGCGATCATCGTCGATGTCGCGCCCGATATCGCCGCGCTGGAGCGACACCTGATCCTGGCGGCGATCACCCCGCTCGCGATCGAGCTTGCGCCGGGGACACGGCTCTGCGCGATCGATGTGGGCGAGGGGGCGGGTCCCGAGGATGTCGCAGCGGTGCGCGATTGGCTGGCGGGGGCGGACTGCACGACGGGGCAAGTGGTGGCGGTGACGGGGGAGTAGAGCGCCGCCGCCTTTCATCACGAGCGGAACGGCGCTTTCACGGGTGCGGGCGCGGCTGCGATTGAGCTGCCAGCGCCATCAGCTTTATCCCCGCCTCCGCAGCGGCCTGCGAAACGCCCGTCAAATCCGCCATCCTGCGCAGCCGGTCCGGATTGCTTGTCGAGAACAGGGCCGCGACGACGCCCTCGCGCCGCAGTGCTGCCGCCATCAACCGGCGGGCGAGGTCGGGCTGGTCGGGATCGATATCGAGCGCGCGGGCCGCATCGCGTAGTGCCGCGTCGGTTTTCAGGAGCGCGAGCGCAGACCGCAATGCTTCGCCCAGGATTGAATGCAGCACCACTGGTTTGCCTTGCAGACTATCCCTATCGGTGGCGGTACCAGCGATCTGCAACAAGGCAAATCGGTCGGCATGGGCCGCAGCGGCGATGGCGTGCGTGCTTTCGTATTGTGTCGCGGTGCCATAGGCGAGGATCTTCCCGTCGCGCACGAGACCGTCCAGCGCATCGAGCAAGGCGGGGTCGGCGGCAGTCGCCGGAGCCACTTCATGCAGCAAGAGGTAATCGAGGCGATCCGTGCCGAGCGCGATCAGGCTGCGTTCGACGCTCGCAATCACATCGGTCGGTGCAAAGGCGCCGAACCGGGGCCGTAGCGGAGCGGGCGGCGCGACCAGTCTCGTGCCGCCGGGCAGCTTGCCGGCAATCGCCGCAGCCTTGCCATGCAGCCTGTGACGCAGGGTTATCGCCGTCGGCAGGATGCCCGCCTTGCTGACCAAGACCAGATTGTCGCGCCGACCATGGATCGCCTCTCCGACGATCGCTTCCGCAGCGCCGTGGCCGTAAAGCGGTGCGGTGTCGATCCAGGATATACCGGCATCGATTGCCGCGCGGACCAGCGCTACCGACTGTGCGCGCTGCCCGCCGCCATAGAGATTGCCGGTGCCAAAGCCGACCCGTCCGCTCTGTCCCATTGCCATCCTGCGCTACTCCCTGAAATGACGCGTTGCCAAAAAGCGGCAAGACTTGCAAAAGCTTGTCGCGTTCGGGGCATTTTTGTTGGGGGACGTCGGCTGACATCGGAAGCGCTGTCGCGCGCCATACGCGCAACCACGGTCGACGTGGCCGAGGCGGCGGGGCACGACGCCGTCATCGTCGGCAGCGGTGCGGCAGGCGGGCTTGCTGCCGCTTTGCTGAGCGAAGCGGGCATGCGCGTGCTGGTGCTCGACGCGGGCTATCGCAAAAGCCTGTGGCGTGCACCCGTCCAGCGATCGATCGCGATCGCGGTCGCGGCCATTGCCGACCCGCGACTGTTGAAGGTGCTGCCCTATGGGCTGGTCTGGCGCGGCGAAAAGGCGCTTCGGATGCTGGGGAGGACGCGGCAGCCGGTGCAATCGCGCTGCTATGCCTGGCTGACCGCGCCTGAGCTGTTCGTCGACGATATCGACAATCCCTACGAAATCGAAAACGGCCAGCCGTTCAACTGGATTCGCGCGCGCGGGCTGGGGGGACGGATGGTGGTGCCCGTCCACGGCCGGCAATATCTGCGCCACGGCCACCGCGACTTCCGACCGGTCGACGATCTTGCGCCACCATGGCCGTTCGAGCCCGACGCACTCGATCCCTGGTACGCGCTCGTCGAACAGCGGCTGAGGCTGACAGGCGGGCGGGAGGGGTCGGTTTGGGTGCCCGACAGCGAGCTTGCCGAGGAGCGTGCGCCCGACGCGGCGGAGACCGAGCTCATTGCGCAAGTAAGGGCGCGCTATCCGTCGATCACGCCGTTGCTGGGTCGCTTCGCGCCGCCGCTGCCAGCGCTGGATCAGGCCGCGGCGACCGGGCGGCTGCATTTGCGAACCGGTGCGATCGCAAGCCATGTCGAGCTGGACGAGGCGGGGCGCGCGGCGGCGGTCGTCTTCTACGACGTCGCCACCAGCAGCTGGCGGCGGGCGCGGGCGCCGCGCATCCTTCTCGGCGCATCGACCCTTGAATCAACGCGCATCCTGCTCGCGTCACAATCCGATCGCACACCGGGTGGGATCGGCGCGCGCTCCGGCGCGCTTGGCCGATTCCTGATGGACCATGTCTCGATCAAGGCCGAGGGGATCGGCGGGGCGATCGATACCGACAGCCGCGCCGGGGAGGTCGGGCGATGCGTCTATCTGCCCCGGTTCGAGGCGCGGCACGATGCCCGGGTGGGGGAGGGGCGCGGCTTTGGCATGCGCATCTATCGTTCGCCCGGACCCGGCGGCACATCCTATTTCACGGCGATCGCCGATGCGGAAATGCTGCCACGAGCCGAGAATTGCGCGGTTCTGAGCGATCGCCGCGACGCCTGGGGCATGCCGGTTCTGCGCATCACGGCAAGCCATTCGTCGGCAGAGATCGCGCTGGCGAAGGAGCAGGCGGCCGCCTTGCATGAGCTTGCGACGCTGCTGGGCGTGAACATCAGCAACATCTCGTCCGGGTCCGGCACGCCGGGCGCGGCGATCCACGAATGCGGCACGGCGCGCATGGGCGACGACCCGACGCGTTCGGTGCTCGACCCGTTCAACCAGGCATGGGATGCCCCGGGCGTCTACGTGATCGACGGCGCTGCCTTCCCTTCGGAAGGCATCCAGAATCCGACGCTGACGATCATGGCGCTTACCGCGCGTGCGTGCGACGCGATCGTTCGGGGTCGATAGCGCGCGCCGGGCGGCGGACCTTTCCAGCCAGGGGATGTGCCGAGCTGGCTGTTGGCGCCTGGCGCTGGCGGGACGCGGCCAGCCCCATTTGGGTGCTGGGAGACGGAGTCCGGGCGTGAAATGAGGACAGCCGCACGAAGGCGGGGGAAATCGACCGGCGCGGCTTTGCCACACGTTCGGGGCTCGGCGACTTGGGGCTTGATGCTTTCAGTCTTTTGGCGCCGAGACTGATGTTGGACCGATGAAGTGCACGCCGTCGCCGGAAAATTCTCCCGGCCTTTTGTGGCTGCTTTCGAGTTTAGCCGCCTGCGCGGTTGCCCGCGCATGCGACGCCCTACGTGCGTTTACCTTATCGGTACCGGTGGTTGCGGATCCGTCTTACCCGAACGACTTTACCGCGCCAGTCGAAGATCGCCGCTTGGCCTTTCGCAAGGCGGCACGGAGACCCCATCAACACCCCCGCGCTGGCCTTTTCGTGGGAGCGACGATGGGGAGGGGTGTTATCCTATTTGGTTGGTTTTGTCAAGGGGCGCGCAGTAAAGATGTCTGTTATGCCTTAGCTAAGGCGAATGAAGGCTTTCGCGTTTTGGCCCGCCGCAATCTGTAGCTGGTTTTTCTTGTCACGTCGACCGTCTGTCCTCGAGTTCTGAGATGCGCGCATACCAAGGAAGAAGTTCGTCGAGAGCCTCTAGAAACGGATATTTCTTTGGCGCAGTCTTCTCCGCTAAGGTCTCTCCGTGCAAAGCAGAAAATATCCATCCCGCTTTGTCACCCGAACCTATCCGGACGGCATCTTCAAGGGACGCAGGCGTGGCAGTCGAGAGCACCTCTTCCATTTCTGAAATGGTGCAGAAAGCTACAGAGCGACGATCTACCATCGGAATGTCATGAGCGTTCGCATCGGCTAGTTCATTAGCGCGTGCGATGATCAACGGTATCACTGTAGAACGACCGGCGAACCATTCATCCATGGTTAGTATCATTCCTTGAACATCTTCGGCCAGCCGTTGCGGGGCCACTTGCTGTCTACAGTGAGTAAAGAAGCGCCATAGCTGCATCACTCCCTTTGCGATTTCTTCATAACCTCGATCCTCCTCTGGTGCCTCGCCAAACCGAGCCGTCACGCTCATCCTCGACGCCTTGCACTCGATCGCAAGATGAATATTGCCGTCGCCATCATGCATTAGGATGTCCGGCGTCGCGACCGTCCCGTGTCGCGTGCGGTACTTCGATTCAGGCAGAAATCTCGTTCCCGAGAGCATCTTCCTGAGTAATGCTAGGCTATAAGTCTCAAATCGTCTCCCAATCTCTTGTCTCACGGGGCCGCCACCACCAATGACGTCGTAAAAAAGACCGTTCGTTACTCGATCCATAATGAGCTCGGGCAAAGGGGCAATTAGGTGCCGGTACCGATGGCCAACACGCATGCACGGAAACTGTCGCAGGATGCTAGGCTTATAGGCCGTTATAGTGTCGATGTCGCGGAGAATTGAAGTCTCCCGCCGAAGGTCCGTTATCGGCCGAGAAATTCGGGACAGCGCTCGGTCTCGCGTCTCTACGTTTATTCCCAACTCATCCAATAGTGCCATGTCAGATGCTGGACGAATCGCCGGCTCTGAAAGAAAGACCGCAAAAAGCGAGAACCCGACCAACGTCAGATCGACCAGCGTTATCCGCGCTGTTTGATGTAGATAAGCAGCGCACTCGCCTTGCCCGTATATAAAAGCATTACGATAGAGTTGCGGAATGCCAAAATATCCACGTTGCCAAGGGAACTGCCGCGCGCCGATGCGTCCCATCTCTATTAGGAAGTTTAAATTACTTCGCCGGACCCCGTATTCGGCATTCTCGACCGCCCGCAGGCTATTTATCAGGCTACCAATGCTATTCCAGTTACGGGAATTGAACATTTGATAGCAGCCCTTGGCCGTGGTCAGCAGCTCATTGGCGAGCGTTTCAAGTTCCCATGGGTAAATGGCATGTGGACCAAGAATCCCTTCGGTCGCTGCTTCTGGCGGATAAGCACCTAGAAAACGGCTCGCCGAATCTGCACGGCCAGTCTGTAAAGCGTTCAACGCCCAGAGCATCCGCAGAAAAGCAATTTCCTCGGAAGCGGACAAAGTAGCCCGCAATCGCGCCTGCAAGATTGGAAGGTGCTCGCTGCGCTCTTCGGGGGTTGCCATAATTCCCGATACCGCAAACGCTGTGTTCTAACCAAAGCTATTCCGGGATGTAGTGACGCGATTAATCATAAGGCTGCGTCTACCCCCCATCACCCCCCACATGTATCCCACACTCCACCTTCGCGAACCCGCGCCACCTTCCCGCGCGCGGGTCTTCTCCCGGGGCGACGGGGCTGGTGCAGGGAGCGCAGCCGATCGAGGGGTAGCCTTGCGCTTCGAGCGGGTGGCGGGGGAGGTCGTGCGCTTCGAAATAGGCGTCGAGGTCGGCCTTCCCCCAGTCGCGCAAGGGATTGATCTTCAGGCGGCCGGCGGCGTCGGTGGTGTCGATCTCCACCAGCGGGAGCGCGGCGCGGGTGCCGGCCTGGAAGCCCTTGCGGCCTGAAATCGTCGCGTCGAACCCGGCCAGCGCGCGGGCGAGCGGGCGAACTTTCCGCAGGTCGCAGCAGCCGTCGGGGTCATAGGACCAGCGCTCGCCCGCCGCATCGCGCGCGGCGAGATCGGCGGGGTCGGGCGTCAGGTTGCGCAGGTCGGTGAGCCCCAGCTGCTCGGCGAGCGCATCGCGGTACGCAAGCGTTTCGGGGAAATGCTTGCCCGTGTCGAGGAACAGCACCGGCACGCTCGCATCGATACTCGCAACCATGTGCAGCAGCACCGCAGCCTCTGCCCCGAACGACGAGACGAGCGCGATCCGCCCCGCGAGCCGCTCGCCGATCAGCCGCGCGAGCGCGTCAGCGGCAGACAAACCCGTCAGCTGCGCGTCGAGCGCCGCCGCCTGCACCGCCGTGAAGCGGGGGCCGGAGTCGATCACATCGCGCGCGTGGGGGCGGGGGTCCGCCTCAGCCATGGCGCAGCTTCCACACCGGCACCGCGCCGTCGGCGGCGGGCTGGTAGACGTGCGGGAAGCGGGCGAGCGCGGCGTCGAGCACCGCCTGGTCGATCGGCGCTTCGGGCGCGAAACTGTCGAAACCGCAGCGCCGCATGAACGGCAGCTGGTCGACGAGCACATCGCCCGCCGCGCGCAGCTCGCCGGTGTACCCCGCCTCGCGCAGCACCCGCGCCGAAGAATAGCCGCGCCCGTCGCGAAAGCTGGGGAAGCTCACCTCGATCAGCGCGAGCCGGTCGAGCATCGGGATCAGCGCGCGGGCATCGTCGCTCGCCTCGATGCGGACGGCGGTGGCGTTGGTCTGGTCGGCGAGGAAAGCATCGAGCGTGACGGCGGGCTCGTCATGCGCCTCGTCGGTGCGGAAGCGGAGGAGTGTCTCAACCATAGATCGCTTCCTTGAAGGGTTCGAAGCCGACGCGGCGATAGGTGTCGATGAAGCGCTCGCCATCCTCGCGGACCTGCAGATACAGGTCGGTCGCGCGTTCGACCGCGTCGACGATGCCGTCCTCGTCGAAGCCGGGGCCGGTGATGCGGCCGAGCGAAACGTCCTCCGCGCCCGATCCGCCGAGCAGCAGCTGGTAATTCTCGGTGCCTTTGCGGTCGACGCCGAGGATGCCGATGTGGCCCGCGTGGTGGTGGCCGCAGGCGTTGATGCAGCCCGATATCTTGAGCTTCAGCTCGCCGAGGTCGCGTTGCCGCTGCGGATCGGCAAAGCGCTGCGCGATCTTCTGCGCGACCGGGATCGAGCGGGCATTGGCGAGGCTGCAATAATCGAGGCCGGGGCAGGCGATGATGTCGCTGATCAGGTCGAGATTGGCGCTGGCAAGCCCGGCGGCGACGAGCGCGTCGTACACCGCGCGGAGGTCGGCCTGGCGGACGTGCGGCAACACGATGTTCTGCGCATGGGTGACGCGACATTCGTCGAACGAGTAGCGCTCGGCGAGGTCGGCCATCACGTCCATCTGCGCCGACGACGCATCGCCGGGGATGCCCCCGACGGGCTTCAGGCTGATGTTGACGATCGCATAGCCGGGCGCCTTGTGGGCCTTTACGTTCTGGTCGAGCCAGGCGGCAAAAGCGGCGTCGTTATCCGCAAGACCCGCGTTCGTCCCGAGCGAAGTCGAGGGGCGGGCACCAGGCGAGTCGCTCGTGGCCGGTCCCTCGACGTTGCTCGGGACCAACGGGGTGGCGAGGGGGAAGGTCTCGAACGGCGGGGGCGCGAATTGCGCGGTGATCCGTTCGAGCTCGGCGAGCGGCGGGTCGATGCCGAGCTGCTTCACATGGTCGAATTCCACGGCGACCTGGCGGGCGTACTCGTCGGCGCCGAGTTCGTGGACAAGGATCTTGATCCGCGCCTTGTAGATATTGTCGCGGCGGCCATAGCGGTTGTAGACCCGCAGGCAGGCCTCGACATAGCTCAGCAGGTCGTCGGCCGCGACGAAATCCTTGATTTCGGGGGCGATCATCGGGGTGCGGCCCATGCCGCCGCCGACGAAGACCTTGGCGCCGAGCTGGCCGTCACGGCGGACGAGCTGGATGCCGATGTCGTGCAGCCGCATCGCCGCGCGGTCCTCGTCCGACGCGATGACGGCGATCTTGAACTTGCGCGGCAGATAGCTGAATTCGGGGTGGAAGCTCGACCATTGCCGCAGCAATTCGGCCCAGGGGCGCGGATCGGCGACCTCGTCGGCGGCGGCGCCGGCATATTGGTCCGAACTGATGTTGCGGATGCAATTGCCGCTGGTCTGGATCGCGTGCATCTCGACGCTTGCAAGTTCGGCAAGCAGATCAGGGGCTTCCGCCAATTTTATCCAATTATACTGGATGTTCTGGCGCGTGGTGAAATGGCCATAGTCGCGGTCGTATTTGCGGGCGATGTGCGCGAGCATGCGCATCTGCGCGCCCGACAGCGTGCCATAGGGGATGGCCACGCGCAGCATATAGGCGTGGAGCTGAAGATAGAGCCCGTTCATCAGCCGCAGCGGCTTGAACTGGTCCTCGCTCAGCGCGCCCGACAGGCGGCGGTTCACCTGATCGCGAAATTCCTCGACCCGGGCATCGACGATCGCCTGATCGTAAGTGTCGTATTTATACATGGCTTAGCTGCCCTGCTGCACGAGGGTAAGAGTGTGGTGACGAACGATCGTGCCGAGATCGGCAAAGCTCTGGCCGCCGATCGTGATTTCGCGATGTGCTGCGCGGATCGCCTTGAAGGCATCGGCAACGCCCGGCGCATCATGGCCCTGAAGGGTTGGATATCCGACCGCGACGATCACGTCCCAATCGGCGGGATCGCTATCGGCGCGTTCATACAGGGCGTAACTTGTAAACAGGCCCCGTTCGATGCCGATGCGGTCCATCGCGAACCAGTTGGCCTTGATATAGGCGACCAATGTATCGCGCTTGCCGGGAGCCGCGCGGAGATAGGTCTGGGTGACGTGGCGCGTCTGTACCTTGGCGACGGGTGTTTCCGGTGCGCCGGCAAAGGCAGCTGGAGCAACGCTCGCCAGAGCGAGCGCGAGCGCGAACCGGCGGATCATATGATCCATTTGGTGCGCCACCTCCAACACAAAGTGCACCAGCTGTATCGAATCCTTTGGATCTTTTTGGCGCGGCACCAGCCTCAACACCCACCCCATCACCCTCTGTCCCAAATCCGCTCGATATCTTTGGTGCCCCTCCACCAACGCAGCAAGGTGCGCTCGGAGAATCGATGGCAACACAGATTGGCCCAGCTGTGGCTTCTATTCAACAACCAATGACGGCAGCAGTACCAGCCGCAGCTCCAGCCGCGGCCCCCGCTGCAGACAGTAGTTCTGTCATCGTTTCTGCGTTCACACACAGTGGTTTGACAGTTGAATTCGAATGTTCAAAGCCTGATGTTTGGAATAAGCAAGTCTCTGTCCTCGTTGCAACGTGCAAAAACGCAGCCCCGGACGCTCTCTATGGTTTCAATCTACAATGTGCTGTACCTAAATACGTGACTATGGAGATGGAACCACCATCGTCAACAACTGTTCCGGTCACAGGAGCAAATACTTCGAAACTGGTGACTCAAAAAATCAAAGTTACAAATTCAATGCTGGGGACCAAAAATTTGATGTTGAAATTAAAGGTCAGCTTTACACTTCAGGGGAATAAGGTGGAACACATGGCTACATGTTCAGGGTTCCCCGCTGGAGAATATTAAGGATATTGCTCTGGCATTGTAATGGTATAGATTGATTACAGTACTTTGGAAGACATTTTTAGTTTCTGTTTCTCTTGGTTGTTACCGGAGGATCGTATATCTACATTTCCATCAACAGTAATGGATTGAATCTAGGAAACAAACGTGCTTCTTGGTAACAAAACTATAGGTTCCGGCGGCCAAAATACAATGGTCTCCTCCAAGATTCAAAAGTAAAGAAAATATTTTTCTCACTATATATTCCCTTACTTAAAGTTTTTCAATGCACCGGAAATTCTGTTGTTCATGGGCTTCAGAAGTTTGATATGCTCGTCAACCTGTTTCGACATGCAATTTATCAAAGCATTCTCAATCTTGGAATCAACTTGCCCTCCTGGTGTAATCATGTCCCGAGCCTTTTCTTGGCATTCCTGCATGTTACGATTCAATCTATTCTGGAATTGCGCTACTTCCTGATATTCAAATTGGGGAAGGGTTGGAAGATGAGTTTTCATCAATTGGCAGGGACAACATTTTCCCACAAAGGACTTTATTCTTACATTTTGTACAAGTGACTGAGCTTGTTGGTATGGGACTTGACAATTTCGAGCACATTGTTCGAGAGCATTGGAAGGGCCCGTCGATCCTGCCTTGTCATAACACTTTACAGCACACGCGAAGGATTCTCGAGCGACCTTTCGCAATAGATTTTTCTCGATACCTTCCAAAACCGCACCTGCTTCTCCCTCCATCTTTGCATTCAGGGCGTTAGCTTTGGCTTGTATCGCTGAATTCGACATTTTCGTTTAGTTCTTTTGTGGGTCACTGCTTTCTTATTCAGGTTCTCTAGCGGTTGTCAAGAGTTTTTGTGCCGATCAAAAGCGGTCTTCTCTGCAAGAACGGTTGTTGGTTGTGAGTTGTGAGGCTTCTAGGATATCAATCACGAGTTTCTGAATCGTGAAGTTTCCTCCAGGAGGCGCAATTGCATGGTCGTACCAGATACAATATATGCAGTATACCGCTATATACGTACTCAGACAGTACATAGGAGTATTATACATGATATGTACGTAAGTAGGCGTACCGTTTCGGTGCAGTACAGTATGTACAGTACGTATACCGTATACTCGTACATAGTGGTTCCGTTCCAGAAGATAGTTGTATTTGGTGGATCGAGGGATCGATGATTTTTTCCCATCGGTCCTGAACGTGATTATGCAAACCGTCGCCATGGCCTCGTCCAAAGGCCTGCCAACTTATTTTCTTTTCAACAAACCACGTTTTCCTGTGAACTCATAAAGGCTTTCCGCATGACAGAGCTGGCCTGTGAAAATATCCCACCTGTTTGGTACGAATCGTACACAGAAAGCTAGAGTTCTTAACATGGGAACGACGGAATCAATATTGTACGAGGACACCCCTCCGAGTACAGAGACGCATCCATCCCCTTCTCATGGAAATTCCCCGTCCCCGAGGCCGAGACGGAAGACACATGAAGGTTCTCAATCATCAAGGCGTCGAGTGGCGAAGTCTAAGCAAATAAAGAGACTAAATGGGTTGATTTTGGGAGGACCTTCGACCGGGAAGTATACACTTTTGCAGAGACTCAAAGGCAACGATCCGTACGAAGAAACAAACGCGAAGAAAAAAGCCTTGTCATCGATTATGATTCCGTATATGCCTCCCGCCGAAAAACCATCTTGGGATCGCATCCAATTACATGTACGATCTTCCCGGAGTGTGCAAGAAAAGGTAGATTTTTGTGTTCTACTGACAAGTCCTCGGCACGACATTGAGAAGACTAGAGCATTTATCGTCAATGTACTTAATCGCCACATGCTTCATTTGGGCTATAGCAAAGGAGATGGAGAAGATGAAGCCGATTCAAACCAATCGGTAGAACCTGTCTGTCTTTGTATTCTCTTTAATTTTCGTGATTTGCAAGAGAAACCACCCGAGTTTGAGGATATAGAAAACTTGGTCAAAGCAATTCTCAAACCTGTCCCTAAAGATAAAGTTGTGCTGCAATTTGCTTCAACATGTTTACGAAACTGCTACGGGCTCAATGTGCTCCACAATTTTATCTACCGAACTTACCTACAACGGAAACGGGCAGACTTGGAGGCGCAACTGAAGGAGGTCAAGACTCAAATGGGCAACACGGGTGAACCTCCATTAGTAGCCTATGATGACTTCTTGAAACTTATAGAGTCCCCCATAAAGAAGTCTACGAGTCCTGAATACGAGAAGAATGGTGGAAACAACGACGATCCTGCACCGAGTCCAACTGATGATTCTTAT